>CAZONM010000272.1:0-8493 GCA_964580865.1 uncultured Myxococcales bacterium | reverse complement strand
GCACCGTGGGGAGCGCTGGCGGCTCGGGCGTGGCGGCGGGCTCCACGGGCGCGCTCGGTGACGGCGCAGGCGGCGCGGGCTCGGAGGCGACCACGGGCGGCCCGCTGGCGGCCCGCTGCGCGGCCATGAGCCGCGTGACACCGAACCACGCGCCGCCGCCGATGGCGCCCGCCACCGCGACGCCGGCCAAGGCCCACCCGGCCACGCGCAGCGGCGAGCGCACCGAGGCGAGCTCGCCCGTGGACAGTGAGCCCGTGGGCACAGGCTGGGTCGCGCCGGTGTGCGCCGGCGCGCGCGTGGGCCCCGTAGACACGGCGCCCACGCGCGTCGGCGTGGCGGTCGCCGCGGGCGCGCGCGTGTCGACGTCCTCGAGCAGCGAGACGACGTCGCCCATGGTCTGCGGGCGCCGCTCCCGATCCTTCTCGAGGCACGCGAGGATGGTGGTCTCGAGCGCGAAGGGCAGCGGCGTGCCCACTACCTGGCTCGGCGGCACCGGCGCCTCGCGCACGTGCTTCAGGATCACCTCGGCCACGGTGCGCCCGCGGAACGGGCGCACACCGGTGGTCATCTCGTAGAGCAGCACGCCGAGGGCGTAGATGTCGCTGCGCGCGTCGACCTTCAGCCCCTCGAGCTGCTCGGGCGACATGTAGGCCGGCGTGCCCAGCACCACGCCGGTCTGCGTGAGACTGGCGCCCGCGTCGTCGCTCTCCTTGAGCTTGGCGATGCCGAAGTCGAGGAGCTTCACCCGCACGCTGCCGTCGGACGTCTTGCGCAGGAACACGTTGTCGGGCTTGAGATCGCGGTGGATGACGCCGGCGTCGTGCGCGGCGGCCAGCGCCGACGCCACCTGCACGCCGATGGTGACCACGCGCTCGGGCGTCAGCGCCTTGCCGTCGAGCTCCGCCGACACGGCGTGGCCCTCCAGGAGCTCCATCACGTAGCAGCGGTGTGGGCCCTCCTCGATGAAGTCGAAGATCTCGACGATGCCGTCGTGGCCGATGCGGGTGGCGGCGCGCGCCTCGTCGAAGAAGCGCTGCACGAGCGCGCCGTTGGGCGCCAGGTCCGGGCGCAGCATCTTGATGGCGACCTTCTTGCCGAGCCGCTGATGCTCGGCGCGGTACACCACGCCCATGCCGCCCTTGCCCAGGCGATCCACCAGGCGGTAGCCGCCCACCACGCTGCCCAAGGGCACCGCCCACTCCTTCACGGGCACGTTGCCGCTGGAGTCGGTCAACGCCTGACCATCGCTCGTGCAGTGAGCGACCTGATCGCCGTAGACCTCGCCGCAGGAGGGGCAAATCTTCATGGTGGCTGCGCGCAGTGTACCCGAACGGTGGCGCAGGGACGCCGCCGCGCTGCCCGGGTCACACGGCGCCGCCGGGCGCCGCTACCGGAGCGAGCGCAAGCGGCGGTGCACCTGCTCGTCGATGAGCGCGCGCGTCCCCTGCTCGGCCGCCTCGGCCAACGCCGTCGTCTGCACCGTCGTCGACGACGAGCGCAGCACGCGGCCGGCGGCGATGGCCATGGTGCCTGCGCTCAGCGCCACGGCCACCACGATGACCCACCACGAGCGGGGCGCCGGTCGCGGCGGCAGCGAGTCGTGCAGGTGATCGCGCACGCTGCGGAGCTTCGGTCGCTCGGGCTCGCGCGCGCCGCGGGGGATCAGCGAGGTGGGCAGGAAGCGCGGGCGGCGGTGCAGGCTGAGGCGCATGGTGGCTCCGATGAGCCACTATGGGGGCCGGTTGGCGCCGTCGCAAGAAAACGCCCGGCGGGCGCGGCGCGCTCGATCAGCGGTGCGCTTCCTCGCCGGCGCACACCGGGTGGCTCGGAGCATCGGGCCTGCATTTTCGCCGCACGCACAGCTCCATGGCGATCCTCGACGCGAGCGACCCGTCCTGTCGGTACCCCACCAGCTCCGCGTCGCAGGCGGCGCACTGCACGGCCGCGGCCTCGAGGTCGAGGAACGGCCGCGTCTCCGCGGGGTGGCGCTCAGGGCGAATCCACGGCTCCGGCACGAGTGGCGGGAGCGGCGGCGCGGACGGCAGAGGCGCGACCACCATCACGGGCGCCTCGGTGCCCGACGTGACGAACCGGTAGAGCAGCACCGAGACCAAGCCCACCACGAGGGCGAGCGCGACGGCGTGGCGGAGCTTCAGGTACATGCCCCGAGTGTGCCGCGCCGCGCTGGCGGCGTCTTGACGCGAGACAGCCGTGAGGTCGGGCGATGTCGCACCAAGATCGCCGGTCGCTGTGCGGACGGTCAGTCGCCGCCCTTGCCGAGGGTGCGGCGGCCCGCGTCGACCCGCAGCTCGGCGCCGCGCGCGGTGACGGCGTGCTCCAGTGAGGCGCCCACGCGCTTGAAGACCTTGGCCACGATCTTGCGGCGGAGCTTGCCCGTTAGCCCGCCGGTCTCGCGCGCGATCCACCGCTGCTCGTCGCGCGTGGGCGGGCGCGAGACGCCGCCGTTGCAGCTGTACAGGCGCGCGGCTGCAGGAGGGGCCGACGACGGGAGCTGGCCGTCGTCGACGACACCGGCCAAGCGACCCTGCGCCACGGCGATGACCACGGTGCGCAGAAGGCCCGCGGTCTCTTGCTCCTCGAACACGGCCAGCGCATCGGTAGCGAAGCGCGCGGCCTTGTCGGCGGCCTCGGCGGCGAGCTCCTGCGGCGACCGCCCGGCCACGGCCAAACGCGCGCCGCGAAACGCGACCACCAGGAACAGCGGCGTGACCTGCACGGTGACGTCGCCGTCGACACGGCCGCCGACCACGACCGTCGAGCCGTCGACCTTGATCAAGCGGCCCGGCAGCGCCTTGGTGAGGGCGCCCGCCACCAGCTCCACCAGGCCGCCGCCGGAGGGAGCGCCGGTCAGGGGCTCGGCGTCGAGGATCTCGGGATCGGTCACGGGCGCCTCCTGCCGATATCCGAGATGTGCCACGCTCGCGCGCCTGCGGGAAGCACCCATGACCGACGCCCTCGTGCCGTTTGCCGATCCCGACGACGTGGAGCGCCGCTTGCGCACCGTGGGCTACCTGCCCGACCAGCGCATCGCCACCGCCGCGTTCTTGGCGGCGCGCCTCGAGCGGCCGCTGTTGGTGGAGGGCCCCGCCGGCGTGGGCAAGACCGACCTGGCGCGCGCCCTCGCCGAGGCCGAGGGGCGCGAGCTCATCCGTCTGCAGTGCTACGAAGGGATCGACGAGAGCCGCGCCCTCTACGATTGGGAGTACGGCAAGCAGCTCTTGTACACGCAGCTGTTGAAGGACCACCTGCAGGAGCTGGTGGGCGCGGCCCACCTCGACGCGGCAGTGGAGAAGCTCGCCGCCACCGACACGCTCTTCTTCTCCGAGCGTTTCCTGGTGGCGCGGCCGCTGTTGCACGCCATTCGATCACCGCGGCCCGTGCTGTTGCTCATCGACGAGATCGACAAGGCCGACCCCGAGCTCGAGGCCATGCTCCTCGAGGTGCTGGCCGACTTCGCCGTCACCATCCCCGAGATCGGCACCCTCCGCGCCGCCGGCCGCCCCGCGGTGGTGCTGACCTCGAACAACGCGCGCGACCTGTCGGACCCGTTGCGGCGGCGCTGCCTGCACCTGGTGATCACGCTCCCCGATCGGGAGCGCGAGCTGGCCATCGTGCGCGCCCGCGTCCCCGGCATCGACGAGGCCCTGGCGCGCGCGGTGGTGGGCGCGGTGCACAAGCTGCGCTCCTTCGACCTGCGCAAGCCCCCCTCCATCAGCGAGGTCATCGATTGGGCGCGCGCCCTGGGAGCGCTCGGCCGCGGCGTCGTCGACGAGGGCACCCTGCGCCAGACCCTGGGGGTCTTGGTGAAGCACAAGGACGATCTCGAGCTCGCCGACAAGCGCGCGGCCGAGGTGGTGCGCGCCGCCAGCGGCCAGTGACGACGACGACCCTCGACGCGGCCGCCGCACGTGGCCCGACGCGACCGCCTGACACGGCCGCCTGACACGGCCGCCTGGCACGACTGGGTGACGCGGGCGCCACGCGCGCGGTGTGCGCGTCGCGATCACTCGCGCCTGGCACGTCGCGTGCTTTGCTGACCGCGGTCGAACGAGGGCGAGGAGGACGCGATGCGCGCGCGCGATGTGGTGGGCTCGATGTGGTTGGCGGCGCTGAGCGTCGCGTGCCCGCTGGCAACGCCGCCCGACGACGAGCTGCCGCCCGACGAGGAGAACCTGACCTTTCGCTTCGAGCCCGTGGAGGTGAGCGGCCTCACGCCCCGCTGGGGCGCGTCGGTGACCGCCGGGCACCTCGTGGGCGGCGTCGACGACGCGCTCCGGGTCAGCGACGAGATCGTGGCGCTCTCGACCGGCGACGCGGGGCTCGCGGGCGTTAGCGCCGGCGCGCTCGACGTGGCGCGCTTCTGCGCGTGCGCGTTCTTCGACGAGGGGCGGCGGGAGCTCGTGATCGTCGGCGGCCGCAACCGCCAGATGCTCGACGAGGACACCGCGGTGTTGGTGGAGGTCGACAGCGGGAACACCGTCGCGCTCGCCACAGGCCCCGCCGATCACCCCATCGGCTGCCACGCGTTCTTCTCGCCCGTCGTCGATCGGGGCTTCGTCTATGGCGGCGCCAACTCGTCGGGCTTCACGTCGGACACCTGGCGCTGGGACCCGGCCACGCGCACGTTCACGCGCCTCGACATCGACGGCCCGCCGGGGCGCTACGACGCCGGCATCGTGCCCTTGGCCGACGGCGGCGCGCTGTTGGCGAGCGGCATGGGCATGTCGGGGTTCGCGGCCACCTTTCACCGTGACGTGTGGCGCTTCGACGCGGTGGGCGAGCGCTGGAGCGAGGTGGCCCCCGGCGCCGTCGACGCGCCCGCGGGCCGCCGCTACCCGTGGCTCGCGTTGTCACCCGACGAGGGCACGCTGATCTTGGGCTTCGGCTCCGACTCGCCGCGCGGTGAGAGCGTGCTCGACGACCTGTGGCAGCTCGACGTGGCGAGCGCCACGTGGACCGCGGTGGAGCTCGAAGGCGAGCGCCCGAGCGCGCGCGGCTTCACGTACCGGCTGCCGGGACCCACGGGCAGCGCCGGCGTGCTCGCGTTCGGCTCGGACGCCGAGCTCAACGTGCACGGCGACGCCTTCGCGCTGGTCGTGCCCGACGCCCTCGCGGGCCAGTGGCGGTGATCACCGCAGCGCGAACAAGACCACCAGGCCGATGACGATGAGCGCGGTCACCAGGCCGAGCGCGAACATGGCGCCCGTGCCCGAGCTGCGCGAAGCCTCGGGCCCGCCGCGCGCGCGCTGCTCCTCCGCCTCGACGACCTTGAAGACGAAGCCTTCGCCCTCGAGCAGCGCCTTCAGCTCGCCGAGGAACTTGTCGTACTCGCTCTGGTGCAGATCGAGCGCGTTGCTGAAGCGCTGCCGGTGGAGCAGGTTGAGCGCTGCGTACGAGCGCACCTCGCACGCGCGCAGCCCGATGTCGAGGAAGCCGCACGCGATGTTGTGCGCGGGGTCGCCGCTCTCGCCCTTGAGCACGATGGACTCGCGCGCCTGTTTGCCGCCGCCGGTGGACTCGACCATGGGCGCGTCGACCTTGACCCGTCGGGGCACGGCGCCGGTGAACGCGGTGGACGCGAACTTGGTCTCGATCAAGTCGCGCGCGGCCACCGTGGCCTGGGCAAACGCCGTGATCGCATTGCGCTCGTAGGTCATCTCGGTCCCCTTCGCTGCGACGAGGTTCCGCCGAACGGGATCGGCCGGTCAAGGGCGAGGCCGCAGTGCCTCGGTGGGCGCACGGCGCTGGACGAGCCGCCGCTTTCTGCTATCTCACCTCGAGACGATTTCTTGTCGCACTCCATCGAGGTGTCCCGTGATCGACGGCGTCGAGCTCATCCAGAAGACCTACTCGAAGATGAAGGCCAAGCATGCGGAGGCGCGCGCCGCGCTCGGTCGGCCACTCACCCTGACCGAGAAGATCCTGGCCGCCCACCTCGAGGCCGTGGCTGACGAGGACGGTAAGGCGCTCGTGCGCAAGAAGAGCTACGCCAACCTCTACCCCGATCGGGTGGCGCTGCAAGACGCCACCGCGCAGATGGCGCTCCTGCAGTTCATGCACGCGGGCAAGAAGGAGGTGGCGGTCCCCTCCACCGTGCACTGCGATCACCTGATCCAAGCGCACGTGGGCGCCAAGCCCGACTTGCTGCGCGCCGTCGACGAGAACCAGGAGGTCTATGACTTCCTGCAGACGGTGGCACAGAAGTACGGCTTGGGCTTCTGGAAGCCCGGCGCCGGCATCATCCACCAGGTGGTGCTCGAGAACTACGCGTTCCCCGGCGGCATGATGATCGGCACCGACAGCCACACGCCCAACGCCGGCGGCCTCGGCATGGTGGCCATCGGCATCGGCGGCGCCGACGCTGTCGACGTCATGGCAGGCTTCCCGCTCAACCTGCGCTGGCCCGGCGTCATCGGCGTCAAGCTCACGGGCAAGCTGTCGGGCTTCGCCTCGCCCAAGGACGTGATCCTCAAGCTCATGGGCATCCTGACCGTCAAGGGCGGCACCAACCATATCGTCGAGTTCTTCGGCGAGGGCGCGGCGTCGATCTCGTGCACCGGCAAGGGCACCATCGCCAACATGGGCGCCGAGCACGGCGCCACCACCTCGGTGTTCGCCTACGACGCGTCCATGGAGCGCTACCTGCGCGCCACCAACCGCGGCGCCTGGGCCGACCTCGCCAACCTGCACAAGGCCGAGCTCGCGCCCGACCCCGAGGTGATGGCCGACCCCGCCAAGTTCTACGACCGCGTCGTCGAGATCGATCTCTCCACGCTGGAGCCGCACCTGGTGGGCCCGCACACGCCCGACCTGGCGCACCCGATCTCCACCATGAAGCAGACGGTGAAGAGCGAGGGCTGGCCCGAGACCATCACCTCGGCGCTCATCGGCTCGTGCACCAACTCGAGCTACGAGGACGTGTCGCGCGCGGCCAGCCTGGCGGAAGCCGCCATGAAGGCGGGCCTCAAGGCCAAGGTGCCGTACCTGATCTCGCCCGGCAGCGAGACCATCCACCTCACCATCAAGCGCGACGGCCAACTGGCGACGTTCGACGCCATCGGCGGCACGGTGCTGTCGAACGCCTGCGGTCCGTGCATCGGCCAGTGGAAGCGGGACGACGTCACGAGCGGCACCAAGAACGCCATCGTCACGTCGTTCAACCGCAACTTCCGCGCGCGCAACGACTCGAACCCCGAGACCCTCGCGTTCATCGGCAGCCCCGAGCAGGTGACGGTGATGGCGTTCGCCGGGCGCCTCGACTTCGACCCACGCACCGACACCATCACCACGGCGAACGGCACCGCCTTCCGGTTCCCCGAGCCCCAGGGCGCCGAGCTACCGGCGCAGGGCTTCGTCGTCGACAAGGAGGGCTTCCTGGCGCCCGCCGCCGATGGCTCGAAGGTGCAGGTCAAGGTGGACCCCACGTCGAAGCGGCTCGCGCTGCTCGACAAGTTCGCGCCGTGGGACGGGCGCGACATCGTCGACGCGCCCGTGCTGCTCAAGGCCAAGGGCAAGTGCACCACCGACCACATCTCCGCCGCCGGCAAGTGGCTCACCTACCGTGGTCACCTCGACAACATCTCGAACAACCTCTACATCGGCGCCACCAACGCGTTCACCGACAAGATCGGCGAGGGCAAGAACGTCCTCTCCGGCGAGACCAAGCCGTTCCCCGACGTGGCGCGCGCCTACAAGGCCGCGGGCCGGAAGTGGGTGGTGTTCGGCGACGAGAACTTCGGCGAGGGCAGCTCGCGCGAGCATGCGGCCATGGAGCCGCGGCACCTGGGCGGCGCCGCCATCATCGTGCGCAGCTTCGCGCGCATCCACGAGAGCAACCTGAAGAAGCAGGGCATGCTGCCGCTCACGTTCGCCAGCGCCGCCGACTACGACAAGGTGCGGGAGGACGACCTGGTGAGCCTGCAGGGCCTCAGCAACCTGGCGCCGGGCAAGCCGCTCACCGTGGTGCTCAAGCACAAGGACGGCAGCACCGAGTCGTTCAGCGCCAACCACACCATGAGCGCCGAGCAAATCGAGTGGTTCAAGGCCGGGAGCGCGCTCAACGCGGTGGCGGGCATCACGAAGTAGCGGACGGGCGGTTGGCACAGCGGAGGTCAGTTGCGTTGATCGAGCCCGGCGAAGGGACTGGCCGCGAGGCCAAGGAGGACCGCAGGCGCGTACCTCGTGGTACACGCCGAGGACGCGACGCAGGGATCGGGGCAAGGACCAAGCCCGGCGACCATCAACGCAACCGACCTCCGCTGTAAGGATTGCGTCAAGAGGCCCGCAGCCACGGCGGTGGCGGCGGACGCCCCTCGACGATCCGCATTGGGTGCGTCAGACGGTCGGCAAGGAGCTCGACCATGCACAAGATCCTCGTGTCTGCCGCGTTCGCCCTCGCCCTCTCCGCCTGCAGCGAGCAGAAGCCCGCCGAGCCGGCGCCGCCGCCGCCGCCGCCGGTCAAGCCGGCTGAGC
>CAZONM010000271.1:0-8500 GCA_964580865.1 uncultured Myxococcales bacterium | reverse complement strand
GCCGTGGCACCTGCCGCACTGGGCCGCCGGCGCCGCGGACCCCGCCGCGCGGCGCGTGGTGGTCGCCGTGACCGCCTCGGGTCGGCGCCAAGACCGCGGCCGGGTGCTCTTGCACGAGCTGGCGCACCTGGGCGTGCGGCAGGCCGCCGGCGGGCGCGAGCTGCCCCGCTGGCTCGACGAGGGCGCCGCGCGCGTCATCGCCGGCGAGCACTCCGCCGATGACCTCGCCGTGCTGGCCCGCGCCCGCGTGGCCGACGCGCTCATCCCGCTCGGCGCATTGGCGCAGGGGTTTCCGCACGACCAGGCGCACGCCGCGCTGGCCTACGCGCAGGCGGGGCGCGCCGTCAGCCTCATCGAGGGCGAGCGCCCAGGCGCGCTGGCCGACGTACTGCGGGCCATGGGCGCCGGCGCCGACGTCGACCAGGCGCTGCAGCAGGCCACGGGGCGGCGGCTGTGGCAGATCGACGGCGAGCTGGAGCGATCGATCCCGCGGTGGCGCGCGTGGGCCGTGGTGGGCCGCGAAGTGGACCTGGCGCTCGGGCTGGCGGCGCTGGTCACCGCCTGGGCGGGCCTGCGCGCGCGGCGGCAGGTGCGCGCACGCCTGGCTGCCATGCCGGCGCCGCCCCCGCTGACGCTGGTGGACCTGGCCCTGGCCCGCTGGACCGTTCAGCGCGGCGGCGCAGGTTGAACCCGCCTTCCCGTCGGTGCTAACCCCGAGCCATGTCGAACGGGAGCGGCAACGGTGCGGCGGGCGCCGATGAGGCGGACGTGTTCGCCGGCTCGGGAGCCGCGCTCGAGCAAAGCGGTCCACTCGAGGTGCAGGTGCTTACGGACGTGGCCGAGGACGGCGCCGCGGGTCCGCAGCGCACCACGTCGAACCCCTTCATGGCCGGCTTCGAGCCGGCCGCACCCGTGGCGCCGGCCCTGCCCATGGTGGCGCCCGTTGCCGCTGGCGCGGTGCAGCCAACCACCGAGGGGGCGCAGCGCGCGCGCGCGCGCATCGAGGCGCTCACCAAGGAGGCGCAAGCCTCGACGCTGGCCGAAGCCGCCGCGCTGTGGTTCGAGGTGGGGCGCCTGTACGAGCACGAGCTGGGCGACCTGCGCAACGCCGCCGGCTCGTACCAGGAGGCGCACAAGGCCGACCCCGCGTACCTGCCCGTCATCCACGCCGCGCGCCGCCTGTTCGCGCACCTGGGCAAGTGGGGCATGGTGGTGGTGCTCCTCGACGAGGAGCTGAAGCTCCCCGAGGCGCCCGTGACCGCGCTCTTGGTCGAGAAGGCGCGCCTGTTCGAGACGCGCCTGCCGCGCCCCGATGACGCCGTGGCGCTCTACCACCAAGCGCTCGCCGTGGACCAGGGCTACGCGCCGGCCGTGGACGGGCTCGTGCGCCACCTCGAGCAGCGCGCCGCGTGGCCCGAGGTGGTCGCGGTGCTGCGCGCGTCGGCTCGCGCCACGGGCCGGCTCGCGCAACGGGCCGCCTGGCTGCAAGAGGTGGGGCGCCTCTGCGAGGCCCGCCTCAAGGACGATCAGGCCGCGCGCGCCGCCTACGAAGAGGCCGAGGCGGCGCTGCCCGGGCGCCGCGCCGTGCTCGAGGCCCTGCGGCGCCTGTACGCCCGGGCGGGGGAGGTGGAGAAGCACGGCCGCGCCCTCGAGCGCCTGGCCGAGACCGCCGGTTCGGCCGGCGAGGCCGTGACCTTCCTGGCGGAGCGGGCGCGCCTGCTGGCAGCCGCCGGCAACGATCGCGGCGCCGTGGTGGCGCTCGAGAACGCGCGCACGCGCGCGCCCGATGACCCGCTGCTGTTGGCCGATCTCTCGCGCCTGTACGAGCGCTTGGAGCTGTGGCCCGCGCTGGTGGAGGCGCTCGAGGCCCACGCGCGCTGCACGCACGATCGCGCGGAGCTGCTCGCTCTGGGCGCCGAGGCGGGCAAGATCGCCGAGGAGAAGCTGCAAGACGTCGAGCGCGCCATTCGGCTGTACGGCAGCTGCGTGGAGGTGGACCCGGGCTACGGCCCGGCGCTGACGGCGCTCGGCAAGCTGTTCGCCAAGACCAAGCGCTACCGCGAGCTGTCCAGCGTGTACGACGTGCAGATCTCGTCGGCCACGGACCCGCAGCAGCGATCGAACCTCCTGTTCAAGCAATCCGAGCTGTTGGCCGAGAAGCTCGGCGAGCCCGAGGCCGCGCTCTTGCGCCTCAACGAGGTGCTCAAGCTGCAGCCCGGGTGGGTCCCGGCGCAGAAGCTCAACTCCGCGCTGCTGGCGCGCCTCGGGCGCTGGGAAGATCTGCTCAAGACCTACGAGGCGGAGCTCGCCTCGATGATGCAGGCGGGCGGCAAGACCGACCGCGATCAGGCCATCTTCCTCCTCGAGAAGGTCGCCGGCGTCATTGAGGACAAGCTCGGCGATCCGCCCCGCGCCATCGACGTGTACAAGCGCATGCTGGGCGTGCAGCCGGGCTACCTGCCGGCCTTGCGCTCGCTCGGCCGCCTGTACGCGGGCCTCGAGCGCTGGGAAGACCTGCTGCACGTCAACACCGAGGAGGCCGAGCTCGCGTCGGACCAGAACCACATCGTGTCGCTCTTGTTCAAGAACGGCGAGATCCTGGCAGACCGCCTTGGGCGCGTGGAGGAGGCCATCCGCGCCTACCGCCAAGCGCTGACCTTGATGCCCACGTACCTGCCGGCCCTCAAGGCGCTCGGTTCCATCTATGCCCGCGCCGGTCGCTGGATGGACCTCATCGGCATGCATGCCGAGGAGGCCGAGGTGGCGCGCCGCCCCGAGCAGCGCGCGCACCTGCGCTTCATGGTGGCGCAGATCTTCGACGAGCAGCTGCGCGACAAGGAGCAGGCGAAGGCGTCGTACCGCTCGGTCTTGGACGAGGACCCGCACTACCACCCGGCCATGCGCGCGTTGGCGCGGCTGGCGTCGGTGGACGGCGACTGGGACGGGCTGCTCGACGTGTACAAGAAAGAGCTGTCGGTGCTGTCCGAGGCGCGCGATCGCGCGCTGTTGCGCTGCCGCATCGCCGAGCTCCTGGACTGCCGCTTGGGTCGCGTCGACGAGGCCATCAAGACGCTGCAAGACGCCGTCGCCGACTCGTCGTACCTGCTGGCCGCGCACGAGCAGCTGGTGGCCATCTTCGCGCGCCTGGGCCGCTCCGAGGAGGAGGCGGTGGCGCGCGGCCAGATGCACCAGGTGCTGCCCGACGTGCAGGGGCGCGTGGCCAACCTGCGCGTCATCGCCGATCTGGCGCTGCACCGGCTCGACCACCCCGAGCGCGCGCTCGAGGCCGCGCAGCGCATCCTCTATGAGGTGCAGAGCGACCGCGCGGCGCTGCGCCTGGGCGTCGAGTGTGCGCTCAAGTTGCGCGACTACCAGTCGGCCATCGAGCTCTCGGAGCGCCTCGCGCGCATCGAGCCCTCTGCGGAAGAGGTGGCGAACCTGCACCTGCAGATCGCGTCGTGGAAAGAGAGCCACGTGGAGCCGGCGCAGGACGCGCTGCCCAACTACCTGCGCGTGCTGGAGTTCGATCCGCAGAACCCCACCGCGCTGCGCGCGGTGGAGCGCGCCTACTTCGAGCGCCAGGCGTGGGACGGGTTGTTCCTGCTCTATCAGCGCGAGAGCGAGCGCCAGGCGGCGCCGGCGCTGGTCGCCGACCGCCAGATGCGCATGGGCGAGATCGCCGAGCGCCTCCAGAAGCCCGACGACGCCATCGCCTGCTACGAGCGCGCGCTCGAGGCGACCCCCGGGCACATCCCGGCCATCACGCGCCTCAAGGAGCTCTACCAGCGCCTCGGCCGCTCGTCGGATCAGCTGCGCATGCTGTCGATGGAGGCGCAGTCATCGAAGGACCCGGTGCACGCCGTGCGCACGCTCCTCGAGGTGGGCGCGCTGCAGCGTGACCGCTACGGCAACATCGACGCGGCCGTGGACTGCTTCACGCGCGTGCTCGATCGCGATCCGCAGAACATGCAGGCGTACTCGTCGCTCGAGACGCTGCTGGTCACGAACTCGCGCTGGGAGGTGCTGGCGCGCCTGTACGTGCGCCGCTCCAGCGGCGTGACCGAGCTGCCGCAGAAGGTCGAGCTGCTCATCAAGGCCGCGCACATCCTCGGCGAGCGCCTGCGCCGCTTCGGCGAGGCCGCCGAGGCCTACGCCCGGGTGCTCGCGCTGGTGCCGAACCACACGGGCGCGCTGTTGCAGCTCGGCAACCTGCGCTTCACGCTGCAGGAGTGGGCCGACGCCGTCGACGCCTACGACCGGTTGGTGCAAGTGGCGGGCGATCCCGTGATGCTCGTGCCCGTGCACTTCAACCTCGGCGTCATCTTCTCCGAGCATCGGCCCGACGCGCAGCGCGCCATCCAGCACCTGACGAGCTGTTTGGCCATGCAGCCGGAGAACCGCGAGGCGCGCCGCCGCCTGGCCGCGAGCTACGCGCTCGCCGGGTCGCCCGCCCAGGCGCTCACCGCGTATCGGCAGCTCGCGGAGTCCGCCACCGACCGCGCCGAGAAGCGCGAGCTGCACCAGACGCTGGCGCGCCTGCACGAGACCGCCTTCAACGACCAAGCGCAGGCAGCCGCGCAGCTCGAGGCGGCCATGGCGCTCACCGACGACCGCGCCGCCCACGGCGCGCTCCTCGATGAGATCGCGGCGCTCTACGAGCGCTCGGGCAACCTGCAGCGCTTCATCGAGGTGACCCACCAGCAGGCCGAGCAGGCCGCGAGCGCCGACGCGAAGCGCGCGGCCGAGCTGTACTACCGCAACGCGCGCATGCAGCTCGAGCGCCTCAAGGACACCGAGGGCGCGCTCAGGAGCGCGCGCCGCGCCGTCGAGCTTGCGCCCGACCACGTGGAGGCGCGCGGCTTCGCCGCCGATCTGCTCGGGCGCGCGCCCAACCAGATGCCCCTCGCCATCGAGGAGCACCGCCGCATCCTCAAGCTCGGGCACCTGCGCGCCGCCAGCGTGCACGCGCTCTTCAAGGCGTGGCAGGCGCAGCGCGCGCAGGATCGCTCGTTCGTGGCCGCCGAGATCCTGTCGTTCATCGGCGCCGCCGACGAGTCGGAGGAGCTGTTCTTCAACGAGAACAAGCGGCGCCTCAAGCGCTCTACCGAGGAGCAGCTGGCGCCGGGGCAGGTGCGCGGCTGGGTGCTCCACCCGGGGCAGCGCAACGTCATCTCCGACGTGCTCGCGGTGGCGGCGCCGGATCTCGGCAAGCCCTTCTCCGACGCCGACGTCGATCCCGGCGACAAGAAGGGCGTGCTGCGGCCGAAGACCGACGACCCCGTGCGGTCCCTCTGCGACGACGTGGCGCGGGTCTTTGGCGTCACGGCCTTCGACGTGGTCAAGAGTGAGGCGCGGCGTACCCTGGTGCGCGCGTTCAACGGCGCGCCGCCGCTCCTGTTCGTGGGTGTCGACGTGGCCAAGCTGCAGCCCACGCGCGAGCAGCGCTTCCTGGTGGCGCGCGAGGCGCTGGCGCTGTGGGTGGGCAACACGCTCATCCGAGGCCTCGATGCGCGCGGCCTCGGCAGCCTGCTCACCGCGATCGGCCGCAGCGTCGAGCGCTCATTCCCGCTGGTGGGCGAGCCGTCCGACCTCGAGTCGCTCACCAAGCGGGTGGGCGGCGCGCTGTCGCGCAAGGCCAAGGCCGCGCTGGCCGAGCCCGTGGCGGTGCTCGCGGCCAGCGTGCGCTCGCTCGACCTCAACGCCTACCTGCAGGCGGCGCCGCTGTCGGAGGCGCGCGCCGGGCTCTTGCTGTCGGGCGCGTTCGACGCCGCGGTGCGCATCTTGGCGAAGGAGGCCGCCAAGCCGCTCGCCGGCGAGACCGCCAAGCTGGCCGCCACCATCGAGGGCGATCCGCGCCTGGCCGACTTGGTGGGCTACGCGCTCTCGGACGATCACTTCCAGGCGCGCCAGGCCCTGCGCCTGGCCATCGACGCGCTGTGATCCGCGCCGCGAGCGACGCGCCGTGAGCGACATGCGTGGCGGCCGGGCGACGCTGGCGCGCCGCGCGCGCCAGGCGTTGCGCGCGCCCTGGCTGCGCGCCGCCGATCCGCTGCTCCTCGAGCTCTCGGTGGCGCGCGCGCGCGCGTACGGGCCTGCCCGCGATCGCATGGAGCGCTGGTACCGCCGCGACGGCGCCGTGCGACCGCTGGTGCTCGGGCATCGGGGCGCCTCCGCGCGCGCGCCGGAGAACACCTTGGGCGCCTTCGCGGCCGCCTTTGCCGACGGCGGCGACGGGGTGGAGCTCGACGTGCAGCTGAGCGCCGACGCGGTGCCCGTGGTGCTGCACGACGACACGCTCGACCGCACCACGACGCTGCGCGGCCCGCCCATCCGCCACGAGGCCCGCGAGCTCGACGACGCCGACGCGGGCTCATGGTTCCCCGGGTGGCGCCGCGAGAAGGTGCCGCGGCTGGCGGAGGTGCTCGCGGCCATGCCGCCGTTCGCGGTGGTGAACGTGGAGCTGAAGGGCCCCACGCCGCGCGTGCTCGGGCTCGAGCGGCGCGTGGTGGACGTGCTGCGGGCCTTTCCTCACGTCGACGTGGTGGTGTCGAGCTTCCACCCGGCCCAGCTCTTGGAGGTGCGCGCGCTGGCGCCCACGGTGCCGCTGGCGCTCTTGTGGCACGAGCACAGCCTGCTGCCGTTGCGCACGGGCTGGGCGGCGCCCTTCGTGCGCCCCGAGGCGCTGCACCCGCAGAGCAGCCTGGTGGACGGCGCGCTGGTGGCCGCCGCGCACCGCGCGGGCATGCGCGTGCACGTGTGGGGCGTCAAGGACGACGCCGACGCCGCGCGGCTCCTCTCCTTGGGCGTCGACGGCCTCATCGTCGACGACGTTGGCGCCACGCGCGCGGTGCTGGACCGGCACGTCGGCCGCTAGCGCGGCAGCGATCGGCGCGCTACTCGTCCGCGGGGCCGTCGCTGAAGAGCGCCGCGAGCGCGGCGACGGAGGGTGGCGCGTCGACGGGCGCGACGCCCCCGTCGCTCGTCAGGTCCGGCGCCTGCCCGGCCCACCCGGAGCGCCGGATGCGCCGCTCGTCGTCGAGCTCGAGCCAGTACTCGTAGCGCTCCATGCGTGCGTCGTGGCCCCGGTAGACCTGGGCCGCGAAGCGGCGGCGCCCTCCGCCGGTCCCCAAGGGCACGATCTCGGCCTTCCAGAAGTCGTAGCTCCACAACACCGGAGTGGCGGCGCCGTCCTTGCCCTCGGGGAGCCCGAGCCAGCGCGCCAGCGTCCGGTGAAAGAACCCGGCGTCGAGCTCGTCGTCGGGCGGCGCGATGCCGACGAGCGCGCCCTCGAGCCCGCCGGCGGCGCCGGCGCGGCGCTCGTCGTCGCGTCGGGTCTTGCTCGGGCGCTTGCCTCTCGACGGGGCCATCGAGGAGAGCCTACCCCACGGCGGCCCCGCCCTTCGCCGGTGTCTCGCGCGGCAGGCGCAGCGCGATGGCGTCGCGCAGCTTCTCGGCGAGCACCAGCAGGTCATCGCCCCCAGCGTCGCCGGCGTTATCCCACTCGCGCAGCGCGTCGATGACCTTGACCGAGGCCGTCAGCGCGCGCCGCAGGAAGCGCACCTTGTCTTCCGGGGGCTTGGCGCGCAGGTGCTCGGGGACCGCCTCGAGCAGGGCCTTCTTGAGCGCGCTCGCCTTCTCGCCGTCAAACGCGGCCTCCTTGAGCGCGAGGTACGCGTCCTCCGATACCGCCCCTTCGTCGAGCCAGTGGCGCGCGTCGGCCAGCACCGTGACGCTCGACAGCTCCGGCAGGCTGCCCGACGGCGCGTCGCGCGGCGCCTTGGCGCCGGGCTTGGGCGGCAGAAACTCGGGGGCCTCGGCGCCGAGCCATTGAAACGAGCGCACCAGCTTCTTGGCGGTCGCGGGCGTCACGTGCAGCTCGTCGGTGGCGTAGCGCTCGAACGACGCGTAGCCCCACCCCTTCCACAGGCCCGTGCGCAGCACGTCGGCCAGGTGCTCGCCGAGGAGGATCCACGAGCTCTTGAACGCCAGCGCCGCCTCGAGCACCCGGTAGCGAGGCGTGTCGGGGTCGAGGCCCGCCATGCGCGCCATGATGGAGACCTCGGCCTTCGACAGGTCCGCGGCCTTCGACATGGGCGCCTTGCGCGCGACCGACGTGCGACCGGGGGCGCCGCGGCTGCGAGGAGCGGGCGCCGCGCGCGCGCGGCTGCGCTTCGTGGAGGTGCGGGTGGGCACCGGCGTCACCGCCGACGTTTCCGGGACCGCATCGACGCTGGTGCATGCGCCCAAGCACACCGGTGCGGCGAGTGCCGAGTACACCTTCCCGGCAACGAGCCACGGCACCTGGGCGCTGTGGGCGGGCGCTACCTACGCGAGCCGCCGGGACTTCGACCCGTTGCTCTACCTGTACACATCGACGCCGGCGCACACGTTGATCGATGCACGCGTGACGTTGCGTGACGTTCCACTGCGCAAGGGCAGCCTGCTCTTCGCACTGTGGGGCCGCAATCTTGCGGACAAGGCAGTGCGCGAATGGAGCATC
>CAZONM010000270.1:0-8515 GCA_964580865.1 uncultured Myxococcales bacterium | reverse complement strand
TGGCTCGACGGCTTCGTGGGCGCCGACCCCACACGCGCCGCCAGCGCCGCCGCCATCCCCGAGGCCGCCGTCGCGCTGTGCGCGCCCGAGCTGCCGCGGCAGAGCGCCAGCGCGCTGTCGTCCGTCGTCGTCGAGGGCCTGTTGTCGCAGCACGCGCGCATCGCGGGCGGCGCGCTCTCGGTGCGGCTCGACGAGCTCGTCGATCGCGTGGGCCGCTTCGTGGCCGAGCGCGTGCCGCGCTTCGAGCGCCTCAAGGCGCGCCGCCTCGAGGTCGTCGACCACGCGCGCCGCCGCCTCAAGGTGGGCGAGATCCGCCCCAAGGTGCTGTCGTCGTTCGTGCGCAACAAGCTGGTGAACGACGTGTACCTGCCGCTCGTCGGCGACAACCTCGCCAAGCAGATGGGTGCGGCCGGCGACAAGAAGCGCACCGACCTGATGGGCATGCTGCTGCTCATCTCGCCGCCCGGCTACGGCAAGACCACGCTGATGGAGTACGTCGCGAGCCGGCTTGGCCTCGCCTACGTCAAGGCCAACGGCCCGGCCCTCGGCCACGACACGACGTCGCTCGATCCCGCAGAGGCACCGAACGCCACCGCGCGCCAAGAGGTCGAGAAGATCAACTTCGCCTTCGAGATGGGCAACAACGTGTTGCTGCTGCTCGATGACATCCAGCACACGCACCCGGAGCTGTTGCAGAAGTTCATCTCGCTGTGCGACGGCACGCGCCGCGTCGAGGGCGTGTGGCGCGGCCAGTCGAAGACCTACGACCTGCGCGGCAAGAAGCTGGTCGTGTGCATGGCCGGCAACCCCTACACCGAGAGCGGCGACAAGTTCCGCATCCCCGACATGCTCGCGAACCGCGCCGACACCTACAACCTGGGCGACATCCTGGGCGGGCGTGAGCGCGAGTTCGCGCTCTCCTACGTCGAGAACGCGCTCACCTCCAACAGCGCGCTCCAGCCGCTGGTGGCGCGCGACCCGGCCGACATCCACCTCTTGATCCGCATGGCCCAGGGCGAGGAGGTGCCCACCACCGACCTCAAGCACGGCTACGCGGGCGCCGAGATCGACGAGATCGTGCGGGTCTTGCAGCGCCTGTTGCGCGTACAGCAGACGCTCTTGAAGGTGAACGCGCAGTACATCCAGAGCGCGGCCACCGACGAGCGCTTCCGCACCGAGCCGGCCTTCAAGCTGCAGGGCAGCTACCGCAACATGAACAAGCTCGCCGAGAAGATCGTGTCGGTCATGAACGACGACGAGCTCGAGCAGTTGGTCGACGATCACTACCGCTCGGAGGCGCAGACGCTCACCACCGGCGCCGAGCACAACCTGCTCAAGCTCGCCGAGCTGCGCGCGCGCATGAGCGACGCCCAGCGCGCGCGCTGGGACGACATCAAGAAAGGCTTCTTGCGCGCGCGCATGCAGGGCGGCGCCGGCGACGATCCGGCCGCGCGCGTCACCAGCACGCTCGCGGGCGTCGCCGAGCGCATCGAGGCGGTGAGCGCCGCCATCATCGCCGCCGCCAAGGGCGGGCCGCCGCGCATCGAGGTGACCACGCCCGCGCCCGTGGTGCAGGTGACCACGCCCGCGCCCACCGTCGAGGTCCGGGTGCCCGAGCCAAAGAAGGACGCGGGCAAGGCCGACGCGGCGGCGCTGGCGGCCGTGCTGCACAAGCTCGACGCCACCATCGCCGCGCTCGGCGACGCGCAGGTGGCCGTCAATGTCACCGCGCCGGTGCCCCAGGGCATCACCGAGCTCGTGCGCCTGCAGACCATCCTCATCGAGGCGAGCCTCCTGCCGCTGGTGAAGGGGCTGGCGTCGTCGATCGAGCACGAGAAGGAGAACGCCGGTCGCCTGGAAGAAGCGCTCGACGCGCTGCGCGCCCTTGAGCAGAAGGGCTTGGCGCCCGCGGTGGTCACCAGCAGCACCGAGCCCTACCGGCCGTACAAGCCGAGGCCCGCCGGCGTGCGACGCGAGGACGAGTGACCAAGAAGCGGTGGCCGCCCGACCCGCTGCGCGTGGCGATCGCGACCGCGCTCGCGCTCCTCATCGGAGCCGTGGTGCTGGTGGCCCTGTCCACGCCCGTCGTCGACACCGAGGAGGCCGAGCTGGCCGCCGCGGCAGCAGCAGCGGCGGCCGAGGCGCGCGCAGCCCGCGCACCCGATCCCGTGACCACCGCCGCGCCGCCCACCGCGCCCGAGCCCAAGGCCCCGCCCAAGGCCCCGCGCACCAAGAAGGGCAAGCTGCTGCAGCAGAAGCTCGAGGAGCGGCGCGCCAAGCTGGCCGCGGCCACCGAGAAGGCCGGGCGCCCGCGCGTGAGCCTGCGCACCGGCGGCGACGGCGCCGCGCTCGTGGAGCGCATGCTCAAGCGGCGCCTCGACGCCAGCTTCGTCGACGACGCCAGCGCCAGCTACGCCCTCACCTTGCGCGTCGATCGCAAGCCGGGGCCAGGCGTGCAGCTCAAGTGCTCGGTCGCGGTGGCGGCCATGCCAGGGAAGAACCTGGTGGCGTCGTTCTCGAGCCTTGCGGGCGTCGAGGGCGACGCGGACGACGCGGAGCTGCTCGGCGACGCGGCGACGGCTTGTGCTGACTCGCTGGTGGAGGACCTGGGCCCGTGGCTGCGGCGGGGGCAGTAGGGCGTGTCCCTGAGCTCGGAACGGCCCCCTCCGAGTCTGCGCGTGACGTCGCCAATGCGCTCCCCCGAATCGGTGGAGCGCCGGTGGTGCCCCTTGGGGCCTCCCCCGTTTCGGGGGAGGCGCGCCGTAACCTCATGGTTTCACTGGGAGGCGGCCTTCGGCGTCCGTCCTTCCGGGACACGCCCTGGCTCCTGCGGGAACAGCCGAAGGTGTCGGTGCCGAGATCGTCGGCGTGCACGCCCCACGCCCAGCCGTCCGACGCCGCCAGGGAGATCGAATCGAACGCGTCGCCGTCGTTGCGGAGGTACCTGACGATGTCGTCGGTGCCCTGCCCGGTGGGCCCCGCGCCGCCGCACGAATGCGCGTCGACCACCGCGTCGGAGTCGATGAGCGTCGCGGGCGGGCCCAGGGCGTTGACCTCGGGCTTCGACCCGTCGTTCTCGTTTGCGGCGGGGAATGGCCTGGGCGCGCAGCCCGGCGCGGACGAGTCGTCAGCGACGCTGCTGCACCGGCGACGGACGCGGAGCCACGACGGCGTCGACGCCGAGCGCGCCCCAGCGCCGCGGGAGAAGGGGCCTCCTTACGCAGCCGCCGAGGGTGGCGCGCTCCTCTCGTGCCGCAGCGCCGCGATCCCGCCGGGGTTTTGACAGCGTGCGCGGCCCCGAGTCAGGCTGCCGTGATGAGCGACCCGCACGGAAGCGGAGCACCGGCGAGCGCCGGCACCAAGCCCGTCGTCGAGGGCGCGCTGTTCGCCGTCATCGTGCTGACGGCGATGAACCTGCTCAACTACATCGACCGCTGGGTGCCGTCGGCGGTCAAGGACCTGTTCAAGGCCGACCTGCACCTCACCGACACGCAGACCAGCTTGCCGCTGTCGGCCTTCATCCTCGTGTACATGGTGGCGAGCCCCATCTTCGGCTCGCTCGCCGACCGCGCGCCGCGCAAGGTGCTCATCGCGTTCGGCGTGGCCGCGTGGTCCTTGGCCACCGCCGCCGCCGCGTTCGCCGATGGGTTCGCCACGCTCTTGATCGCGCGCGCCGCCGTGGGCATCGGCGAGGCCGCCTACGCAACCATCGCGCCCGCCATCCTCGCCGACTACTTCCCGCCCGAGAAGCGCAACCGCATCTTCACGATCTTCTACATCGCCACGCCGGTGGGCTCGGCCATCGGCTTCGTGCTCGGCGGCGTGCTCGGCGAGCACTGGGGGTGGCGCGCGGCCTTCCTCGCCGTGGGCCTGCCCGGGCTCTTGGTGGCGCTGCTCGCCCTCGTCATGCGCGATCCGCCGCGCGGACAATTCGACGCCAACGCCGCGCCGCCGCCGCCCTGGGGCCAAGCGCTGCGCCAGCTCGCGCACAACCCGGCCTACCTCTACACCGTGGCCGGCTACGTCGCCGTCACGTTCGCCACCGGCGGCATCGCCGACTGGTTCGCGACGTACCTGTCGCGCCACCGCGGCTTCGAGCTGGCGCACGCCGCCGGCGCCATCGGCCAGGCCGCCGTCATCGGCGGCATCGCAGGCACCGCGCTCGGCGGCGTGCTCGCCGACAAGCTCAAGGCGCGCGTGCGCCAGCCCTACTTGTTCGTGAGCGCGGTCTCGATGCTGCCGGCGGCGGCGCTCGCCGTGATCGCGCTCTACGTCGTCACCGAGCCCTTCGCCATCATGGCGTGCATCACCGCTGCGCAGGTGTTCCTGTGGATGTACAACGCGCCCGTCAACGCGCTCATCGTCAACTCCGTCGACGCGGGGCTGCGCGCGCGCGCCTTCGGCCTGTCGATCCTGGCCATCCACGTGCTCGGTGACGTGCTGAGCCCACCGCTCATCGGCGCCATCTCCGACGCCACCGGCGGCAACTTGCCGCTCGCGCTGGCGTTGGTGCCGGCGTTCGTGGTGCTCGGCGGCGGCATCTGGGCCGTGGGCTGGCGCCGGGTGCCGTAGCGTCATCCGCCGTTTGCCCGCGCGCGAACCTCTGGCATGGTGCGCGGCCATGGCTGATCAACCGTCGTCGAACGCCCGCCTGCTCCCGCGGCTCCTCCCCATCGGCAGCCCCGGCTACTACGTGCTGTTGGCGGCCATCGCCATCTTCATCCTCGGCCCGCTCGGCGGCATCACCGCCAGCTACATGAACTTCTCGCTCGGCTTCTTCGTGGGCGGGCAGGTCTTGGCCGGCATCCTCGGCTCCACGGTGACGTACTTCTACGGGCCCGAGGGCAAGCACGGCGCCAATTACATGCAGACCATGGCGGCGTCGGTGGCCACCATGGCGGCCATGGGCGTGCTGCTGCAGGCGATGCTGTGGCTCGGCCTGCCCGAGCCGCCCACGTGGAAGCTGATGGCGTTCTACACCTGCATCGGCATGTTCGGCGTGGGCGTGGGCATGCTGTACACGCCCATCCTCGTCGACCGCCTGCAGCTCACCTACCCCTCGGG
This sequence comes from uncultured Myxococcales bacterium, assembly GCA_964580865.1. Taxonomy (GTDB): domain Bacteria; phylum Myxococcota; class UBA727; order UBA727; family VGSZ01; genus JACOUT01. The sequence goes on along the minus strand of CAZONM010000270.1, from coordinate 3,451 downwards.
GCTGGCGGTCGCCAACATCCTGCGCGCGCTCACCGACGTGCGCTTGCTCAAGCGCAGCGTCACGCAGCTGTTCACCGGCATCGGCGTGGGCGCGCTGGTGCCGCTGTTCATCGAGAAGGGCGCCGCCTCAGGCCTGGCCGCCGCCAAGTGGCTCGGCGGCACCGGGATCAGCACGTCCACGCTCGGCGCCGGCATGATCGTGGGCGCGCGCATCACTGTCCCGGCGATCACCTACGGCCTGGCGTGGAGCTGGCTGACGCCGTGGCTGCGCGCACAGGGCTGGCTCGGCCCCGACGACCCGTACCGCAAGTTCGCGTTCATCGTGGCGCTCGGCACCATCATGGGCGCCGCCATCGTCGACATCAGCATCATCCTCTACCAAGCCTGGCAGCGCGTCACGGCGAAGCGCGCGCAAGCGGCCGATCCGACCAACGTGCCGGTGGCCCACGGCGAGGAGTGGAAGCGCACTAACACGCGTGGGCTCATCGCGTGGGTCGCGGTGTGGGGCGTGCTGCTCGTGCTGGCCGCCGTGCTCTTGCTCGACATCGGCCTCGGCTGGGTGCTGCTCGCCATCGCGCTCGTGTTCGTGTTCATGATGGTCAACGGCATCTCGCTCGGCATCTCCGACTCGAACCCCATCTCGTCGGCCTTCGTGGTCACCGTGGTGATCATGGCGGGCCTCGGCCTGGGGCAGCCGCTGGTCGCGCTGCTCGCCGGCTCCATCCTCCTCGTCGCCACCGCGGTGGGCTGCGACATGCAGCAAGATCGATCCACCGGCTGGCGCCTCGGCACCAACCGCACCATCCAATTTCGCTATCAGGTGATCGGCATCTTCATGGGCGCGGTGCTCGCGGTCTTCATGGCCAAGCTGTTCATGGAGGCCTACCCGGTCTTGAAGGAGAACCTGTTCGCGCACCCCGAGCTGAAGGAGAAGCTCGACCCCGAGGGCAAGTGGCAGAGCGCCATGACCTACAAGTTCGTCGGCGCCGTGGTGGGGCTCACGAACCCCAAGCCCTATCAGATCCCGGCCATGCTGATCGGCCTCCTCATCGGCTTCGCCTTCGAGGTGGTGCGCAAGCTGGTCAAGACCAACGCGCGCTACCAAGAGTGGAAGAAGACGGGCAACGGCTCGATCGTCGACTTCGTGTTCGACGCCTTCCTGGTGCCCTCGCCCTACGCGTCGTCGTTCGCGGGCTTCGTCGACCTGCCTACCTCCCTGTGGTTCGGCGCCGGCGGCGTGGTGTCGAGCGCTTGGAACACCATCGCCAAGCGCGTGCTGCCGGCCAAGGCCGAAGACGCCGACCTCCCCGAGGACATGTCGACGACGTCGTTGGCGGGCGGCGGCCTCATCGCCGGCGACGCCATCGCGGCGCTGGTGCTCGGCATCATCGGCCTGTTGGCGCTGATGCGGTGACGATGTCGAGCACCCCCATGACCCACTACCGCACCCTGCCCGGCTGGTTGTCGCCCCGCGAACGCGTGGCGCTCGCCGTGGTCGCCAAGCGCGACGCCTGGCGCCCGGGCTCGCTCGGCTCGGGCTACGAGAACCTCGACCTGACCGACGACGTGGCCACCTTGCGCCTGGTGCGCCGGGCGCTCGCCGCGCTCGGTGATCCGCTGGTGTTCGACGCCAAGCTGGTGCGCTTCCCCGTGGGCAGCAGCCTGCCCGCGCACACCGACGAGGCCACGGGCGGTCGCAGCCACGTGCAGCTGCACGCCCTCGTCGTTGGCAGCGCCGGCGGGCTCTTCTACCTCGACGGCGAAGAGGTGCCGCTCGACGACGGCGACGCGGTGCTGTTCCGCCCCGACCGGCTCCGGCACCAGCTCACGGCTGTCGAGCGCAACGCGCGCGTGATCCTGTCGGTGAGCGCCGAGGTCGACGACGAGCACGCGCGCCGTATCGAGCTCGCGTGACGCTCAGCCCGGCGGCCCGAGCGTCTTGGCGATGGCCGCGCTCACCTTGGCGAAGAGCGCGTCGGCCTTCTTCATCACGCTCGGGTCGTTGGCCGCCGCGTGCAGCAACGGCTCGCCGGTGTCGACGTAGTCCTTCACCTGCGGCAGCACGTGCACGTGCAGCTGGCGCACCATCAGGTGCTGCGGCGGGTTGATCCAGATGCCCGCCGGGGGCGCGCCCGTGACGTCGCTGAGGGCGTCCGACACGTGCGCGGCCACCCGCGCCAGCTCGGTGAGCGTGGCGGCGTCAGCCTCGATCGGGAACATCATCTGCTTCTTCGGCACCACCAGCGCCTTCGGGCATGGCGCGAACAGGTCCACCAGCACCATGACGCGCGGGTTCTCCCACAAGACGCGCTCCTTGGCGCGCGCCGCGGGGTCGTGCATGGCGATGGGCGTGAACGGATCGCGCTTCTTCTGGATGCGCGGGCGGCGCTCGACCACCACGCGGGACAGCGTGTTGTCGATGTGCTTGGGGGTCTTGGTCAGATCGCCCAGGTGCGTGCGCGCCAGCGTGCGGATGCGCTTGTCGTTCTGCTCGAAGAAGGTGTCGGCGATGGAGGCCTGATCTTCGGGCGACAACACGCCGCCGTTGGAGCGCGCCGCGCTCTGCAACACCTGCTGCAGCTCGGGCATGAGCTCGTGCTGCGCCAGCTCGTGCGCCGTGGCCTCGAGCGTGGCGGTGCGCCAGTCGGCGAGCAGATCGGGCACCGCCGTGCGCGTGGGGCCGGCGCCGGCGACGGCGCCGCTCCTCAGGCGCAGGTCGGCCTCGGTGGAGACCTGGCCGCCCTCGTGGAAGCGGTCGATGCGCTCCTCGCCGTGCGCGCCCGCTGACGGCGCGACGTTGGTGGAGCCGCGCGCCCGCGTGGTCGACGACAGGTTGCGGCGTGGCGTGGTGGTGGTGGTGCGGGCTTCGCGGACGGTTGCCATGGGCCATGCTACCCGAAAGCCGGCTCCTTCTGCTGTCGCGTCGATCCTGCTATTGCCGACGCGGCGTTCCAGGAGCTGGCATGGCAGTGTTCGAGGTCTTCATCCCTGCGCGCGAGGCCGACGCGCCCAACGTCACCCTGACGGTCGAGGGGCGCAACTGGATCGAGGCGCTGCGCTCGGGCCTCAAGAGCATCGGCGAGGGCGGCGAGGCCATCGCCAACGTCATGTGCGACGTCAAGGACGACGGCTCCATCCACGTCACCGACGTGGCCACGCGGCGCGTGTTCCGCCTACGCGAGCAGAAGGGCGCGGCGGGCGCTCCCGCGGCGCCCACGACCGCGTCGGCGCCCGGCGCGCCGGCGAGCCCGCAGCCGGGCAGCGCCGACGACGGCATGGGCGCGTCGCCGAAGACCCTGCTGCAGTTCAAGGCCTTCAAGCGCGAGCCCGACGCGGTGCCAGGCGGCGGCGCCCCCGTCGTGAGTCACGTCGAAGAGACCGAGCGACTGCCCGTGCCGCCGCCCACCACCCGGCCCGCCGCCACCGCGCCCGCCGCCCGACCTCGACCAGT
>CAZONM010000269.1:0-8516 GCA_964580865.1 uncultured Myxococcales bacterium | reverse complement strand
ATCCCCACCGAGGCGTCGCAGACGCAGGTGCGCCTGTGCGCCCCCGTGCCCGGCCTGCAGGCCGCCGACGCGTGGTCGGCGGTGGCGCTGGCCCGCGTGCTCGACGACGGCCCGGCGTCGCGCCTGCAGGCCCGCGTGGTCGACGCCCAGGGGCTCGCCTACGCCGTGTGGGCGTTCGCCGACCAGTACGAGGAGCGCGGCGTGCTCGAGGTGGGCGGCACCGTGCGCCACGACAAGGTCGCCGAGCTGGTGCGCGCCCTCGAGCGCGAGCTCCGTGCGCTCATGCGCCACGGACCGCTGCCCGGCGAGCTGGCGCGGCTGCGCGAGCGCTTTCGGCGCGACGCCCGCGACGCGCTCGACGATCCGGCCGCGCTGGCCGAGGCCGCGGGCAAGGGCACCTTGTTTGCGCGCCCTTGGGACCCGCGCCACGCCATCGCGGCCCTCGGAGCCGTCCGGCGCGACGACGTGCGCGCGCTGGCGCGGCGCAGCCTGGGGCGGGCGCACATGGTGCTCGCGGGCGCACCGGGCAGGAAGGCGGTTGCCGCGGCGCGCGAGGCGGTCGCCCGCCTGGCGGCGCCATAGAACGCCGAACAGGTTGGCTCCCGTCGCCTGGCGCAACCTCGCGCTCGATGGCGGCGTCGCGTCCTCGCCAGGTAGCGCTGCTACCTAGCTGCGGGGCTCCTTGCCCTCGACCACGAGGACAGCGCCATGCTCGGTCCGCCAACCTGATCGGCGTTCTGGTAAGACTTCGCCGCACCTTGGCGGTGCGTCACCTCCACCGAGGGCGCTGGCGCCGAAAGATCACGGCGGCGACCCGCGTGCGCGCAAGGCAAATTTGACACCAACACTGCGCCCGCGGTCACATCGGTCGCTTGCTCTTTTTCTGCACCGCGCTCGCCCTCGAGCGCTCCCCCGGGGAGGACCCGCATGGCCTCGCGTTTCGTTCGCATCCTTGTCGTCACCTTCGCTGTTGCCCTCGCGTCCCTGGGGGCCTGTACCTGTGAGACGCCGCCTGGCCAGGGTGTCGCCCGGATTGGCGCGACCTTCCCGGGCGGCAGCAACACCGTGCAGTCCGACGGGATCTCCGTGGCCTGGGTGTCGCTGCGCGCGACCACCGCGGCGGGCGAGGGCGACACGACCGCTATCTCGGTGACGGCGCCGAGCGGCGGCGTGGCGGCGCACGGCGCGACCGACTTCACCAACGCGTTCTCGGGCACGCCGAACGCCGAGGGCGCGCTCGACTTCGACTTCGTCTGCGACTTTCGCGCCGCGGGGGCGGTGGCCGTGGCGGTCCAGAACGCCAACGTGAGCACCACCATCACCCTGCGCTGTGTCGAGCCCCGCGGCGACACCGTCATCGTGGTCGACGACACCGCCTGCGAAGACTTCGCCGCTGACGGCGAGAGCACCTGCCGCGTGAGCGTCACGGTGGAGCAGCGCGCCTCGGTCACCATCCCGCTGCCCGGCACGCTCGACGCCACGGTGGTGGCCGCGACGCCGCTCGTGGGCGGCACGCAGGCCCACGCGCAAGTGCTGAGCGGTGACGGCACCGCTACCCCGAGCGACAGCGTGACCATCGCCATCGACGAGGAAGGTCACGGCGAGTACTGGATCCATGCACCGGACGTGGCCGAGGTCGTCGAGCTCGAGCTCGCGTCGGCCGGCGTGACCATCACGCGCGAGCACGAGATCGCGACGTTCGTGAACCAGGCGGCGGTCACGTTCCCGAACGGCGGCCTCACGGTGGCCGGCGGCACCACCGGCAGCCTCGTCGTCGACGTCACCAACCCCCGCGGCCAGGCCGCCGATTCCCAAGCCGATCCGGACGACGTCCTTGAGGTCACCATCGAAGGCGGCGACCCCGCGACCCGACCCACGCTGACGGGCGGCGGGCAGGGACCCGGCGAGGCGCTCTCGGGCGTCACCGTGTCCGCCGGCCAGGTGACCCTGAGCGTGCAGACCGAGGCGGTCACCGCCATGCAAGTCTACACCGTGTCCGTGCGCTACCAGCCCCTGCAGAGCCTCGACCCCATCGAGGCCCAGGTGTCGGTGACCGTCAACCCGCCTGGGACGCTGATCCTCAACGTCTCGGCGGCGCCCACCACCATCCACTCCGACGCGCTGACCGACAGCGATCGGCTGGCCGACGTAGACGTGGAGCTGACCGTCGATGGTGCGGCGGCGGCCGGGGGCACCGTGACGCTCTCGATCCCGTCCGACTCGGGCGCGCGCATGGCGTTCGTGGGCAGCGACGGCGTGACCGAGGTGCCCGAGGACGACGCGCGCAGCTTCACGCTCGACGTGAGCGCCAACGGCACCGGTACCGTGGAGGTGGAGATCACCAAGAACGTGCCCACGGGCACCGCGCGCATCATCGCCGTGGGCCGCAACAGCGGCGGCGACACCGTGCAGCGCGAGATCGTCATCAACATCGAGCGCGCCCCCATCCTGCAGGCCATCGTCTTCGACGCCGCGACGCCCCAGACCATCGGCGTGCAGGGCGGCTCCATGCCGTCGTCGTCGGCGGTGTCGTTCGTCCTCTATGACGACGCCGGCCGTGTCATGCCGAACGTGGGCGTGACCTTCTCGTCGAACGCCACCGCCGACCGCGGCATCACGGTGACCACCAACGCGGTGTCGGATTCCGGCGGCAAGGTGGTGACGGTGCTCTCGGCCGGGACCATCCCCGGCCCGGTGACGGTCCGCGTGACCGCGGAGTCGGGCCTCGTCGGTACCGACGGCGCCCCCATCATGCGCACGTCGCAGTCGGATCCCATCCCCGTCATCGGCGGGCTGCCGAGCTTCGAGAGCAGCGTGTTCGAGTGCGGCCCCGGCGGGTTCTCGGCCGTGTACACGCCCTACACCGTCCAGTGCCGGGCCACGCTCGTCGACAAGTTCTCGAACGTGGTCCCCGGCCTCCTCGTGCAGTTCACCGCGGAGGCGGCAGATGAAGCGGCGGCCGTCTCCACCGGCGATGGCACCGCCACCGTGGACGTGACGTCGAACGAGGAGCTGCGTCCGCGGGCGGACGTGCTCGGTTGGAGCTACGGGTTGGCGCTGCCGAACACCGCAGCCCAGATGGCTGGCACCACCTTCAGCCTCTCGGACGCGCAGGCGTGCTTCGACGATCTCATCAGCACGCCGTGCGACCTCGTGAAGCTCTGCAACGACACGTCGGCGAACACCCAGGCCTACTGTCCCCTCCCCGAGAACGACGGGCGGTGCCTCGACGGCGCAGGCGTGGTGGCCGAGGTGGACTTCGTCTCCACGCTGCTCGACGATGCAACGTTGACTCCGCTGGCGGCCGCGACCACGCGCGCCAACGACATCGCCGCGTACGTGGACGACTACCGGTCGTGCGGCTACCCGGTGTCGTGCCTGCGCGGTCGCCGGTTCGGCCTCGGTCTCGACGTCGTCGCCGGCGACTACTGCCCGGTGAACCCGGGGTGCATGGACTTCACGACCACCACGGAGTGCCCGCAGGACGCGGTGCGCAACGTGATCGCGGCAGCGCGCGGCGCCGAGGCGTACTCCGACATCAACGGCAACGGCGTGTTCGACGCGGCCTCCGACGCGTTCGTCGACATGCCGGAGCCGTTCCTCGACCGAAACGACAACTGCTTCCGCGATGATCTCACCATGTCCGACCGGTTCATGTACCGGCCCATCGAGAAGGTGCGAAACACCGATCAGTTCTATGACGTCAACGGCGACGGCGAGTTCGGCTTCCAGGGACAGGAGCACAACGGTGTGTGGGACTTCGACACCCAGATCTTCTTTACCGACAAGATCCTGGAGATCGGCGACGGGCACCTCGAGATCGGCGAGCTGTGCGCGGTCGCCGGCGCGACGCACAACTGCGCCGACGGAGGGACCAGCCGTTGCATCGAGACCGCACTGGGGGAGAAGTTCGCGCCCGACTGCGGCATCCCGGCTCTGAGCGACACCGCGTCGGCGGGAGTGGTCACCGAGCATGAGCTCGCCTTCCGGTGGACCGACGGCCTCGGCAACTGCCCGTCGGTCAATTTCGGCGATCGGTCGGAGATCATCGTCGTCGGCTACGTCAACACCACGGGCGCGATTCGGGCACAGCTCGACTACGATCACTGCTCCTTCGCCGAGCAGGCGAACCCCATGCTCCCGTACTGCACCGCGGTACCGTTCTCTTCGTCGCCGCTGCAGGTGGTGAACCTCGTCGAGGACTGCACGGCGGCCACCGACGAGGTCAACCAGGTGTCCCTGATCTTCTCCCTCAGCGGTGGCTCAGGTCGCGCGGAGGCCGAGACCGAGGAGCTGACGACCACGCTGACCTGCGCGCCCTAACGGCGGTGCGCGGACGCGGTGCCGCGCGACGACGCCGTGGCCCGTGCGAGGTCAGCGCAGGCAGAAGAGGCGACGGGCGTTGGCGCCCGTCGCCTCACGCACGGCCTCGGCACGGTCGCCGCGCGCTGCGGCCACGGCGTCGGCCGTGAGCGCGACATACGCGGGCTCGTTGCGCTTGCCTCGATGGGGGACCGGCGCGAGGTAGGGCGCATCGGTCTCCACCAGCACCGCGCTTGCCGGGAGGAAGCGCGCGACCTCGGGGAGCTCGCCGGCGTCGCGAAACGTGATGACGCCGGGGAGCGACACGAGGAAGCCGAGGTCGAGCGCACGCCGCGCTTGCGCCACGGTGCCCGTGAAGCAATGAAACACGCCGCCCACGTCGCGGCCCCCGTGGCTCGTGAGCACGGCGACGGCGTCGTCGAAGGCGTCGTGGCCGTCGCTCGGACGGATGTGCAACACCACGGGCTTGCCCACGCGGCGCGCGACGTCGAGCTGGGTGGCGAACACCGCCTGTTGCACGTCGCGCGGTGAGTGGTCGTAGTGGTAGTCGAGGCCGCACTCGCCGATGGCGACGCAGCGCGGGTGCGCCGCGAGGCGCACGAGCTCGTCGTCGAAGCCCGCGGGCGCGTCCTTGGCCTCGTGCGGGTGCACGCCCACGGTGGCCCAGATGTCGTCGTGGGTGGCGGCCAGCGCCAGGGATCGCGCCGACCCCGCGAGGTCGCAGCCGATGTTGACGATGGCGCCCACGCCGGCGGCGCGCGCGCGCGCCAACACCTCCGCGCGATCCGCGTCGAAGCGCGCCGCGTCGAGGTGGCAGTGGCTGTCGACGAGCGGGCGGGGCGCGGTCACGCGCACCGTGTGGCAGCGGCGCGCGCGTCGTGCAATGCGGGGCCCATGCCGCGCGATCCCGACGCCTTCCTCGCCATCGTGGAGGAGCAGCCGCTGCCGCCCGTGATCGCGTGCGGCGGCGTCGAGCGCGTGTACGTCGACGACGTCATCGCCACCGTGCGTCGGCGCGCGCTCGACGGCGGCCTGGCCGACTTCAACCACGACCGGGTGAGCGCGCGCGACCGCGGCTTCTCCGACGTGGCGGCGCTGGCCGCCACGCTGCCCATGATGGCGTCGCGGCGCCTCGTCGAGGTGCGTGACGCCGAGGCGCTGCGCGATCACGACGTGGCGGCGCTCGAGGCGTACCTGAAGGCGCCGGCGCGCGAGACGGTGCTCCTGTTGCTGTTCGGCACCATCGACCTGCGCGACAAGGCCATCAAGCTGCTCGACCAGCACGCGCTCTTGTGCCGGTTCGAGCACCCGCGCGAGCGCGACCTGCCGCAGCACGTCGCCCGGCGCGCGCGCCGCCACGGGCTCACGCTCGATCGCGCCGCCGTCGACGCGCTCGCGGCCACCGTGGGCGCGGACCTGACGCTTCTCGAGCGCGCGCTCGAGAAGCTCGCGCTGGTGGCCGAGGGCGGCGCCGTGACCGCGAGCATGGTCGAGACGCACGTGGCCGACACCCACCTCGAGGACGCGTTTGCGCTCGCCCGCGCGGTGGCCGGCGGCGACCGCGCGGCCGCGCTGCGCTCCCTGGGCGCGCTGCAGGCGGCGCGCGAGGAGCCGATTCGGCTCGTGGGCCTGTTGGCGTGGCAGCTGCGGCAGATCGCGCGCACGCGCGCGCTGCTCGACGACGGGCGTGCGCCCAACGACGTCGGTCGCGAGCTTTCGCTCTACGGTGATCGCCTGCAGGCCGCGCTGGGTGCCGCCAAGCGCGGCGACGGCGCTGGCCACGCGGCGCGCCTGGCACGGCTGGCGCGAGCCGATCGGTTGCTGAAGGGCAGCCGGCAGCCCGCGTGGCTCGTCATGCACCGCCTGGTGCTGGACCTGTGCCCCCCGATCGCTCGCGCCGGCGCCGGCGCAGCGCCCCCGCGACGACCCCGGCGTTGAACGCGAACAGCCCGCCGACGAAGGCGAAGTACACCCACGGCGGCGCGGCGATGCCCACGAACAACAGCGATCCCCGCGTGCGAAACGCGACCACGCCGTAGGCACACGCACCCACGCACCAGGTGGCCGCAGCGATCGCCCCCGCGATGCGGCTCTTGGTGTGGATCAGCGCCACCAGGCAGAGCGACGCCAGCAGCGCGGCGAGCGCAGGATCCATGCCGCTACGGATCAGGCCGAGGCGGGCGCGCTCGACGAGGGCTCGGCGCCGCCGCTCACAGCCACGTCCCCGCCGCCGCCCTCGTCGTGATCGCCCTCGTCGCCCTCGTCGCCCTCGTCACCCTCGGCGTCGGCGCCCTCGGCGGCAGCCTCCGCCGCGGTCGCCTCACCGGGCGCGCCCGGCTTGCGGCGGCGGCGACGACGACGACGCTTGCGCTGCCCTTCGCCCGGAGCACTCGGCGTTCCTGGCGCGCCGGCCGTGGCGGCACCCTGCGGCTGGCCGCGCGGGGCCTGGTCGCTGCCCTTGACCAGCCCCTCGGCAGCTTGCTTGGCCTCGGCGTCGTTGCCGGCGGACACACCGGCGACGAGCGCGAGCTCGCGGCACACGGCGAAGTAGCGACGCTGCAGCTCGAGGTAGCGGTCTTGCGCGAGCTGCGCCTGGCCCTGCGCCACGTGGTAGAGGCGCTCGAATTCCTCGCCCTTCCTGAAGAAGCGCGCGAGCTCTTGCACGGCGTCGGCAGGCAGCGCCTTGAGGTCGAGCGCCGTGCCCGGCACGTCGGGGCGCTCGCTCTCCTTGCGCTTGGCGGCGCGCAGCTCGTCGAGCGTGCGCTTGAGCGCGCCGATCTCCTCGACGAGCTTGTCTTCCCGCGAGCGCGCGTCCGAGCTCTTGCGCTCGGCGCCCTCGACCTGGCCGCGGGCCTCGCCGCGGACGCGCTCGAGGTCGGCGGTCTTCTGCTCGGCGTCGCGCTTGGCGGCGTTGAGCTGGCTCTCGAGCGCCGCCATGCCCTTCTTCAGGCCCTGGATCTCGACGTCGCGTGGATCGGTGGTCATCTTCGCCTCCTCGTTCTCGCGCTCGGCCTTCTTGCCGTCGCGCCGCAGCTTCTTGCGCGCTTCCTCGCGCGCTTCGTCGAGCTGCTTCTGCTTTCGTTGGATCTCGTCTTTGGCCTGTTGCAGCTCGAGGCGCGCGGCCTCGAGCCTCTTGGTGTCGTCGTCGGCCTTGGCGGCCGCGACCGGGGTGGCCGCGCTGGGGCTGCGCCGGAGCAAGAGGATGACCGCGGCGGCGGCCGCGAGCGCGAACAGGATCCATGGGAGCATGGGCATCGATTCACCGTGCCGCCCGGCGTTCGTGGGGCGGCGCAACGCAGCTTCTCGTGGTTGGCCGGACGACGGTGTCCGGGGATGCAAGAGGCCTAGAACACGGAATTCGGGGCGTAAACCCCGCCCGGAGGGCCCCGGCGCCCCCGGGGGCTGCGCGGCGATGCTACAGTGGAAGGGCACGAGCACGGCACGGACCCCGAAGGGAGCCGACATGGCGGAGCAGGGCTTTTTGCAGCGCGGCCTCGCGGGCATGCGCAACACGGTCCGCGAGGTCCGCACCGGCGAGGGCAAGGGCACGGCGGCGACGGTCGGCAAGACCGCCAAGAAGGCCATCGGCAAGGCCAAGGCCGGGCTCGAGAAGGTCAAGCGGGGTCTCGGTTTCTCCGGGGTCGACGACTTCGACGGAGCGGCCGAGGACGAGCAGCGCCGGCGCCGGCGCGCGCGCGCGCTCATCGGCGACGACGAGCCCACGGTGGTGCCGAAGGAGGCCGAGCCCCGGCGCGACCTGTCCACGGTGGCGCCCGAGTTCCGAGCGCAGATCTCTGCGGGGCTGGCCGCGGCCAACAGCATGACGACCGGCAGCACATTGGTCGACGGCGGCAAGCGCGGCGGCGGCAACGGCGGCGACAACTGGTAGCGACGACGCCCGCGCCGCGATAGCGGGGCGCGCTCATCGAGCCGCGAGCGCCGTGCGTGCGACCGGCAACTCGACGTGCGCGCGAGCGCCAATCGCTCGCGCGCTGTGCGTCACGCGTCCGGCAGGTCGGGTGGTGCCGCGCTCTGGGCGACGGGGGCCGCTGGCGCGCCATCGCCGATTACACCTATACGGCGTCGTTCTATGGCTATGCTTACCAGTTCGCGCCGGTCGATCCGGTGCGTCCGCTCGCCGAGGATTCGAAGATCAAGGGCTATGGCTTGCTGAACCTGCGCCTGGCACTGGC
>CAZONM010000268.1:0-8517 GCA_964580865.1 uncultured Myxococcales bacterium | reverse complement strand
CCACACCAACGAGGCCGAGTACAAGAAGCTCCTGAACAACGAGTTCATGGAGGCGTTGCGCGACCGCACCGTGAAGATCGACATCCCCTACATCACCAAGCTGACGGAGGAGATCAAGATCTACAAGAAGGACTACAACAACATCTCCATCAAGGGGAAACACATCGCGCCGCACACTATCGAGATGGCGGCCATGTGGGCGGTGCTGTCGCGTCTCGAGGAGCCCAAGGGGCACAACCTCACGATCCTGCAGAAGCTCAAGCTCTACGACGGCAAGAGCCTGCCCGGCTACACCGAGGACAGCGTCAAGGAGCTGCGCAAGGCGGCGGCGCGCGAGGGCATGGAGGGCATCTCCGCGCGCTACGTGCAAGACAAGATCTCGAACTCGCTCGTCTCCGACAAGAGCGAGACCAGCATCAATCCGTTCATGGTGCTCAACGAGCTCGAGGGCGGCCTCAAGACGCACTCGCTCATCACCAACGAGGAGATGCGCAAGCGCTACGTCGAGCTCTTGCAGATCGTGCGCCAGGAGTACGAGGAGATCGTCAAGAACGAGGTGCAGCGCGCCATCTCGGCCGACGAGGACGCCATCGGCAAGCTGTGCGCCAACTACATCGACAACATCAAGGCCTACACGCAGAAAGAGCGCGTGCGCAACAAGTACACGGGGCAAGACGAGGAGCCCGATGAGCGCCTCATGCGCTCCATCGAGGAGAAGATCGACATCCCCGAGAGCCGCAAAGACGACTTCCGCCGCGAGATCATGAACTACATCGGCGCCCTGGCCGTCGACGGCAAGAAGTTCGACTACCGCACCAATGAGCGCCTGCACCGCGCGCTCGAGCTCAAGCTCTTCGAGGACCAGAAGGACACCATCAAGCTCACCACGCTGGTGTCGAACGTCGTCGATCGCGAGACGCAGGAGAAGATCGACATCGTCAAGCAGCGGCTCATCAAGAACTACGGCTACAACGAGGAGAGCGCCACCGACGTGCTCAACTTCGTCGCGAGCATCTTCGCGCGCGGTGACACGAAGGGGACGAAGTGATCGCCGAGCGGCATGAGTCCGATCGTGAGCGAGGCGGCCAAGAGGGAGATGGGGCTTGTCGCCGCGCCGCGATGCACGATCGCTGCTCTCGCGAGAACATTCGGCGGTGCCGTCATGAAGCACGGCGGTGGCGGGGTCGGAGGCACCGGGGTTCGCCCGCGGTCCCCCTCCAACGTCTCGACCCGCCGCCATTCCGTCATGGGGCACGGCGGCGGCGGGATCGGAGGGTCGGGGGTTTTCCCGCGGTCCCCCTCCTAGATCCTCCCCCGTCCCCGGGGAGGCCGTTCCGGGTCGGCGATGGCGGCAGCGTTCAAGGGCCGATCAAGCACCGTGACCACCGAGCGAGCTCGCCGCGCGCCATGGTTCAAAGCGGCACGGCCTCCCCGGGGACGGGGGAGGATCTAGGAGGGGGACCCCGACCACACCTCGAACCCCCGAACCCGGCACCGCCGCCCTCCACGAAGGCACCGCCCTCAGCTCTCGCGAGAGCAGCGACCGTGCATCGCGGCGAGGGGCCAAGCCCCAACGTCTTCTGGTTCTTCCGCTCCATGGTCTCGGTCGCCGGGCCGCCACCCGCGCCGCGCAGCTGCGCCGCCTGATACCATCGTCGTCGAGGTCGCCCACCATGTCCCTGCGCATCCAGAACGATCACGCGCGCTTCAAGGACATCGTGCGCGGCAAGATCAAGCAGAACCTCAAGCACTACATCAAGAAGGGCGAGCTCATCGGCAAGCAGGGGAAGGACAAGATCACCATCCCCGTGCCGCGCATCGACCTGCCGCAGTTCCGCTACGGCGACAAGTCGCAGGGCGGCGTGGGCCAGGGCGACGGCGAGCCCGGCGATCCGGTGCCCGGCCAGCCGCAAGACGGTCAGGGACAGCCAGGGCAAGCGGGACAGGACGCCGGTGAGCACGGGCTCGAGGTCGACGTCACCATGGACGAGCTCGCCGACATGCTCGGCGAGGAGCTCGAGCTGCCGCGCATCGAGCCGAAGGGCAGCAAGCTCGTCACCAACCGCATCAAGTACACGGGCGTCAACACCGTGGGCCCCGAGTCCTTGCGGCACTTCAAGCGCACGTACAAGCAGGCGCTGCGCCGGCAGATCGCCATGGGCAACTATGACCCGAAGAACCCGGTCATCGTGCCCATCCGCGACGACCGTCGCTATCGCACGTGGAAGGTCGAGACCAAGCCGCAGGCCAACGCCGTCATCGTGTACATGATGGACGTGTCGGGCTCGATGGGCGAGGAGCAGAAAGAGATCGTGCGCATCGAGAGCTTCTGGCTCGACGCCTGGCTGCGCCGCAACTACGACGGGCTCGAGAGCCGCTACATCATCCACGACGCCGTCGCCAAAGAGGTCGACAAGGACACTTTCTTCCACACGCGCGAGAGCGGCGGCACCATGATCAGCTCGGCCTACCGCCTGTGCGCCGACATCATCGACGCCGACTACCCGGTGGAGGATTGGAACATCTACCCGTTCCACTTCTCCGACGGCGACAACTGGTCCATCGACGACACGCGCCTGTGCATCTCGCTGTTGCGCGATCGCCTGTTGCCGGCGTCGAACCAGTTCTCCTACGGCCAGGTCGAGAGCCCCTACGGCTCGGGCCAGTTCATCAAGGACCTGGGCGAGAACCTCGGGCGCCACGAGAAGGTGGTGCTCTCCGAGGTGAAGGACAAGGACGGCATCTACCAGTCCATCAAGGAATTCCTCTCGTCGGGGAGATAGTCACGCATGCCACGCAAGCTGCCCCCCGAGATGCTCGACATGCAGCGCCAGATCGAGGCGCACGCGCGGACCTACGGGCTCGACCTGTTCGACTGCTACTACGAGATGCTCGACTTCGACGAGATCAACATGGTCGCGTCGTACATGGGCTTCCCCGTGCGCTACCCCCACTGGAAGTGGGGCATGGAATACGAGCGCATGTCGAAGAGCTACGAGTACGGGCTGCACAAGATCTACGAGATGGTCATCAACAATGACCCCTGCTACGCGTACCTGCTCGAGTCGAACTCGATGACCGACCAGAAGATGGTCATGTGCCACGTCTGCGGGCACAACGACTTCTTCAAGAACAACTTCGCGTTCCAGCACACCAACCGCAAGATGATCGACGAGATGGCGAACCACGCCACGCGCATCCGGCGGTACATCGACTGGTACGGCGTGGAGGTGGTGGAGCAGTTCGTCGACCGCTGCCTGTCCATCGACAACCTCATCGACTTCAACTCGCCCTACATCAAGCGCAAGCGCAAGGACGACGACAAGGCCACCACGCAGCCGCCCGACAAGAAGCGCGACCTGGGCCTATTGCCCACGAGCCGCGAGTACATGGAGCGCTACATCAACCCCGACGAGTTCGTGGCGTCGCAGAAGAAGAAGCTCGAGGACGAGGCCAAGAAGCAAAAGCGTTTCCCGGTGGAGCCCGAGCGCGACGTCATGGGCTTCTTGATGAACCACGCGCCGCTCGAGCCCTGGCAGGTCGACGTGATCGACATGCTGCGCGAGGAGGCCTACTACTTCGCGCCCCAGGGCATGACCAAGATCATGAACGAGGGCTGGGCCAGCTACTGGCACGCCAAGCTCATGACCGAGAAGGCGATGGACTCGTCCGAGGTCATCGACTTCGCCGACAAGCACTCGGGCGTGACGGCCACCAGCCCAACGAACATCAACCCCTACAAGCTCGGCCTCGAGCTCTATCGCGACGTCGAGGACCGTTGGAACAAGGGCCGCTTCGGCAAGGAGTGGATCGAGTGCGACGACATGGCCGAACGCCGGCGCTGGGACAAGCAGCTCGGCCTCGGTCGCGAGAAGATCTTCCAGGTGCGGCAGATCTACTCGGACGTCACGTTCATCGACGAGTTCTTCACCATCGACTTCTGCCGCGAGCACGGCTTCTTCAGCTACGAGTACGACAGGAAGAAGAAGCAGTGGGTCATCGACTCGCGCGACTTCACCGCCATCAAGACCAAGATCCTGCAGCAGCTCACCAACTTCGGGCACCCGGTCATCAAGGTCGTCGACGGCAACTACGAGAACCGCGCGGAGCTGTTGCTCGAGCACACCCACGACGGCGTGGACCTCGACGGCGGCTACGCGCAAGACACGCTGCGAAACCTGTACGCCATCTGGTCGCGCACCGTGCACCTGCTCACGTCGCAGGATCAGCGCCGGCTCATGCTGTCGTTCGACGGCAGCGGCTTCCACGAGCGGGCGGTGTAGGTCACACAGGGCAGTGGCGCGCGATCTGTTGCCGCACGGCCAGCGCCTTCTTGAGCAGGAGCTCAGCCATCGGCGGCCGTCCCCATGAGCGCGCGGCGCGCCCTCGACGCAGCGTGCGACGATGGGCGCCAGGTCGAACCAGCGGAGCGCGGCCTCCGCGCGGAAGCGCGCCAGAACGACAGGCCCAGCACGCCCACGTCGACGTCGGAACCGGGCCGCTCGGCGCCACGCGCGACGGAGCCGAACAGCGCGATGAGGTGCGCGTCGGCGTAGCCGGACGCGACCTGCCGCAGGGTCGTGACGTCGAGCGCCATGGGTGCGGCGTAACGCGCCCGGCCGCGCCATGCACCCACCCGCCTCAGCGCGGCCGAGCGTCCTCGACGCGCGCCAGGCGACGCGCCAGCTCCCACTCCTCGTCGTCGCACAGGGCGGCGATGATCTCGAACGGGTCGGTGAGCACGGGGATGGAGTCGGTGGTGGCCTGGCGCATGGGAGCTCCTGCACCATGGACCCCGCTCGGCGCGCGCAGGGAAGCACGCCAGTGATCCCCGGCACCACCAACGAAAGAGCCCGCCGTGCGGCGGGCTCTCTCGCGACCGTCAGGTCGAGCGAGCGCTCAGCTCACTCTGCGAGGTCCATGCAGAACGTGTTGCCGCCGTCGCCGTCGTTGTTGGTGAGGTGGATGGCGCCGGTGCCGCCGTTGCCGCACAGGTAGAAGTCGACGATGTAGTAGTTGGGGAAGTCGCTGCCGAGCTCGGTGACGCCGGGCAGGAGGTCGGTCTGCGAGTAGGTGCCGACGATGTCGCCGTCGGGCTCGACGTAGTGGAGGTGGTTTGCGTTGAGGCCGTCATCGAACTCCACCTCGGAGTACACGAGCGCAAGGTACGTGTTGTAGGTCGCGCACGGGTCGCCGGTGCCAGTCGCCGGGTCGCCGGGCTCGATGGTGAGGACCAGCGGGCCGCCCTCGTAGGGAGCGTCGGCGGCTTGCGCGCCGGCGCAGCCAGCGGTGAGCTCGTTCGGGTCGACGCAGATGCTCCCGTCGCACACGTAGGGATCCTCGAGCTCCGCGGGGCGATCCTCGATGCAGTCGCCGCTCTCGATGTCACCCGTGCACGTCACCTCGCCCTCGCCCTCGCCCTCGCCCTCGCCTTCACCCTCACCGCCCTCGCACAGGCCGATGGTGGTGTTGCAGGTCTCGGGCGCGACGCAGTCCTCGTCGGTCTCGCACTCGGACTGGAAATTGAAGCAGCCGGCGGCCGACATGGGGATGGTCGACAGCGCGACGCCGCAGGAAATCAAGATCTTGGTCAGGTTCTTCACACGATGCTCCTTGGCAGTGATGGCCCCGGGGGACCAACGTCAGACTTGGCCCAGCACGGGGCGGACAGGCGCGACGGACCTTCTCACAGATGCGCGACCGGACGCAACGTTGGGGCTGGCTCCTTGGCCCAGTGCTCCTAGCAACCCCCCTGCCACGGCGTCGTACCTGGGCTTTTCGCGCCGGGGCCGGCGAAAACCGCGACAGGCCTGTCAGGGTGCCCGGCCCCGTCGCCAGCGCGCGCGGCGCTTCCCCTGCGGCCGCCGCCCGGCTATTCGTTTGTGAGGGCACCCGCACGCATGGCTTCGCTCGACACCAAGTGGCTCCACGCCCAGTTCTTCCTGGCCTGGCGCCTGGTGATGCACTTCGCCCGCAAGCTCTGGCCCTGGGCGCCGCGCTACGGCTTCCACCGCTTCCAAGAGAACTACGTGGCCGAGGGGCTGCCGCCTACCCTGCCCGCGTTCCGGCTCCTGGCGCACGAGCTCGGCCGCTGCACGGCGTGTCAGCTGTGCGACGACGTGTGCCCCATCCTGCGCGGCGCCGCGGCCGTGGAGTGCGCCGACGGCTTCCTCGGCCCCGCCACCTTCGTGCTCTCGGGCGCCCGCAGCGCGCCCCACCTGCGCGACCTCGCGGGCACGCTGGCGGTGCTGAACGGCCCCGTGTGCGAGGCGTGCCGCGCGTGCGACGCCGTTTGCCCCGAGCGCATCCCCATCGCCAAGCTCGCCGCCACCTTCGAAGAGCAGCGCCTCATCGTCGAGCGCGCGCGCCAAGGGCAGCTCGCCATCACCGACGCCAAGCGCGCCCTGCCGCCCTGGGTGGGCCGAGGCTAGCGATGGGCGCGCTCTTCGGCTCACTTGGCTACCTGCGCTTCCTCGTGACCGGCGAGGTGGCGGGCAACCCCGGCGCCACGTATGAGCGCGCCATCTCGTCGCGGCGCTTCTTGCCGTTGTCGCCCGCGGGCGAGCCCCTCGAGAGCGCCGGCTGGGTGCCGCTCGAGGCCCCCTTCGACGACGAGCTCGCGGTCACGCGCGACCTGTTCCTGTTCGGCGACCTCATCGCCGTGTGCTACCGCGAGGACCGCTACGCCATCCCGCGCGCGCTCATCAAGCGCGAGGCCAAAAAGCGCGTCGAGAAGATCGTGCGCGAGGAGGGCAAGGACCCGAAGTCCATGGGGCGCGCCTTCTTGAAGGCGGTGGAGGCGGCGGCCCTGGCCGAGCTCAAGGCCAAGACCATCCCGCGGACGCGCCTGTGCGACGTGGTGTGGGACACGGCCAAGGGCGAGCTGCGCGTGTTCGGCCGCGGCACCCTCGCCACCGAGCGGGTGGCGTCGCTCTTCGAGCGCACGTTCCAGGTGAAGATCGAGCTCGGAAGCTACCCCGCGCGCGCCTTCGCGCTCGACCTCGGCTCGCGCGCCGCCGGCGTGCTCGATCGGCTGGCGCCCGGCTGGCTCTTCCCCGACGCGGCGCGCGGCCAAGACAACGCGCAGGACGAGGAAGCAGCCTGATGCGCGCCGACGACAAGGACCAGAGCGCCAAGGCGCCGCCCGCCGTGCGCCGCCTCGCCGAGAAGGCGTTCCTCGGGCCCGAGTTCCTCACGTGGCTCTACTTCACCCTCCTCGAGGAGGAGCTCGAGCTCGCCCTGCCCGGCGCCTTCGCCAAGGACACGCCCGACGACGAGACGCTGGTGGGCTTCGCCATCGGCAAGCGCGCGGCGCTGCGCGCGCTCGACGCGTCGGGGGCGAAGGTCGCGCTCTCCGGCGGCGGCCTCGACGACTGCGGCGAGCTCTTGCAGGCCGTGCGCCGCGGCGCGCTCCTCGAGGTCTTGTCGCTCGAGGTCGCCATCCAGTCGCGCGTCTATGCCGTGACCCTGCGCGCCGACGACGGCGGTCTGGTGGGCGTGAAGCTCCCCGACCTGTTCTCCGAGCCCGACGAGGCCCCCGACCCCACGGTGGCGCCGCCCGACCCCCTGGGCAAGAAGCCGAGAAAGCCCAAGCTCAAGCTGCCCCTCGAGGACGTGCTGGCGTTACGCATGCAGTGCCTGTGCGAGCTCGAGGCGGTGCTCGACGCGCTGTTCACGCAGTTCGTCACGCGCCGCCTGGCGCGCGCCTGGCACAGCGACGACCTCGCGCGCATGCGGGCGCGTGTGGCCCAGGGGCTCAAGGCGCGCGCGGTGGGGGAGTAGCGCGTGCTCGCGCTCGCGTTGGTGCTCGCGTGCGTCAACCCCCTCGACGAGGGATGGGAGGTGGCGGGCCGCCGCGACGGCGTGGTGGTGTACCAGCGGCCGCACCCGGGCAGCCCGCACCCCGAGGTGTTGGCGGTGGCCATCTGGGACGTGCCGCCGTGGGTGGCCAAGAACGCCGTCGACGACGTGGAGGCCAAAGACGGCATCCCGTACCTCACCGAGGCGCGCGTGCTCAAGCGCGACGACAAGGGCGTGGTCATCTACAACCGCGTGTCGCCGCCCGTGGTGTCGGATCGCGACTACACCATCCGCTTCTTCGATCAGAGCTACACCGCCGACGGGGTGACCGTGTGGATCGCGCGCTGGCGCACGGCCAACGACGAGGGGCCGCCCAAGCGCAGCGGCGTGGTGCGCATCCCCGAGAACGACGGCTACTGGCGCTTCGAGCCGGTCGACGGCGGCGCCCGCACCCGCGCGCACTACTGGGTGTACACGAACCCCGGCGGCGCGCTGCCCGCGTCGTTCGCGGCCGCGGGCAGCACCACCATGATGCCCGACGTCGTCAACGCCATCGCCACACGCGCGAAGAAGGCGAAGTACCGCGAGAAGATGCCGGCGCCGCCGAGCCGGTTGGCGCCGCTGCCGTGAGGGGAGCGGTTCGGAGCAGGCGAGCGCGCGCGGTGGCGATGGGGATGGGGTTGGATCGTGAGATGGGGATGGGGCTTGTCCCTGACG
>CAZONM010000267.1:0-8522 GCA_964580865.1 uncultured Myxococcales bacterium | reverse complement strand
CCCGGCGCCGCGCGCCGGCGGGCCGCGCAGCAGGCGCTGCTCGTCGGGGCTGAGGCCGCCGCCGCGGCGCACCGGGGGCTTGAGCGCCAGGTCGTCGAAGGCGCGCTCGAGATCGCCGAACGCCTCGTCGGACAGGGCGCTCCACGGCGCCGGCCTCGGGCTCGCCCTCGCCGCTGCGCGACGACGTGGCGCGCGCCAGCGCGTCGAGCGCCTCGCGCGGCAGCTGCTGCAGCGGCGGCACCGGCGTCGAGAACGGGCTGGTGGGTCCGTCGCCGCTCGGGCCCACGGGGCGCTGCGGCAGCGCCGGGAAGTCGAAGTCGCCCAGGTCCTTGTTCCAGTCGACGTCGAGGCCGCCGTCGGCGGCGGGTCGCGCGGCCGCCGGTTCGGGGGCGGGCTCGGCGGTGCGCGGCAGCTCGTAGCCCACGGGTGCGGTGGGCGCGTCGAGGCCGGCGGCGAGCGCGGCGGGTGGGATCTCGATGCGCTGCGCGCTGTCCTCGAGGAGGCCTGAGAAGATGCCGCCCGCGGGGGCCTGGCCGGGATCGCTCACGGCGGGGGCGCTCGGCTCCGAGGGCTCGCCGGTGACCGCCAGCGACACCGGGTTCGGGTGCGATCCCGACACCGCGCGCCCGAGCTGGCCCTCGGTGGCGTCGCCCGCCGGCAGCGCCAGCGCGCCGCACGAGGGACACTCGACGAACGCGGCGTCGCCGATGTCCTTGACGAACACCGTCTGACAACGCGGGCACTCGAAGCGCGAAGCGGCCACGACAGCGCGACTCTAGATCAGCGTCGATCCCGCATGGAACTGCCGGGCCACCCGCGGCGCCAGCGCGCCGCCGGTGGCGGCGGGGTCACAGCTCCGAGCGGAAGGTCACGCTGTCGGAGAACGTGTGCCTGATCGAGCCGCCGCCGAAGGCCTGGTCGACCTCGCCGTCGCGGCCGCGCGACACCGTCAGGGTGACGTCGCACGCGTCGGGCACCGGCTCCTCCTCGTTCTCGCCCTGCTCGCGCTTGACGATGGTGCCCGCCTCGAGCGTGAGGGTGGCGGCGTCGCCCGTGACGTCGCGCGAGCCCTCCACCACGCAGCCGCCGCTCCAGCTCACGCTCACCTGATCGTCGCTGTCCTCGGTGGTCCACGCCACCTCGAGATCGGCGGCGCGCGACGCCACGGCGCCCCCCGCGGGCGCCGACAGCGCCAGGGGATCGGTCAGGGTCACGTGCGAGTCGGGGGCGCTGGCCTTGCCCTCCTCGGTGCGCGTGAAGGCCACCGTCACCACGTCGCCGGCGGCCTTGGTGTCGAGGTTGCCGGTGTAGGTGACCAGGCCGATCAGCTCGTGGCCCTCGAGCGTGACGGTCTGCTCGCCGGCGCTGGCGGTGAGGGTGTCGTCGCCCTGGAGCTCGACGAACGTGGTGGGCGAGCTGCCCACGTGCAGCACCACCGAGACGCTCGAGCCCGCGTCGCCCTCGGTGGAGCGCACGTGGATGGTGGGGTTCATGGCGTCGGTGTCGAGATCGTCGCTGTCGATGTTGGTGCACGCGACCAACAGCGGCGCGGCGACGAGCGCGCGCAGCAGCATGGGCGCCAACGAGGTCCGCGCCGTGGTGATGAACAAGGCAGGCAATGGCTTCGTCATGGGTGTCTCTCCGGTGCCGGGCACTCTACTCCCGGATCCCACGTCGAGCACGGTGACGCCCATCTCTGACAGCGTCGTCGTAGGACAGCGCCGTCCCACGACAGCGCCGTCACAGGACAGCGCTGTCGTGGTGTCGCGCGGTGGCCGCGCCGCGCTCATTGCACCGTCGAGGTCACGGCGTCGATGCGGCGCGCCAGGTCGTCGGCCACGCGCTGCCAGTCGTCGTCGAGCGGGAGCTGTTGCGCGCGCGTGAGGTCGGCGACGGCCCCGGCGAAGTCGGCGTCCTCCAGGCGCAGCTGCGCGCGTTGCAGCCACAGGCCCACGTTGCGCGGATCGAAGATCAGCATGCGCGCGAGCACGCGCACCAAGGGGCCGCGCTCGCTGCGGCGCAGGTAGCTGCGATGGAGGTTCGCCAGCAGGCGCATCAGCACGCGCTCCGGGGTGCTGGCGTTGATGGCCTCGGCCAAGCCCTCGACGGTGGCGACGCCGGCGCGCGCGAGCACGTCCTGCTGTGAGAGCACGCGACAGCCCGCGTGGGTGTCGAGGAGGAAGAACGAGTCGCGCCGACCGATGCCGGTGACGACGTGGTCGGGCAAGACCACCACGAACGCGGCCATCCCGATCGCCTCGGCCACCGCCTGCGTGACGACCGACAGCGCCAGGGGCGAGCCGCGGCGCGTCTCGAGCACGCGATCGATGAAGTCCGCCTGGGGATCGTCGACCAGCGCCGCGTCGCCCGTGAGGTGGAGGTCACCGGACAGGAGCTGCAGCAGGCGCGCCCACGCGTGGTCGGGGTTGCCGGGGCTGCCGCGGACGCCGGCCGTCCACCGCTCGATGGTCTCCACGCAGCCCTGCACGTCGACGGCGCGGCCCTCGACGCGCCCCAGGAGGCATGCGGCGCGAAACAGGTCGAAGCCATCGCGCGTGACGTCGAAGGCGGCGCGCTCGAGCGACAGGTCGTCAGCGTCGTCGGTCACGGGCCGAGCATACTGCGCGGCGCACCTGTCAGGCCGCGGCCTTGCTCTCCGCGGTCTTCTTCTCGAACGCGAGCCCCTCGTCGGGTTTGTCGGCGTTCTTGAGCTTCACCAGCACGGTCTCGCCCTCTTGGTAGCCGCCCTCGAGGATGGCCATGGAGAGCGGGTCTTGCAGGTAGCGCTGCAGGGCGCGCCGCAGCGGGCGCGCGCCGAAGCGCGGCTCGTAGCCCATGTCGATGACGTACTTGCGCGCCTCGGGTGTCAGCTCGAGCTTGATCCTGCGCGTGCCCAGCATGGCCGCGATCTTCTTGAGGTGGATGGCGGCGATGTCCTCGATGTTCTGGCGCGTGAGGCCATGGAACATCACCACCTCGTCGATACGGCCGAGGAACTCCGGACGGAAGGTCTTCTTCAGCTCGCCGAAGGCCGCCTCCTTGGCGGTCTCCTCGATGGTGCCGTCGTCGAGGCTGGCCTCGAGCAGGTGGTGGCTGCCCACGTTGCTGGTCATGATGATGACGGTGTTCTTGAAGTCCACCAGCCGCGACTGGCTATCGGTGAGGCGGCCGTCGTCGAGCACCTGCAGGAGGATGTTGAAGATGTCGGGGTGGCCCTTCTCCACCTCGTCGAACAGCACCACCGAGTACGGCTTGAGGCGCACGGCCTCGGTGAGCTGGCCGCCCTCGTCGGCGCCCTTGTAGCCCGGCGGGGCGCCGATGAGCCGCGCCACCGTGTGCTTCTCCTGGAACTCCGACATGTCCAGGCGCACCATCGCCTTCTCGTCGTCGAACAGGAATTGCGTCAGCGCCTTGGCGAGCTCGGTCTTGCCCACGCCCGTGGGCCCCAGGAAGAAGAACGAGCCCACGGGGCGGTTCGGATCGTTCAGCCCCGAGCGGCTGCGTCGGATGGCCTTGGCGATGGCGGTGAGCGCCTCCTTCTGGCCGATGACGCGCTCGCCCACGCGCTCCTCCATCTTCAAGAGCTTCTCCTTCTCGCTCTCGAGCATCGAGGCCACGGGGATGCCGGTGATGTCGCCAACCACGGCGGCGACGTCGACGGCCTCGACCTCTTCCTTGATGAGGCGGCCCTTGGCTTGGGCCTCGGCCAGCGCCTTGGTCTTCTCGTCGAGCTCGTCGGTGAGGCGCTTGATCTGCCCGTACTTGAGCTCGCTCGCGCGGTCGACCTGGTTGAGGCGCTCGGCCTCGGCCAGCTCCTTCTCGACGCCGGCGAGGTTCTCCTTCAGCATGCGGATGGCCGAGACCAGCTCGACCTCCTTCTCCCAGCGGGCGCGCAGCGCGGCGGTGCGCGCCGTCGCCTCCTCCACCTTCTTCTCGAGCTTGGCCTTCATCTCGAGGGTGTCGCGGTCGGTGTCGACGAGCGCCTTCAGCTCCATGTTGAGCTGCGTGAGGTTGCGCTGCTCGGCGTCGAGGCTGTCGGGCATGGAGTCGATGGACACGCGCAGGCGGCTCGCCGCCTCGTCGATGAGGTCGATGGCCTTGTCGGGCAGCTGGCGCCCCGACAGGTAGCGCTGCGCGAACTTGATGGCGGCCACCAGCGTGGGGTCTTGGATGCGCACGCCGTGGTGCACCTCGTACTTCTGCTTGATGCCGCGCAAGATCCGCAGGCACTCCTCGTACGCGGGCTCCTCGACGAGGATGGACTGGAAGCGCCGCTCCAGCGCCTTGTCCTTCTCGATGGAGTTCCGGTACTCGTCGGGCGTGGTGGCGCCGAGCACCTGGATCTCGCCGCGGGCGAGCGGCGGCTTGAGCATCTGGCTCGCGTCGGAAGCACCCTCGCCGCCGGCGCCCACCAGCGTGTGGATCTCGTCGATGAACAGGATGACGTCGCCCTCGGCGGCCTTGACCTCGGTGATGATGGACTTGATGCGCTCCTCGAACTGACCGCGCAGCGTGGCGCCGGCGAGCAGCGAGCCCAGGTCGAGCGCCAGCAGGCGCTTGTCCTTCAGCGTGGTGGGCACGTCGCCGGCCGCGATGCGCTGCGCCAGGCCTTGGATGATGGCGTTCTTGCCCACGCCGGGCTTGCCGATCAGCACCGGGTTGTTCTTCGAGCGCCGGCTCAAGATCTGGATGATGCGGCGGGTCTCGTCGTCGCGCCCGATGACGGGGTCGAGCTTGCCGTCTTTCGCCCTCTGCACGAGG
The DNA here is from genome assembly GCA_964580865.1 of uncultured Myxococcales bacterium. Lineage (GTDB taxonomy): Bacteria > Myxococcota > UBA727 > UBA727 > VGSZ01 > JACOUT01. The sequence continues at coordinate 3,761 of CAZONM010000267.1, read as the reverse complement.
TCGATGGCGTACTTCGCGAGCGCCGAGCCGTCCTTGCTGTCGCTGGGCTCGGCGGCCGTGCCCTTGGAGGTCACCTTGAGCGCGCTCTCGATGCGGTCCTTGGCGGCGCCGTGATCGCGCAACAGGCGCCCGGGGGCGCCGGCGTTGGAGGCGGGGTCGGCCAGCGCGGCCAAGAGGTGGCTCGCGTCGACGAGCTTGGCGCCCAGGCGCGTGGCCTGCGCCTCGGCCGCGGCCGTGACCTTGAGGAAGCGCGGCGAGAGGTAGTTGGACGCGCCCGCCACCTTGGGGAGCTTGGTCAGCTCCACCTCGAGCTTGACCTCGATCTCCGCGAGCTTGACGCCGAGGCGCTCGAGCACCGCCTTGCCGCCGTCGTCGGAGAGCAGGGCGCGCAACAGGTGCTCGGGCTCGATGGCCTGGTGCTGACGCGCGCGCGCCACCTTCTGCGACTCGACGAGGACGGCCTGGCACTTGGGGGAGTACTTCGCGAGGTTCATCGGGGGCCGATCTAGCATGGGGCGCGCTGGCGGGGGACCGTGGGTGCGCCGCCGGGCGCGGGGCTCGGGGGGTTCGCGATCGGCGCGCCCCGTTCGCGGGCCTTTATCGTCGCTGCGCGCGCGCACGGAAGCGCGCCGGCACCTCGTCGAGCGAGCCCACGATGTGGGCCACGCCGTGCTCGTCGACGTAGCTGTAGAGCGCCGCCGGCTCCGGCTCGGGTGCGGGCGCGCCGGGCGCAGCGTCGACGGCCGGCGCTCCACCGCCGTCCGCAACGGGCGTGGGAGCGCCCACGCCCGCATCGAGCGTCGTCGTCGTCGTCGGCCCCGCGTCGACGCTCGCGGCCGCGAGCGATCCTGCGTCGGTCGAGGTCGCGGCGGAGGGCGCGCTCCCCATGCTCAGGTCGCCCACGTCGTGCGTCGCCGGGTCCACCGGATCCGGCGCGCTGCTCGCGTCACCGCGCGCGGTGCCGGTGACGAAGCCCACGAGCCCCTGCCACTGCGCGGGGAAGGCAGCGGCGAGCATCCAGGCGGCGCCCACCGCGGCCCCGAGCGCGGGCAGCGTCGCCACCGCTACGGAGCGCGCGATGGGTGCCTTCGACGTGCTCACCACCACGGTGCCGGCGAACCGATCGTTGAGCGTGCGGCGCTGCGGCGTGAACACGTAGAGGTCGTTCACCGCCTCCGCGGCCAGGGCCGCCCACGCGAGCACGCGCGCCCAGCCCTCGCTCTCGAACCACAGCGCGATGGTGGGCGGGCACGAGAGCAGGAACAGCCACACCCAGCGGCGCAGCACCACGCCGCGCCAGAAGCCGACGCGCGCGCCCGAGGGCTGTACGAGCTGCATGCCCACGGCGCGCTTGCCGAGGGTGGCGCCGTGCCTCTCCATCTGCGCCCACTGGACCGCGCGCAACGACACGGTGACGCCGAGGCCGATCAGCAGCACGAAGACCCCGAGCGCGCCAGCGGCACCGAGCTTGAGCTGCGTGAAGAGCCCCACCTTGAACCAGCCGCTCAGCGTGCCGAGGAAGGCGCCGCCGCTAGCGAGCCCCGGCAGCGCGGCGGAGGCGGCCAGCGCCAGCGGGATGAGCGTGAGGATGGAATACGCGGTGTCGGCGCTGGCTCCCACGAGGCGCTGGAAGCTCGGCGCCGCCACGATCGCGGGAGGAGCGTCGCCGACAGCGGGCGCCGGCCGGGGGCGTTCCGCGCGCGCGCCGGGCGTGAGTGGGGGAGGCACGTGGGGAGCATCGCACCGGCCGCGTTCCACGCTGGGCTCGATGTTTGGAAGCGCGCGGTCGGCACCCGTGGAGGTCGCCGCAGCGCGCGCCTTGCAGCTGCGGTGCACGCCGAGATGCTCGCGGTGGCCATCTCTTCTTCACCGGGCCCCCGAGATCTACTGGCGCCAGTTCATGACGGTCGCCCCTCCGTGGCAGCCGGACCTGCGTTGCAGCGCGTTCCACGCAGGCTTTCGCTGGCGCTCATGCTCCAAGGCGTACGGTCGAACGACCCTTGGCACCGACGCCGCAGGACGCCGCGCCCGCTGTTGCGGCACCGCCGACCGAGCCGGGGCCGATCGCCGCTTTGGAAGCGGTCGCGCCCACGGTGGCGCCGTCGGCGCCACCGTGGGCGCGACCGCGGGCTTCGCCGTGAGTGTCGGCGTCGACGCGCGGCCCTGTAGCTGCTCCAACCGTCTCCGGAGGTGACGCACGCGATCGGCGCAGCGGGCGGCGTCGGGTCGCTCGCCCTTGGCCTGCTGGTCGCCTGCGCTGCGGCCAGCGCCGCGGCCGGTGCCCGGCTCGGCGGCGCCGACTGGCTCGACGTCGTGCTCGCGCCCGTTGCCGCTGGGCTCGGCCTGGTGCCGGGGATGATGGTCGAGCTCGCCCTCGGCAGCATCATCGGCATCATCGGCGCCCTCGTCCTCGGCCCCAAGCTCGGGAACGTCAACGGCGGGTTCGTCCTTGGGACCCTCGGTGGCATCGAGGCGATCGCCTTCGCCGGCACCGTCATGTCGGCGCCCCAGTGGCGTCCTCGGCCCGCACGACGTCGGCGTCATCCTCGGCATCCCGCCCGGCGCGGCGGCGCAGTGGCCGCAGCGCGCGCGTTCGTCGCCTCGCGCCCCGCGCGGCGGCCTCGCCGAACCGGTGATCGAGGCCGCCTGCGCGTGGCCCATCGGTGGTGCCATGCTGGTGCCTCCCCGATCGACGCGCGAAACCTCGCGAGCGAGACGCCGAATGAAGATCGCCCTCCCCTACGTGCTCGCTGCTGCCTCCGCCCTTTGCGGCGCCGTCGGCGTCGCGCTCGACGTGCTCGCGCTGGTCGGCAACCCGGGCCCGCCGTTCGGGCGACCGGCAGATCTGCTGGCTACCCTCCTCGTCGTCGACGGAGCGGTGATCCTGCTCTCCGGCGGCGCTCTCCTCTGCGCGGCGCTCGACAAGCTCGGGCTCGCCTGGAAGCTCCTGTTCCCGCACTTCCTCGTTTGCTTCGTCGCGCTCGTGTTTGTGGGCGGCGCGTTCACCTTGGGCGGCGGGGCGACTGGCGCCGTCGCGGCGGTGCTGATGCGTTCCTTGGAGCTGCAGCGCGCAGTCGAGCGCGCGGCGCGGACCGCCAGCGGAGCTCAGTTGCGTTGACGGTCGCCGGGCGCGGTCCTCGCCACGATCCCTGCGTCGCGTCCTCGGCGCGTACCCCGAGGGAGGCGCCTGCGGCGCTCCTTGGCCTCGCGACAAGTCCCTTCGCCAGTCCCGATCAACGCAACTGACCTCCGCCGTAGTGACCACCGGCGCTCACGCGCGCAGATCGCGCGCCGGTACTTGCGCGGTCAGGGCTATTGGTTTAACCACTAAACCATGCCCTCGATCGCCCAGGTCACCCCCCTCGCGCGCCCGGCCCGCCCCGTCGACGCCGTGGTCGACCGTCTGCGCGCCGATCTCCTGGCCGAGCGCTTCCACGAGCACCTGCCCCCCGAGCGGCAGCTGGCGGAGGCGCTCGGCGTCTCGCGCCTCACGCTGCGCGCCGCGCTCGCGCGCCTGGAGGCCGAGGGCCTGGTGCAGGCGCGCCAGGGCGAGGGCGTGCGCGTGCTCGCGCCCTTCGCGCACGGCCAGCTCGGGCTGTTGGCGCACCTCGACCTCGCCAGACGCCCCGAGCTCGCGCGCTCGGTGCTCGAGCTGCGCCGCGCGGTCGCGGTGGAGGCGGTGGCCGCCGCGTGCGAGCGCGCCACCCGCGGAGACCTCGCGCGCCTGCCCGGGGGTCAGCGTGTGCAGGGCCGGACGGCCG
>CAZONM010000266.1:0-8546 GCA_964580865.1 uncultured Myxococcales bacterium | reverse complement strand
GGCCGGCGCGGGCGCGGGCGGCGGCTGCTGCGCGCGCGTCGCACCGGCGGCGAGCATGGCGGCCGTGGACAGCACGGCGAGGACGGGGGCTAGGCGGCACACACGCATGGGGCTCTCCCTCGACGACGTCAGGGACCTGATCAGCTCACGGGGCCGCGCCGGGGCGGCGGCGCCATGGGGCTCGCCCCCGCGTCGGCGCCCTTGCGGAGCTCTTGCAGCACCAGCTTGGCCACGGCCTTGAGCGTGTCGAACACGCCGACGCCGGTGGTCGCGGTGGCTTCGAATTCCGGGACCGCCTTGGGGTTGAGCAGCTTGCGCAGCTCCTCGACCGTGGCGGCGTTCGGCAGATCGCGCTTGTTGTACTGCACGACGTACGGGATGCGGTCGAGGTCGTAACCCTGCTCCGACAGGTTCGTGCGCAGGTTCTCCACGCTCTCGAGGTTGGCCTCGACGCGCTCGATCTGCGAGTCGGCCACGAAGACCACGCCGTCGACGCCCTTGAGGATCAGCTTGCGGGACGCGTCGTAAAACACCTGCCCGGGCACGGTGTAGAGGTGGAAGCGCGTCTTGAACCCGCGAATCTCGCCCAGCGACAGCGGCAAGAAGTCGAAGAACAGTGTACGCTCGGTCTCGGTGGCGAGCGAGATCATCTTGCCCTTAGCGTCGGGGCTGGTCTTGTTGTAGATATACTGAAGATTCGTCGTCTTCCCGCACAGACCGGGACCGTAGTATACGATCTTGCAGTTAATCTCGCGGGACGAGTAGTTGATAAACGACATGTAACCTACACCCAAAATCAGCTTTTTCGACCCGGACCGTACCCGACCGCCTCCGCCTCGCGCGCGCCTGCCACCGCCGGCGCGACGCGCTCCCGTCAGCCGCTGAACAGCGAGTCGATGTCATCGTCGGTGATCTCCGCGAACGGGGACGCACCGGGCTGCTCGGCCTTGGCGGCAATCGACGAGAAGATGGTGTTCAGCTCCTCCGAGGCCTTGCGCACGCGCAGGCGCACCAGGCCCAGGCTCGAGCGCTGGTCGAAGATGACGACGAGGATGACGCGCTGCCCGATGATGGAGATGTGCAGGTTGTCGCGCTCGCCCTCATGGAAGATCTGGGAGAACTCTTTCTCGTTGATGAGCTTGGCGATGCCGCCGGTGGCCGCGATGTTCCCGGCGGTCAGCGAGGCCAGGCTGGTGGTGTCGAGGTGCCCCACGTCGCCGGCGGAGGCGATGAGCTGGCCGTTCTTGTCGACCAGGAAGACCACCTTGGAATTCGCTTCGCGAACGAGCCGGTCGCAGACCTTCTTGATCTGCTCGTACTCGGCTTCGTACATGACCATCTGTCCAGCCACGGCACACCCCGAGGGCGCGGACCGGTTGGCCCGCAGCCAGAAGCGGATAGCACAAGGCCGGCGCAAACCCCAAGCGCCGGCACCGCGTTACAGGACGCGCCGGAGCGACAGCGCGCGGCTGAGGGTCAAGCGGTCCGCGAGCTGCAGATCGCCCCCCACGGGGACGCCGGAGGCGATGCGGCTGACCTTGAGCCCGAGGGGCGCGAGTTGGCGTGACAGGTAGAGCGCCGTCGCCTCCCCGTCCACCGACGGCGGCGTGGCCAGGATGACCTCGGCGACCGCCCGATCGGGGCCCGCCAGGCGGGCCAAGAGCTGGTGCACGCGGATCTCGTCGGGCCCGATGCCGTCGAGCGGCGACAGCGTGCCGTGCAGGACGTGGTAGCGGCCGCGCATCTCGCCGGTGGCCTCGATGGCGGCCTGGTCCTGGATGGAGGCCACCACGCACACCACGGTGTCGTCCCGGCGCGGGTCGGCGCACACGGCGCACGGCCCCTCGGTGGCGCACAGCAAGCAGCAGCGCGGGCACTCGTGGACACGCTCGGCGACGTCCACCAGCGAGTGCGCCAGCGCATGCATCAGGGCGCGGTCTTGCCGCAGCAGGTGGTGCACCAGGCGCGTGGCCGTGCGCTCGCCGATGCCCGGCAGGCGCGAGAGCTGCTGCACCAGGGTGCGGATGGGGTCGCTCATGGATCGGAAGGCCGCAGGCGCCCCCGGACGTGCTCCTCGTCGTGCTCCTAAAACATGCCGCCGGGCAACCCGAGGTTGCCCGCCAACGAGCGCGCGTGCTCCATGCGCGCCTCCTCGGCGCGTTGAATGGCCTGTGCCACGGCCGCCCGCACGAGATCCTCGAGCAGCGCCAGGTCCCCGGGGTCGACCGCGGCCTTGTCGATGGCGACGCGTTGGACCTCGAGCAGGCCGTTGAGGGTGACCTTCACCATGCCGCCGCCGGCGTGGCCCTCGACCACCTTGGCCTTGAGCTCCTGCTGCATCTTCTCTTGCTGGCGCTGCGCTTCGCGCATCAGGTCCTGGAGCTTGCTCGGGTCGATCATGTGGCCCTCGTCGTGCCCATGGCGCGGGCGCGTCGTCATTCGCGTAGCAAGGCCCGACGGACGTGCCAAGGCGTGCTCCAATGGCAGTATGGTGTCGTCATGGCCGCGCCGCCGGTCCTCTTGCGCCCCGTGGGGTTCTGGTCGACGCGCCCCGGCGATGGGCTGCCCGACCCCGGCGCCCTCGCGTCGAAGACCTGGGAGAAGGGCCGCCGCGGCAAGATCGCCGCCTACCTGAAGGGCGGCGCCGTCATCGACGAGGCCGACGAGCTGGCCGAGTGCCGGCTGTGCGGCGAGAGCTGCGGCTACCGCGAGCGCACCGACGGCGTGTGGCGCTGGCCCGAGGGGCTGGCGCATTACGTGAGCCGCCACGGCGTCAAGCTCCCCCCCGAGCTCATCGAGCACATGGCCCGGCAGGGCTTCGCCCCCCCCGCCGTCGACGTCGGGGCGCTCAAGGAGCAGCTCGCGCCCACGGATCCGCGCGCCACCGGCCTGATGTCGCAGAGCTCGGTGGCCGCGGTGCTCGACGAGCTCATGACGGACCAGCGCAACCGCTCGACCACGGGCGATCGACGGCGCCCCGGCGCCGTCTTCGACGACGTCACTGACGCCATTCCCGTGCAGCGCCCCTGGCTCGCCACCGTCCAGGGCGTGCCCACCAAGCCCGCGCGCATCCAGTTCGATCGCGCCATCGTGGTGGGGCGCGACCGAACGTGCGACGTGGTGCTGCAGCACCAGAGCGTGTCGCGTCGGCACGCGCGCCTGGTCCCCTGGCGCGACCGCGTCATCGTGCAGGACCTCGGCTCCTCGAACGGCGTGCGCTACCGCGGCGCGGCGATCAGCGGCCAGATCGAGCTCAAGGAAGGTGACGCGATCGCGCTCGGCCAGGCCACCATCACGGTGAGCCGCGGATGACGACGACGACGCGGCCCACGAGCCGCCCGCCGGAGACCGACGCCGAGCGCACCGCGCGGCTGGCCGAGCGCGTGCGCACGCTGCCCACGGAGCCCGGCTGCTACCTGATGCGCGGGCACGACGGCGAGATCTTCTACGTGGGCAAGGCGGCCAACCTGCGCGCGCGCGTGCGCAGCTACTTCTCGGGCAGCGACACGCGGCAGTTCGTGGAGTGGCTCGGCGACATCCTCAGCGACATCGACGTCGTGGTGGTGCGCAACGAGAAAGAGGCGCTCTTGCTCGAGCGCACCCTGATCCGGCAGCACCAGCCGCGCTTCAACGTGCTGTTGCGCGACGACAAGAACTTCATCCACCTGCGTCTCGACCTGCGGGCGGCGCCCGCCCGCGCACCGCTGCGCGAGCGCTTCCCGCGCGTGGAGGTGGTGCGCAGCGCGCGCGACGACGGCGCGCGCTACTTCGGGCCCTACCACTCGGCCACCGGCGCGCGCCAGGCGCTGCGCGTGCTCAACCGCTACTTCCAGCTGCGCACCTGCAAGGACACGGTGCTCGAGAACCGCACGCGGCCGTGCCTGCAGCACCAGATCGGGCGCTGCCCGGCACCGTGCGTGCTCGCGGTGACCGACTACGGCGATCGGCTGGCCGACGCGGCGCTGTTTCTGAGCGGGCGCCGCCGCGAGCTCGAGCAGCGCCTGCGCGTCCGCATGCTCGAGCTGGCCGACGCCGAGGAATTCGAGAGCGCGGCGCGCGTGCGCGATCAGCTCGCCGCCGTGGGCAGCACGCTCGACGACCAGGCCGTGAGCGAGGTCGAGCGCCGCCGTGACGTCGACGTGCTGGCGGTGCAGCGCCAGGGGTCGCTCCTGGTCATCGCGCGCCTGGCGGTGAGGGACGGCCACCTGCTGGCGAGCGAGATCGACACCTTCGACAAGGCGGAGTTTCCCACCGCCGAGCTGTTGGCCAGCTTCGTGGCGCAGCGCTACCTGTCGCCCGAGGGCGAGACCCCGCCGGGCGATCTGCCCGACGAGATCCTCACCTCGCTCTCCCTGGGCGACGACAGCGCCGCGCTGGAGGCGGCGCTATCGGAGCGAGCGGGCCGCGCGCTCGCGCTGCGCGTCCCGCAGCGCGGGTACGGACGCCGGCTGCTCGAGATCGCCGAGAAGAACGCCGCGGCCGCCGCCGCCGACGTGGCCCGCAAGGCCGACGTGCGGGAGCGCGGCGTGGCCAGCCTGCAGCGCCTCTTGAGCCTGCCGCGGCCGCCGCGCGTCATCGAGTGCTTCGACGTGTCGCTGTTCCAGGGGACCGACGCGGTCGCCTCGCAGGTGTGCTTCGTCGACGGCGCGCCCGACAAGGCGCGCTACCGGCGCTACAACATCCGCACCGTCGAGGGCACCGACGACTACGCCATGATGCACGAGGCGCTGGTGCGCCGCCTCAAGAAGGGCGAGCTGCCCGATCTGTTGCTCGTCGACGGCGGCAAGGGCCAGCTCCAGGTGGCGCTGGCCGCGTGCAAGGACACGGGCACACCGGTGGGCGGCGCCGGTCTGCTGGTGGCCGCCATCGCCAAGGCGCGCACCTTCGGCGCCGGCGAGCACCCCGACACGCCCCACGAGGAGCGCGAGCACGCGGATGCGGACCTGCAGATGAGCCCCGAGCGCGTGTTCGTGCCGGGGGTCAAGGACCCCTTCGTCTTGCGCGCGCACACGCCCGAGCGCTTCCTCGTGGAGCAAGTGCGCGACGAGGCGCACCGCTTCGCCATCACCGGGCACCGCGGCAAGCGCAAGCGGCGCACCCTGCGCTCGGCGCTCGACGACATTCGCGGCGTGGGCCCGAAGTCGCGCAAGGCGCTGCTGGCGGCCCTGGGCAGCGTCGACGGGATCCGCGCCGCGTCCCTCGACGACGTCGCGCGCGTGGTGGGACCGGCGCTGGCGGCGCGCGTGAAGGCCGGGTTGTCGACGAATCCGGCGGCGCAAGGCGTCAGCCGTCGCTCCTCCACTTGATCGAGCAGCCCATCGACGGCTGTTGCGGCTCCGCGGGCATGCGTCCCTGCAAGAGCGCGTCGATCGCCACCTTGAGCTCGCGGCGCGTGACCCGCTCGGGCTCCTTCCAGTTGTCGTCGAGGCGGCCGCGGTAGCGCAGCGCGCGATCGTGGTCGAACAGGAAGTAGTCGGGCGTGCACACGGCGCCAAAAGCGCGCGCCACCGCCTGCGTCTCGTCGTGCAGGTACGGGAACGGCATGCGCTTGTCGCGCCAGTGCTCGGCGAGCTTGGGGCGCGCGTCGTCGGGGTAGGCCACGGCGTCGTTGGCGCAGATGGCGACCACCTGGAGCGCGCCCGTGGGGTACTCGCGCTGCAGCGCGATCACGCGATCCTCGACGGCCCGCGCGTAGGGGCAGTGGTTGCAGGTGAACACGACCAGCAAGCACCGTGCGCCGGCGAAGTCGCGCAAGGAGTAGGTGCGGTCGTCGACGCCGGGCAGCAAGAAGTCGGGGCACGGCTTGCCCAGGTCGGGCGCGGGGGTGGAGACTGCCATGGCACCTCGTGCCACGACCGCCGCCCGGCAACAACGCCGCGGGGCCCCCTGCTTGAGAAATCCTGGCGAACCGTTAGCAACGCCCATGGCTCGCCCCCGCCTCACCGCCGACGACCTGCGTGACGTGATGGCCGCGCGCGTCTTGGTGTTCGATGGCGCCATGGGCACGCAGCTGCAGGCCCGCGCGCTCAGCGCGGGCGATTTCGGCGGGGCCCAGCACCAGGGCTGCAACGAAGCGCTCTGTCTTTCCCGGCCGGACGTGGTGCGCGCCGTGCACCACGCCTACCTCGAGGCCGGCGCCGACGTCGTCGAGACCAACACGTTCGGCGGCACGCCGCTGGTGCTGGCGGAGTTCGGGCTCGCGGAGCGCGCGCTCGAGATCAACCGCGCCGCCGCCGAGCTCGCGCGCGACGCGGCCGCGGCCTTCACCGACCGCCCGCGCTGGGTGGCGGGCTCGCTCGGCCCCACCACGCGCTCGCTCTCGGTCACGGGCGGCGTGACCTTCGAGGAGCTGGCCGGGCACTACGCGGTGCAGGCCGAAGGGCTCCTCGTGGGCGGCGCCGATCTGCTCATCGTCGAGACGGCCATCGACACGCTGAACGTCAAGGCGGCGCTGGTGGGCATCGAGCGCGCCACCGACAAGCTCGGCGTGGGCGTGCCGCTCGTGCTGTCCTGCACCGTCGAGCAGACCGGCACCATGCTGGCAGGCCAGACCGCCGAGGCGTTCCACGTCTCGGTGGAGCACGCGCGCCACCTCGGCCGCGCGCGCGGCGGCGGCCTGGTGGCCGTGGGGCTCAACTGCGCCACGGGCCCCGAGCCCATGGCCGACCACCTGCGCGCCCTGGCCGCGCTGTCGCCGTTCGCCGTGTCGTGCATGCCGAACGCCGGCCTGCCCGACGAGCACGGCGCGTATCGCGAGACGCCCGGGTCCCTGGCCACCAAGCTCGCGCGCTTCCTCGAGCACGGCTTCCTCAACGCGGTGGGCGGGTGTTGCGGCACCACGCCCGACCACATCCGCGCCATCGCCGACATGGCGCGCGCGCATGCGCCGCGCGTGCCCGCACGAGCGCGCCGCGCGCGGGTGGCCGGCGTGGAGGTGGTCGACCTCGAGGAGGCGCGCCCCGTCATCGTGGGCGAGCGCACCAACGTCATCGGCAGCCGCGCCTTCAAGCGCCTGATCGCCGCCGGACAGCTCGACGAGGCCGCCGAGATCGGCCGCAAGCAGGTGCGCGGCGGCGCCCACATCGTCGACGTGTGCCTGGCCGATCCCGATCGCGACGAGCGCGCCGACGCCGCGGCGTTCGTGGAGCGGCTGGCGCGCAAGGTGCGTGCGCCGCTCATGATCGACTCCACCGACGCGGCGGTCATCGAGGCGGCGCTGCAGCGTTGCCAGGGCAAGGCCATCGTCAACTCCATCAACCTCGAGGACGGCCTCGCGCGCTTCGAGCGCGTGGTGCCGCTGCTCAAGCGCTACGGCGCCGCGGTGGTGGTGGGCTGCATCGACGACGACCCCGTGCAAGGCATGGCGATCACGGCCGAGCGCAAGCTGGCCGTGGCCGAGCGCAGCCACGCGGTCTTGAGCGCCATGGGCATCGCCGACGAGGACATCATCTTCGACGCGCTGGTGTTCCCCGTGGGCACCGGCGACGCCGCCTACGTGGGCGCGGCGCGCGCCACCATCGAAGGCGTCGCCGCCATCAAGGCGCGCTTCCCCCACTGCCACACGCTGCTCGGCGTCTCCAACGTGAGCTTCGGGCTGCCCGACGCGGGCCGCGAGGCGCTCAACACGGTGTTCCTGCACCGCTGCTTCGACGCAGGCTTGGACCTCGCCATCGTCAACGCCGAGAAGCTCGAGCGCGTCACCCACCTGCCCCCCGACGACGTGGCGCGCTGCGAGCGCCTGCTGGCCGCCACCGGCGACGACTACCACGCGGCGCTCACGGCCTTCACTGATCACTTCAAGGACCAGAAGGACCGGCGCGCCGACGCGAGCGCCGCGGCCCACGCCGCGCTCCCGCTCGAGCAGCGCATCGCCGCCTGCGTCGTCGACGGCAGCCGCCACGGGCTCGCCGCCGACCTCGACCTCGCGCTGCAAGACCGCGCGCCGCTCGAGATCATCAACGGCCCGCTCATGGCGGGCATGGCCGAGGTGGGCCGCCTGTTCGCCGCCAACCAGCTCATCGTCGCCGAGGTGCTCCAGAGCGCCGAGGTGATGAAGGCCGCGGTGGCGCACCTGACGCCGCACCTGCGCACCAAGGACGGCGCCACCAAGGCCACGATGCTCCTGGCCACCGTGCGCGGCGACGTGCACGACATCGGCAAGAACCTCGTGGAGATCATCTTCTCCACCAACGGCTACCGGGTGATCGACCTGGGCATCAAGGTGCCGCCGGCCGACATCGTGCGCGCCGCACGCGAGCACCGCCCCGACTGTGTCGGCCTGTCCGGCCTCTTGGTCAAGAGCACGGCGGAGATGGTGGCCACCGCCGACGAGCTCACGGCCGCGGGCATCACTGTGCCGCTCTTCGTGGGCGGCGCGGCGCTCTCCGAGCGCTTCACCACCACGCGCATCGCGCCGGCGCACGGCGGGCCGGTGCTGTACGCGCGCGACGCCATGGCGGGCCTGGCGCTGGCGAACCGCTGGTTCTCTCCCGCCACGCGCGCCGCGCTCGACGCCGAGCTCCAAGCGCAGCGCCGGCGCGCCCTCG
>CAZONM010000265.1:0-8555 GCA_964580865.1 uncultured Myxococcales bacterium | reverse complement strand
GCCGGGTCGCGCTCGAGCTCGTCGACCGCGGCCCTGATCGCGGCGTCGGCGCGCTCGGTGGGCGTGGGCGGCCCGCGGCCCTCCAGGCGGTGCGCGAGCGTGCGCGTGAGCGCGGCGCGCGCGTCGGACAGGCGGCGCTTGAGCGTGCCCTCGGGGACGTCGAGGAAGCGGGCGGCCGCGGCCACCGGGTAGCCCTCGAGCTCGTGCACCACCAGCGCCTCGCGCAGGGGATCGGGCAGCGCGTCGATGGCCCGGCGCACCAGCGCGCGCCGCTCGGCGGCTTCGAGGGAGCGGCCTGGGTCGTCGGGGTCCGCTCGGTCGAGCGCGTCGTCGAGCGGTTCGGTGGGAGTGGTCGCGCGCCGGGCGGCGGCGGCGGTGCGGCGCGCGATGGTGCGCAGCCACGGGCCGAAGGCCGCCGGGTCCTCGAGCTGCTCGAGCTTGGTGAAGGCGAGCTCGAGCGCCTCGAGCGCGGCGTCGGCGGCGGCGGCGGCGTCGGCGACGACCGCGTAGGCGCTGGCGCGCGCGGCGCGAAAGAAGCGGCGGGTCAGCTCGGCGACGGCCGGCGGCTGGCCCGCGCGCGCGCGCAGCACCAGCGCCGCGTCGGACATCTCTTGCCACAGCTCCGCGTGCTCGGGATCGCGCATGGGACCTCCCGAGCATAGAGCGCCGCGGCGGCGCCGGAGGTTCGGTCTTTTGCGCGCGCCGTCGTCAGCGGCCGACCGTGCGCTCGTGCAGCAGGCGCGCCGCCGCCGGCCCCTCGTCGGGCACGCCGAAGACGCGCACGCGCGCGGCGCCGCCCTCGACGTCGACCAAGAGGAAGCCCAAGGACTCGGCCACGAAGGGCACGGGGCTGCGCGCGGGGTGCGGCTTGTGCTCGGCGCCGCCGCCCGACACGAACAGCGCCGTGCCGCGCTCGTCGCCGGCGTCTTGCATGCCGTGGTCGTGGCCAGCGAGGTAGAGGTCGAAGCGGCCGAGCACGCGCGCCTCGAGGAGGCGGCCGATGGCGGCGCCCGAGCCCACCAGGCCCGCGACGGGGATGCCCTCGTACGCGCCGGCGTCGCCGTGGGGCCCGGCGGAGCGATAGGGGTGGTGGCCGAGCGCGATGCGCACGCGCCCGAGAGGTGCGGCGTTCCAGCGGCGCAGGTGCTCGTCGTGGCGGCGGGCGTCGTCCCGAAAGCCCAGGGCGCCGGCGAGCGCGGGCGCGTCGTCGTAGTAGTGGACGTGCGTGTCGAGGCCCACGAGCTCCACGTCGCCCACCAGGAGGCGCCAGTGGCGGCCCGGCATGCGCACCACCGAGCCGCGCGCAAGCGAGAGCTGGGCCAGGGCGCGGCGCTCCTCGAGCCCCAGGCCGCCGCAGAAGGTGGCGGGGACGGGCCCCCCGTAGTCGTGGTTGCCGAGCACGGCCACGAAGGGGATGCCGAAGGCGCCGTAGGGCTCCTCGACCAGCGAGCGCCAGCGCGGGTCGTCGGCACCATCGAGGCCAGCCGGATAGACGTTGTCACCGAGCAAGACGCCCAGGTGACAGCCGCCCTCGGCGGCGCAGGACGCGCGCGCAGCGTCGGCCACGCGCCGCTGGTCGTCGGTGCCCTTGCCCGTGTCGCCGAGCACCACCAGGCGCACGGGGCCGGTGGCGGGCGCGACGATGGGGCGCGGCTCCGCTCGGGCGGCGGGCGGCGGTGGGGGCGCCGTGGCGCACGCCCCCGCCATCGCGCTCGAGCACGCGATCAGGAGCGCGCAGCGACGAGCGACCGCGGGCCTCAACGGCCGCGCAGCACGTCGGCGAGGCCCTTCTTGTTGAGGACCTTCAGCCCCTTGGCCGTGACCTTGAGGCGCACCCAGCGGCCCGCCTCCACGTCGAAGACCCGCTTGTTCTGGATGTTCGGCTTGGCGCGCTTGGGTGACTTGATGTTCGAGTGGGAGACCTTGCTCCCGTTCATCCAGCGCTTGCCGGTGATGGCGCAGACAGCCATGGCGGACCTCTCGTGTCGACTCGCGTCGAGTTGGAACGGGTGATCGCTAGCAGGCGGGGTCGGGTCTGGCTAGTGGCTGTCCCGGCGGTCCACGCGCCGAGGGCCCCCGCCTCGTGGAACCAGAGGGCTACGACGCGCCTCCCCCGAAGTTCGGCGGAGGCCCCAATGAGCACCACCGGGGCGCCCCCGATCTGGGGGTGCGGTTCGACGACGTCACGCTCAGCCCCGGAGGGGGCCTTTCCGAGGTCCGGGACGCGCTCTAGCGCCGTCGTCGCAGCGCCAGGAGGGCCACCAGGAGGCCCCACCCCGCGTCGAGGGGCGCGCCGCAGCCGCACGGCGCAGGCTCGCCTTCTCCCTCGCCGTCGCCGTCTCCCTCGCCGTCTCCCTCGCCGTCGCCTTCTCCCTCGCCGTCGCCTTCTCCCTCGCCTTCCCCCTCGCCCTCGCCGGGGTCGCCCTCGCCCTCGCCTTCGCCCACCGGCAGCGGCGGCATGCACAGCCACTCGCCGCTCACGAGCCGGCACTCGTCGCCGTTGTCGCAGCCGTCGTCGGGGTCGCAGGCCTCCGAGCACACGAGCTGCGGGCGCTGGCACGAGTCACCGCCGCGGGCGCAGATGGTGTTGAAGGGCGCGCAGCTCTCGCCCGTGTCGGCGACGACGATGCACAGCTCGCCCACGGGGTCGATGTCGGCGCACACCTCGGCGCCGGGGCAGTCGGCGTCGGCGCAGCGCTGCCAGCAGCGGTTCTCGGTGAAGCCCGTGCACACGAAGGCGGGGTCGTCACAGTCCGACAGGCTGTCGCACACCTGGCCCGCGCCGCCGTTGGTGCACACGTCGGCGCCCGCCACCTCGGTGCAGAACTCGTCGGCGCTCTCGCAGCTCCCAGCGTCGCAGGTGGCCTGGCACACGCCGCCCACGCACGCGAGCGGTGCCACGCACGTGAACAGCGCTGTGCAGAACTCGCCGGCTCGCTGCTTGGGCTCGCAGGCGCCCTCGTCGCCCGTGAGGGGCCGGCAGAACTCGTCGGCCGCGCAGCCGTTGCCCGTCGACACCGAGCAGCCGGGCACGCACACGGCGTCGTTGTCGCCGTCGCGGCCGGCCAGGCACATGGCGCAGCCCGCCTGCGCGCGGCCCGGGCCGCCCAAGTGGATGCAGTCGTCCTCGCAGGTGTAGTCGCACGGCTCGAGCAGGCCCGGCAGCGCCGCGTCCTGCGACGAGGCGTGCACGCACACGTCGTCGTCGCCGCAGAGGAAGCCGGTGGGGCAGCCGCTGCCGCACGGGCTCGCGCATGCGCGCAGGGTGCGCGACGGCATTCTGAGGTCGGCGCACGACAGGCCCGCGGCGCAGTCGCCGTCGTCGGCGCAGGGGCCGCCCAGCGCCTGCGGGCTCGCGCCGTAGAGCGCCAACAGGCTCAGGATGTCCTCGGGCAGCGGGCGGTCGTGGTTGAGCACGCCCACGGCGCCCATGAGCGCGTCTTGGCACTCGGCGCACGGGTGGCCGAGGCCCAGCGCATGCCCGAGCTCGTGCATGGCCACCGTGAGCGAGCTCGCGCAGCCCGTGCCCTGGCAGTTCCACACCAGGCCGCTCGACGGGGCGCCGTTCAAGATCACGTCGGCGTCGCGCCAGGGCTCGCGGCGGCCGTCGCTGTCTTGGTCGCAGGCGTAGGCGCGCGAGGTGGCGCCGCGCACGCCGCCGTTTGGCGCCGTGCCGGTGGCCGCGATCCAGTCCTCGTTGGTGACGGCCCAGAACACCTCGTGAGCGCCCTCGTTCTCGTCCCAGGCGCGGCCGGTGGCGTCGCCGCCGTCGACCACCGTGAGCGCGCTGCCGGGGACGTCGTTCCACGCGGCGATGAGGCGGTCGACGTCGGCCGACCAGCGCGTGGGCGACACGCCGGAAGCGCTCGGGGCCTGGTCGCGATCGAAGCGGAAGGTGACCGTGGGGCCCGCCCAGCGCGCGGCCGAGGCGGCGCTGCATGCGCCGCAGCCGTCGTTGAAGGTGGAGCCGTCGGCGTTGACGCTGTTGCACAAGAACCGCTCGGCGCCGGCGGGCGACGCGGTGAGCGCGGCGGCGCACAGGGCCAGCGCGATGGGCACCCGCGACGACGTCATGGGCGCGCATGCTCCCGCGCCGCGCGCACCGCGGCCGCCAACGCCGCGAGCGACGGGTAGCGCGAGGGCAGCGTCCCCGCCGCCGTCACGCGGGCCACGTCGGCCGCTCGCTCGCGCAGCGCGCCGTCGGCGTCCACGTCGTACACACCGTAGCCGAGGCCGCGGTGGATGACGGCGCTGCGCCCAAAGACCCGCGCGCGCTCGAGGAACAGCACGACGTCGTCGCCGACCTGGTGACGCGCCTGGCCGAGCACACCGCCGCGCCTGCCGTCGGCGTCGCCGGGCTGATAGAGTGCCAGCCGCTCACCCGTGCGCGCGCCGGCCACGGCCTCCACCACCTCCAGGGTCGACCACGAGCGTGCGCGCCCGCGCTCGTCGAGCTCCACGTCCTGGCGGACCACGCGCACACGGGCGATGACGCCGGTGCGGCCGAGGAGGTCGTCGGGGGCCGGCACGTCGACGGTGGTGGCGAGGGCCGCGGGGCCCGCCGCCAGCGCGGCGGCGATGAGGGCCAGGCGCAAGGTCATCGGGCGAGTGTACCGCCCCGGCAGGGGGCCCCGGCACCTCGGCTCGGGCGTCGCGGGTCCGCGCGCGCGAGGCCAAGCCCCGGGGCCGCGCGCCGCCAGGCCGAGCGCAGCGTGGCCGCCGGGTATGCTGGCGCCCCCCGTGCGAAGGCGCCGCGGAGCGTACGTGCCTGACAACACGTGGGATTCTCTCGCCCGCCCATTCGGTTGATCCGTGCACACCCGGTGTGCGTCGCTGTGCGATACAAGCGGGGTCTACGTTTGGGGGCCGACGGCGCATGCGCGACACGCTCGACAAGCTCACCCCAGGCTGGCCGGCGAAGCTCAACCTCGGCGCCGACCTGCTGCTCTTGGTGTTGGCCATGGCCGCGTCGATGCAGGGGGGCTTCGACGCGCCGTCGTTCGCGTCGTTGATGCTGGTGGCGTTGGTGGCCTGGCTCATCGGCACGGCGGTGTTGCGCCTGTACTCGCCGTGCACGCCGCGCTCGAAGACGGACCAGCTGACGCTCACGTTGCTCTTGGTGGTGATCGTGGCGGTGTTGCTCTACCTCTGGGAGCGCATCGTCCTACCCGACGCGTATCGCTTCAGCGTGACGTCGTTCGGCGTCATCGTCATCGCGTGGTGCACGGCGCTGCGCGTGGTGCTGTTCCAGCCGCTGCGCGCCGTGGCGGGCCCGGTGGAAGAGGTGCTCATCGTCGGCGTGGGCCCCACGGCGGTGGCCACGGCCACGCGCCTGTTGCGCACCGCCGGCGGCCGCCGCTTCCGCGTGGTGGGGCTGTTGGCGTTCGCCGGCGAGCAGGCCCACCACGCCATCGCGCGCGGCCTGGTGCCCGCGCCCATCCTAGGGCGCGCCGCCGACCTCTTGCAGGTGCTGGAGCAGCGCCCGGTGGCCGAGGTGTACATCGCCGGGCGCACGCTGGTGCACGGGCCGGAGATGCAGCACGTGGTGCGCTCGTGCGAGGAGATCGGCATGCCCTTCGCGCTGCCGGTGCATGCGTTGCAGTTCGAGCGCGCGCAGCTCTTGTCGTCGTCGTCGAGCTCGGACGGCTACCTGCACTACATCTCCATCGACTCGCGCCCCGTGCAGCATGCGGTCAAGCGCATGACCGACATCGTGTGCAGCGCGCTGGCGCTGGTGTTGCTCTCGCCGCTCTTGGCCACGGTCGCGCTCTTGATCAAGCTCGAATCGCCGGGCCCCATCTTCTTCAAGCAAGCCCGCGTGGGGCTCTTGGGCGCGCACTTCAACCTGCTGAAGTTCCGCTCCATGGTGGTGAACGCCGACGCCATGAAGGACAAGCTGCTGACGCAGAACGAGCAGACGGGCCCGGTGTTCAAGATGAAGCACGACCCGCGCGTCACGCGCATCGGGCGCTTCATCCGCAAGTTCTCCATCGACGAGCTGCCGCAGCTCGTGAACATCTTGCGCGGCGACATGACCATCGTGGGCCCGCGCCCCGCGGTGCCGCGCGAGGTCGCGCAGTACCGCCTCTGGCAGCGCCGCCGTCTGTCGGTGCGGCCGGGGCTCACGTGCTACTGGCAGGTGGGCGGGCGCAACGAGATCGGCTTCGAGGAGTGGATGCAGCTCGACCTGCGCTACGTCGACAACTGGTCGCTCATCGAGGACGTCAAGCTGATCGCGCAGACCGTGCCCGTGGTGCTGCTCGGCAAGGGCGCCAGCTGAACCGACGCGACCGCGTCGCTCACCGCGCGAGCGAGCGCAGGTGCGCGGCCAGCGCGCGGCGCCCGGTGTGGTCCTCGTCGTCCCACCACTGGAACTCGACGCCCACGCCGCGCCCGGGCACGCGATAGATGACGGTGGCCAGGGCCTCGACGGCGCCGCCGGGCAGCTCGATGGACAGCTGCAGCGCCGTGTGCGCCGCCGGTGCGTCGTCGTCGGTCAGCTGGAGGAACATGCCGCCGAGCGACACGTTCTCGGACACCACCGGCACGCGCAGACCGCCGTAGCCGAGGTCGACGTGGAGCGCGGCGGCCACGCGCCCGTGCCGCCGCATGCCGTCGCGCACCACGCAGGGCACTGCGCCGGGCGCGGCGACGTGGTCGAAGCCGGGGGCGCGCTCGGTGAGCTCGAGGTGGCAACCTGCGCGGCGGCGGCTGGTGCCGTCGCGCAGGCGCACGTCGAGCTCGCCGGCCGCGGTGAGCACGCGCCGCAGCGGCGAGCCAGGCGCGCCCTCCACGGCGCCGGCCACGTCCACGTCGAGCGCGCGCAGGCGCACGAGCCACTCGTCGATGTCGGCCACGGCCACGGCCGCGTGGTGCACGCGCCGGCCGAACGCCAACAGCCAGGCGCCGAAGGGCGAGGCGTCGTCGAGCAGCAAAAGGTCGGCGGCCGACGGCGGCAGCGGCGCCTTGAACCAAGCGGCCAGCGCGAGCTCATGGTCGGGCGGGGGCGCGTCGGCGGGCAGGCGCGCCACGGCCGCGCGCGCGCCGGACGGCAGCGCGGTGGCGTCGAGCTCGCCGATGACGACGTTTGGGTAGCCCGCGCGCACGAGCTGCGCGGTGCGCACGTGGTCGGCCGTCTCGGTGGGGCTACCGTGCAGCCGCCAGCCGCGCCGCTCGAACACGCCGGCGAACAAGGGCAGGCCCGAGCCCGGTCGCGCCAGCGTGCGCAGGGCTACGTGATCGGCCGCGTACCAGGTGGCGAGGCGCGCGAACGTCGCCGCCGCCGGCACCGCGTCGACGACGTCGAGCCACAGGCGATCGAGCACGGGGTCGCCGGGGCGCGGCAGCGGCGGCACCCGTCGGCACCAGGCGGGGGCGCGGCGCGGCATGCGGCTACCTCATCACGCCCGGGCGGTCGTCGGGCTCCACGAGCAGGTAGGTGCCGACCGACGCGAGCGCGCCGCCGAGGAAGGCGCCGGCGGCCGCGAAGCCGGGCACGAAGAAGCGCTGCGTGGTGGGGTCGGGCGCGCCCACCAGGTTGCCGTCGGCGTCCTTGTACGTCGCCATGCCCACGACCCACACGCCGCCGCCGAAGAGCGCGGCGCCCACCAGCGCCCCCGCCAACCCCACGCCCGCGGCCGACAGGCAGCGCTCGCGCTCGGCCGGGTTGGCGAGCGGGTTGGCGGCGTCCCCGAACAGGCCCGGGACCGCGGGCGCGGGCTCGTCCGCGGCCAGCGGCGGCGCCGTGGGGAGCGGCGTGGGGCTGAGGACACCGTGGGCGAACAGCAATGTCACGACGAGGGCTGGCATGCTTGTCGGGCGGACCCCTTTCCTGCGACAACCGTAGCATGGCCTCGAAGAAGCCAAAGCCCCCGCCCGAGAAGGTCTTCACCGCTGGCATCCAGCAGGACAAGGCGCGCTTCCTCTACTACGTCGACCGCCAGTGCAACGTCGTGCGCATGGAGCGGGGCACCGCCAAGGCCAAGACCGAGATCGTCACGGTCACCGGCCTCAAGCGCGAGAAGGGCTGGGACTACTTCGTCGACGACGACGGCGACGTCGCCCGCGAGCCGGAGGCCTGAGCGCCCATGCCCGGTCCCGCGCAGGTCACCGAGGCCTTCGAGCTGTTGCGACAGGGACGCGACGCCGAGGCCAGGGCCCTGCTCGAGCAGGTCGTGCAAGAGGACAACGCCGACGCCGCGGTGCTCGAGACGCTGGGTGATGTGCGCGAGAAGCTCGGTGACAAGGCGGGCGCCATCGACGCCTACCTGGGCGCGGTCACGCACCTGCGCGTGCGCGGCGAATTGCAGCGGGCGCTCGGCGTGCTCGAGCTCACCCTGATCGTCGACGAGAACAGCATCGACGCGCGCTGCGAGGCCGCCTCGATCCGCGAGGAGAAGGGCGACGTGGCGGGCGCGTGGCGCGAGCTGGCCGCCGCCGCCGTGGCCGCGGGCCACGCCACCCGCACCACCGACGACGAGGCGCGCAAGGTGGAGCCGGCGGTGCTCGGCATGACCACGGCGGGGCCCACGGCGGCCGCGGCCCTGGCCGTCATC
>CAZONM010000264.1:0-8561 GCA_964580865.1 uncultured Myxococcales bacterium | reverse complement strand
CAATTAAAATTGCAAAGGGCCGCTCGCGGCCCTCACGCAGGCGTTCGGCGGGCTCGCGCAGGTCACTGGGCATCGCGCCCTCGAGCTGCGCGCGCGCGCCGGCGCCGTGCTCGGTGGAGTCTTGCTCGCTCAGCTCGCGGTGCTCGGCGCCGCACTGTGGTTCACCCGACGCGCGGTGGTGGAGCCCGCCGAGGCGCTGGCCCGCGCCGCGGAGCACGAGCGCGCGGGCGCGGCCGACGCGCGCGCCCAGCTCGAGGCTGAGCTGCGCATGGCCGCGCAGCACGACTCCATCGGGCGCCTCACGGCCGGCATCGCGCACGAGGTCAACACGCCCATCCAGTTCATCAACGACAGCGTGCAGTTCTTGCGCGACGCTTTCGCCGACGTGCGCGTGCTCATCGCCGAGTACCGCGCCTACGTGCGCACGCAGGCGGCGGTGGAGGCGCGCGCGCGCTTCGCCGAGCTCGAGCGCAAGGCCGACCTGCCCGACCTCGAGGCGAGCGTGCGCGAGGCCCTCGAGCGCTCGCAGGAGGGCTTGTCCCGCATCACCGCGCTGGTGCGCGCCCTCAAGGAGCTGGCGCGTCCCGACGCCAACGAGCTTGGCCCCGTGGACCTCAACCGCGTGGTCGAGAGCGCCATCACCGTGGCGCACAATCAGTGCAAGTACGTGGCCGAGGTGCAGGCCGAGCTGGGCGACGTACCGAACGTGAACGGGCACGCCAGCGACATGGCGCGCGCGGTCTTGCACCTGTTGATCAACGCCGCCCAGGCCACCGGCGAGGTGACGCGCCAAAGCGGCCAGAAAGGCGTTATCCGCGTGCGCACCGCGCGCGAGCAGGATCGCGCGGTGCTCACCATCGCCGATCGGGGCGCGGGCATGGCGGGGGCGGTCGACGCGAGCACGCATCAGGGCGGCGCGCTCGCGGCGGCGCGCGCCATCGTCGATCGGCTCGGCGGCGATCTGACGTTCTCATCGGAGCCGGGGCGGGGGACCACGTGCTGCGTCCGCCTGCCCCTCATGGGCCGGCATCAGCCGGCCGCGGGGGTAGCATGAAGCGCGTCATCTTCGTCGACGACGAGCAACACGTCCTCGACGGCTTGAAGAACCTGCTGCGCAAGCAGCGGCACCAGCTCGACATGTCGTTCGCACTCGGTGGGCAGGCGGCGCTCGACGAGCTCGCCAAGGCGCCCTTCGACGTCGTGGTGTCAGACATGCGCATGCCGGGCATGGACGGCGTGGCGCTCTTGCAGAGGGTGAAGGAGCAGTACCCCGCCACGGCGCGCATCGTGCTCTCTGGGCACGCCGAGCGCGACATGGTGGTGCGGGCGCTGCCGGTGTCGCACCAGTACCTGAGCAAGCCCTGCGACGCCGACACGCTGCGCCAGGTCATCCTGCGCGCCTGCGAGCTGCGGGACCTGCTCAAGGACCAGGCGCTCCAGGCGGTGGTGGGCCGCCTCGATCGGTTGCCGTCGGTGCCCGACGTCTATTGGGAGCTGACGCGCGCCCTCGCCGATCCCGAGGCGGACCGCGCCAAGATCGCGGGCATCCTCGAGCGCGACGTGGCCATGAGCGTGAAGCTCCTGCAGATCGTGAACTCCGCGTACTTCGGCCTCGCCCGGCGGGTCAGCTCGGTCGCCGAGGCGGTGTCGTTCCTCGGCATCGAGCTGGTCAAGGGCCTGGCCCTGGGCGCGCAGGTGTTCGCCGCCCTCGATGGCGCCCCCGCGGTGCCGGGCTTCTCGCTCACCGAGCTGCAGCGCCACGCCGTCGCCGTGGCGCGCCTGGCGCGCCGGGTCATGCGCACCGCCAAGCTCGCCGACGAGGCGTTCACGGCGGGCATGGTGCACGACGTGGGTCGCGTGATCCTCGCGCTCGCGCTGCCCGAGCGCTGCGCCGAGCTGCTCGCGGCGGCGGCGGCCGCCAACCGGCCGCTCCACGATGTCGAGAAGGACCTCCTCGGCGTCACCCACGCCGAGCTCGGCGCCTACCTGCTCGGCACCTGGGGCCTGCCCATCCCCATCGTCGAGGCCGTGGCGTTCCACCACACGCCCGCCGCCGCGAAGCCCGCCGTGGGTGACGTGCTGTTGGCCGTGCACGTGGCCGACGGGCTCCTCGACGAGGCGACCAGCGGCGGGGCGGGCGGCGGGCCCTTCGTCGACGAGGTGCTGCTCGCCGAGCTCGGCGCCGGTGCCGAGCTGCCGCGCTGGCGCGCGCTGGCCGGCGAGGCCGTGGGCGGGCTGAAAGAGGCGGCGTAGGCCATGGTCGCCGCCGTCAGCCCCCCGCGTCCCACCGGCAAGGCGCGCGCGCGCGTCTTGTGCGTCGACGACGAGCCCGCCGTGCTCGAGGGCCTGAGCCTCACCTTGCGGCGCAACTTCGAGGTCATGACCGCGCCGGGCGGTGCCGCGGGCCTCGAGCTCTTGCGCCAGCACAGCGACGTGGCCGCGGTGATGTCCGACATGCGCATGCCGGGCATGGACGGCGCGACGTTCCTCGGCGAGGTGCGCGCCCTGCGACCAGAGTCCGTGCGCATGTTGCTCACGGGCCAAGCCGACATGGAGTCGGCCATCGCCGCCGTCAACAACGGCCAGATCTTCCGCTTCCTCACGAAGCCGTGCCCGCCGCCGTCGCTCATCGCCGCCATGGACGCGGCCGTGACGCAGCACCGCCTGGTCACCGCCGAGCGCGAGCTCCTCGAGCAGACCCTGCACGGCAGCGTCAAGCTCTTGGCCGACGTGCTCGCGCTCACGAACCCGGTCGCGTTCGGGCGCTCGCTGCGCGTGAAGCAGCTCGTGAGCGAGCTGTGCGGGGCGCTCTCGATCACCGAGCGCTGGCAGGTGGAGGTGGCGGCCATGCTCTCGCAGCTCGGCGTCATCTCACTGCCCGCCGAGACCCTCGACAAGCTCGGCGCGCACGCCCCCCTCACCGACGACGAGCAGAAGATGGTGGCCAAGGTGCCGGCGGTGGCCGAGCAGCTGCTCGCGAACATCCCGCGCCTCGAGGTGGTGCGCGCCATCATCACCGCCGCCGCCGCGCCCGCGGTGCCCGCGGCCCCGCCGGGCGACGCCGCCCGGGCGCAGCTGTCGCGCTGGGCCCACGTCTTGCGCGTGGCGCACGACTTCGACGTGCTCGAGGCCGAAGGCGGCACCCTCGCGCAGGCCATCGACACGCTGCGCGGGCGCGCCGGGCGCCACCCGCAGGACGTGCTCGACGCGCTCGCCACGGTGCGCGCGGCCAACAGCGGCGGCGACGAGGTGCGGGAGCTGCCGGTGGCGGCGCTGCGCCCGGGCATGGTGCTGGCGCAAGACCTCAAGCTGGTCTCGGGCGCGCTGTTGGCTGCGCGCGGCTACGAGATCGCGGCGGGCTTCGTCGAGCGCGCCAAGAACTTCAAACCGGGGGCGGTCAAGGAGCCGGTGCGCGTGATCGTGCGCGCGCCGCGCGGAGGGCCTGCATGAGGGGGAGCGCGAACGCGCGGGGGGACGTGATGAGCACCGTGAGGTGGTGGCGCCTGGTGGCGCTCCTGGTGGTTGCGGGCGTCGTCCTGCCCGTGCTGTGGGAGCTCGTGCTCGCCGGCTTGGGTATCAGCGTGCCGCACGAGTACGCCTGGGTCTTGCGCGGGCGCGCCGTCGTCACGGCGACGATCCTGGCCGCGCTCGCGGCCTGGTACCTGACGCGCGTGGGCCGCGCCTACGGCGCGTTGGTGGAGGTGCGTCGCGTCGAGTCGCAGCTCGACTGCGCGCCCGTCACCGTGGTGCGCCTCGATCGCGCGGGCACCATCACGCACGTGAACGAGGCGTGGCGCCGCTTCGCGCGCGACAACGGCGCCGACGAGCGCACCATCGCGGGCGTGGGCCTCGGCTACCTCGACGCGCTTCGCGGGGCCGACGCCGCCGAGCGCGAGCCCGTGGTGGCCGGCGTCGGCGACGTGCTCTTTGGGCGCAGGCCGTCGTTCGAGTGGGGGTACGCCTGCCACGCGCCGGGCGAGCTGCGCTGGTTCGCCGCCGAGGCCCGCGCCGTCGACGACGACGCCGTGGTCATCGTGCACACCGACGTCACCGCCGCGCGCCTCGCCGCCGGCCGCGAGCGCGCGCAGGCCACGCTGGCGCAGGCCATGGTCTTGCGCTCGCCGCTGCCCGAGGCCGCGGCGGCGTTCGCGCGTGCGCTGTCCGTGGAGCTTGAGTAGCCGCTGGCGGCGCTGTGGCTCCCGAGCGCCGACGAGCCCGGCGCCTTCCGGTGCGCCGAGGCGTGGGCAGCGGTCGCGGCGCTCGAGGGGCCCAAGCACGACCTGCAGGCGGCCGCCGCGGTCGTGCCTCGGGCGCTGTTCGCCGCCGGCTCTGTGCCGAGCGCGCCCGAGTGGCTCGAGCTCGATGCGGCCTCCCCGGGTTCCCTCCCGGCCGCCGACGGTGGCGCACGCGCCGGCATGCGCACGCGCGTGGCGATCCCGATCACCGTGGGCGCCGAGGTGCTCGCCATCATCGAGCTCTACTGTCCGGTGAGCCGCCGCTTCGATCTGGCGCACAACGGCCTGCTCATGAGCGGGGCCATGCAGCTGTCGACCGCGGAGGCCCAGCGGCGCGCCGAGGCCGCCGCCGAGCGCGCCGCGCGCCGGCACGCCACCTTGTTCCAGAGCTCGCGCGACGCGCTCATGACCCTCGGGCCGCCGAGCTGGAAGTTCTCGAGCGGCAACGCCGCGTGCGTGAAGCTGTTCGGCGTGAAGGACGAGGCCGACTTCGTGGGGCGCGGCCCCTGGGAGTTCTCGCCCGAGCGCCAGCCCGACGGTCGCCTGTCGGGCGAGGCCGCCAAGGAGAACATCGAGGCCGCCATGAAGGACGGCGCGCGCCTGTTTCAGTGGACGCACCAGACCCTCGACGGCCGCGCCTTCCCCTGCACCGTGCTCTTGTCGCGCATCGACCTCGACGGCGAGAGCTTCCTGCAGGCCACGGTGCGCGACGAGAGCGCCATCGCCAAGGCCCGCGCCGACGAAGCGGCCACGCGCTCGCTGCTCGACTCCATCGTGTCGTGCGCCCCCGTGGTGCTGGTGACCACCGACCGCGAGGGTCTGGTCACGTTCATCAACCAGCGGGATCCGTCGGCGCGCGCGCTGGTGGGTCAGAGCTGGCTGCACTTCGTTCCCGCCGACGAGCACGACCAGTACCGCGAGCGCTTCGCGCGCATCCTGCGAACTGGCGCGAGCGAGGTCTACGAGGCGCGCGGGCGCCACGGCGATGGGCAGGAGCGCCTCGACTTCTCGGTGCACATCGGCCCGTTGCGCGAGGGTGACGCCATCGTGGGGGTGGTCATCGCCGCCCTCGACGTCACCGAGCTGCGCCGCACCCAAGCCGAGGCGGTGGCCGGCCAGCGGCTGGCCGCCATCGGCACCTTGGCCGCGGGCGTGGCGCACGAGATCAACACCCCGGTGCAATTCGTCAGCGACAGCATGCAGTTCCTGAGCGACGCCTGCCGCGACCTGTTCGCCGTGGTGTTCGCCGAGCGCGAGGTGGGTCGCCTAGCCGAGGCCGGCGCCGCCGCCGACGCGCTCGAGCGCGCGCTCTCGGCCGCGCGCGACGCCGAGGCCGACGCCGACCTCGACTACCTGCAGGAGCAGATGCCCAAGGCCTTCGAGCGCTGCGGCGACGGCCTCACGCGCATCGCCACCATCGTGCGCTCCATGAAGGAGTTCTCGCACCCGGCGCAGAAGGAGATGGCGCCCGCCGATCTCAACCGCGCCATCCAGAGCACGCTCACCATCGCCTGCAACGAGTACAAGTACGTCGCCGACCTCGAGACCGACCTGCAGCCCTTGCCGCCGGTCACCTGCTTCATCTCCGATCTGAACCAGGTGGTCTTGAACCTCATCGTCAACGCCGCGCATGCCATCGGCGACGTGGTCGGCAACAGCGGCGAGCGCGGGCGCATCCGCGTGACCACGCGCCACGAGGGTGACGACGTCGTCATCGACGTGAGCGACACGGGCGCCGGCATCCCCGACGAGATCCGCGCGCGCGTCTTCGAGCCCTTCTTCACCACCAAGGCCGTGGGCAAGGGCACGGGCCAAGGCCTGGCGTTGGCGTGGGCCGTGGTGCGCGAGAAGCACGGCGGCGCGCTGCGCTTCGACTCCACCGTGGGCAAGGGTACGACCTTCACCATCCGCCTGCCGGTCGCCGGCAAGGGGGCGCCGAGCGCGGCCGCCCACATCGAGGCGCCCCCCGCGCCTGCGTCGCAGGCGGCGTGACGGATCGCCCCGTCAAGCGTCGCCGCGCCCGGCCGTAGATCGGGACATGACCACGGCAGCGGCACCAGCCATGACCAGCGAGGGCGAGCGCGCCCTCGACGCCCTCCTCTCCATCGTGCGCCAGCTCGCGCCGGTGGACGCCGACGACTCCGCCGAGGCCGAGCGCTGGCTGCAGCACCTGGCGGTGCTCGCGCCGCCCCCGGGTCGCGAGCACCCCATCGCGCGGCGCGACGTCCACGGCGCCGCGGCGTTCGTCAAGAGCGTCATCGCCGACCAGCGCCAGGCCCTCGAGCGCGCGTTGGCTGACTGCCGCGCGGTGGCCGCCGCGTTCTCGAGCCACATCGCCCATGCCCTGGCCGACGACGCCAAGGGCGACGCCCAGGCGCGCGAGGTCGTGCAGCGCCTCGACGAGGCCGTGCACCGCGGCTCCACCGAGCAGATCCGCATGGCCGCCGTCGACGCCGTGGGCACCGTGCGCTCCGTGCTCGACGAGAAGCACGAGCGGCAGCGCCGCCGCGCCAAGGAGCTCGGCACGCGCATGCGCTCCTTGCGCCAAGAGCTCATCGAGGCGAAGAAGAGCGGCGAGCTCGACCCGCTCACGCAGCTGCCGAACCGCCGCGCGCTCGACGCGTGCATGGCCGAGGCCAAGCTCGCCAACGACGTGTTCGACGAGCAAAGCTGCCTCTTGCTCATCGACCTCGACCGCTTCAAGCAGGTGAACGACACCTGGGGCCACAACGCCGGCGACGAGGTGCTGCGCGCCGTGGCCCGCGAGCTGTCGCTCGCCTTCCCGCGGCAGCGCGACTGCGCCGCGCGCTACGGCGGCGAGGAGCTCGCCGTGGTCTTGCGCGACGCGGGCATGGCCGACGCCACGCGCCTGGCCGAGCGCTTCCTCGCGCGCCTGCGCGAGCTCACCGTACCTGCCGGTGACGTCGTCATTCGCATCACCGCGTCGGTGGGGGTGGCGCAGCTGCAGGCAGGCATGAGCGCGAGCGAGTGGATCGCGGTGGCCGATCGGCGGCTGTATCGGTCGAAGGAAGAGGGGCGAGATCGGGTGACGGCGGCGTGAGCAGGGGCTGGAGGAGGAGAAGACGTAGGAGGAGATAGAGAAGAAGGAGAAGAAGGTGGGGCTTGTCGTTTCGCCGTCAGCGGCGATCGCTGCTCTCGCGAGAGCAGGCGGCGGTGCCTGCTTGGGGTGGGGTTGGGCGTTGGGGTGGGGCAGGTTCGGGACGTCGGTGGTGGGAGCGCGGTCCCCCTCCTAGATCCTCCCCCGTAAACGGGGGAGGCCGTGCCGAGGCGGATGGTGGCGCGCAGCGTGCACGCGGGCGCACGATGAGGTCGAGCTCTGGTCCGGCTGCCAACGCCATTCGCGCGCGCAGCCTCCGTCGACGGATGACGCTTGCGGAGCACGTGCTGTGGCGGGAGCTGCGGCAGAGGAAGATGGGCGCGTCGTTCCGGCGGCAGTACCCGGTTTCTGGTTACGTTCTCGATTTCTACGCACCCGCGTGTTTGCTGGGTATCGAGGTCGATGGGCCCGTCCACGACGCGTCGCAGGGGCGCGACGCGCAGAGGGACGCACGGCTCGCGCAGCAGCGCATCCTGATCCTGCGGTTCGCCAACGACGACGTCATCAACGCCCTCCCCAGCGTGATCGACGCCATCCGCCTCACCATCGCGACGCGCCAGGCGCGCGCCGAGTGCCACGCGCCGCTGCAACGCCCTGACAGCAGCGGTAGCCCCGGAGCGTGCCACCGTGCCCGAAGCGATCGCCATCCACCTCGGCACGGCCTCCCCCGTTTACGGGGGAGGATCTAGGAGGGGGACGGCGCTCCCACCACCGACGTCCCGAACCCGCCCCATCCCCACTCCAAGAAGGCACCGCCGCCTGCTCTCGCGAGAGCAGCGGCCGCCGCTGACGGCGAAACGCTAAGCCCCATCTTCTTCCTGGTTTGCTTCTTCTTCCTCTTCTTCTTCTTCTTCTTCTCCCCCGTCGTCCCCGACCCCCTCAGCTCCTGCTCTTCACGAGCGCACTCCACCGCCGCTCCACCTCGGGCGCGAGCGCGAACGGCGCCAGTGCGATGCGATACCCGGGCGACGCCGCCGTGCACGACTGCGTGGTGGCCCAGAGCGTGAGCGGCGGCTCGGTCTCGATCTCGAGCGACGCGAGGAAGCTCTCCTGCAGCGGCTCGGGGCCCTCGAGCACGAGGGCGCGCGGCGCGACGCCGATGACGACGTAGGGCTTGGCCGGTGCCTTCGACAGGCGCGCCAGGAGCGGCGCGCGCGCGCCGGCGTCGCCCGGCGCGGGCGCGGGCGCGGGCGGCGCCGCCACGCGCG
>CAZONM010000263.1:0-8589 GCA_964580865.1 uncultured Myxococcales bacterium | reverse complement strand
CGCGCGTCCGGCGCGCGGCGCCCAGGCCCGAGAGCGCCACCAGCCCGCCGGCGCCGATGGCGAGCGCCACGGGCGCCAGGCCCGTGGGCAGCGCCAGCGCCACCACGCCCACCGTGAGGGTGGTGCCCAGACCCAGGCGGACGGCCAAGCGAGTGAGCGCAGCGCGTTGCAGTCGGCGGGTCATGGGTCCACCTCCGGGTGCCCCGACCAAGCAGAAGCGGTGCCAGCGGGCTGCGACATGTCGCAGGTGAGCGTTCTCGGGGGGTTGTCGAGGGCCCGCGATCGCGTCGCTGCGTCGCGCGCTACGCACCGCCACCCGCGCGTGCCGGCGCTGCTGCTTCATCTCGTTCTCGGATGTCTGGCGGAGGGGTGCGCCACCCCACGGCCGGCCACCGCCGACAGCCTCGACGTCGTCATGCCCGACGGCGCGCGCGCCACGCTCGCGGGCCTGGCGGGGCGCGTGGTGGTGCTCGACGTGTGCGCCAGCTGGGCGTCGGCGTGCAACGTCAACGCCCGCGTGCTCGACGAGGTGGCGGTGGCGCTGGCGGGCGAGCCCGTGGACGTCATCACGCTGCTCTACGACGAGGGCCCGCTCGCTCCCGCCGCGCAGCGCTCCTACGCCGAGGTGCTCGGCGTGCGTCACCTGGTGGTGCTGGCGGGCAGCCGCGTGCTCGCCGGCACCAGCGCCCTCGGTGAGGGCCGCGCGGTGCCGCGCCTGGTGATCCTCGACCGCCACGGCCGCGTCGCCGTCGACGAGGTGGGCGGCATCGTCAGCGTGGCGGGCGTGGTGGAGCGCGTGCGGCCGCTACTGCCGTAGCAGCTCGCGCAAGGCACGCATGAGCTCGATGGCGTGGTCGTCGTCGGTCATGCGCGCCACGTGGGCGCCCAGGCTGGCGACGATGGGCTCGAGGTGCGTGGGCTCGAGCGAGAGCGGGTCGAGGCCCCGGCACCCGCACTCGAGCTTGAGCACGTTCCAGGGTGACACGGTGAAGCGCGCCAGCACGTCGTAGACGCGGTTGGCGAACTCGGACATCCCCCGGGGTCGCAGGCCGCCGGTTGTGAGCATGGGTCGATGCTAGGTGGCCGCGCGCATGATCGCGAGCTTCGCGCCAGCTCGAGCAATCGACCGTCTCACCTCGATCCACGTCGAGCAGAACGCCCCTTCGCGTTCCCTCGGTCGTGGTCACAGGAAGCGCTCGACCCCTTGCTCGTCGAGAGCGCGGCGGGCCAGGGCCGCCCACCCGGCGTTGGCCGCCGGGCTCGCGGGGCTCGGGTGCGGCAGCGCGCCCACGCGCGCGCGCGCGCCCACCACGCGCTCGCAGCGCTTGGCCGCGAAGGCGCCGATGCCGAGCACGGTGGTGGGCTTGAGCGCCACCACCAGCGCGTCGAGGTGGGCGTCGCAGGCGGCCTCGAGCGCCGTGCGCTCGCCCTTTGGCAGCTTGTCGGGCGTGAGGTTCTTGCCGCCGTCGTCCATGAACACGAGCGGGCAATAGTTGGCGACGAAGCGCGCGGCGAAGAAGTCGCGCGCGTTCGGGAAGCGCTCGGCGATGGCGCCCCACAGGCGCGCGCCGCTCACCTCGCTCCGGGTGCAGGCGAAGCCCTCGATGGGGCGCTTCGTGTGCTCGCGCGGCGGCTTGCCCACGGGCGCCTCGATGCCCATCCACTCGCGCACCAGGCGCACCTCGCCAAACGGCACGCCGGTCTGCGCCATGCCGAAGGGCCCGGGGTTCATGCCCACCAACAGGAGCGCGCGCGGCCCGTCGACGTAGCGGGCCACGAGCTGCTCGTAGGGCGCGCGCGCGTACACGAGGGGGTCGTAGACGTAGGCCACCGGCGGCGCGAAGCGCAGCACGTCGACGGCGGCGGCCAGGGCGCGGCCTGCGTCGATGACGGCGCGTGCGGTTGCGTTCATGGGCCGGCACCATACAGCGGCGGTCGGTTGCGTTGATGCTTCGCCAGGCTTGGTCCTTGTCACGATCCCGGCGTCGCGTCCTCGGCCCGTACCACGAGGTACGGGCCTCCGGTGCTCCTTGGCCTCGCGGCAAGTCCCTGCGCCTGGCTCGATCTACGCAACCGCCCACCGCTGTACCCTGAAGCCGTGCGCCACCTGTCGACGGACCCGCGCTGTGCGCGCTGCGCGCTCAAGCCCGCGCTGTGCATCTGCGAGCGCTTGCAGCGCCTGCACACGCGCACGCACGTCTGCTTCGTCACCCACAAGCTCGAGGACCAGAAGAGCACCAACACGGGGCGCCTGACGCGCGCGGTGTTGGAGAACACGTCCTTGTGCCTGTTCGGCAACGACCTGCCGGCGCTGCCGCGCATGCCGTGGCCGGCCGATCACCGGCCCGTGGTGTTGTTCCCGCAGCGCGGCGCGCCCGCGGTGACCTCGGCCCTGCTCGTCGACGAGCGCCCGCTGGCCCTGGTGGTGCTCGACGGCACCTGGCGGCAGGCGAACCGCTGGCGCAAGCGCTTCTTGGTCGAGCGCGTGCCCTTCGCGGTGCCGCCGCCGGGCGGGCCCGGCCGCTACCGCCTGCGCACGGCGCCGGGCGAGCAGGGCCTGTGCACCATCGAGGCGGTGGCGCGCGCGCTCGGCGCGCTCGAAGGGCCGCACGTGGCGGCGGCGCTGCTCGAGGCGCTCGAGCTGTTTCAGTCGCGCTTGCTGTGGCTGCGCGGCGCCATCGACCGCGCCGACGTGGTAGGCGGGCTGCCCGCGCACGTGCGGCGGCAGGACGGGCTCTCGATCAAACCGCCTTGAGCACGTCGGTGAGGCGGGGCGCCCACGGGCCCGCGGTCACGGCGTCGTCGAGGAGGGCGCCCAAGCGCGACAAGAGCGAGATCTCCCCCACCACGGCGATGGGCCCCGTGTCGGGGCGCGCCACCTCGGGCGCCGGCGCCCCGATCAGCGACGCGAACGCGTCCTTGGCCCAGACCACGATGCAGTCGGCCTCGGTGTCGGCCTCGTCGACGATGGCGGTGGGCGAGCGCGCGTCGCCGAAGGTGACGGTCCACGACCCCACGCCCTCGACCATGATGGTGAGCGCGCCCTGCACGACCTCGAAGCGCCGCGATCGCTCCTGGATGACCGCGGGCAAGAGCTCATCGAAGAACCGCACCACCTGCTGCGCCGCCGTGCCCATGGCACCTCCCGATCGAGCCCCCGAGCCGTCCACAGTATCGGCGCGCCCAGCGGGAAAGGTGCGCGTTTGTCCTACACCGGCGGCAATCGCGGCGCGTCATCGCGCAACCACTCGAAGAAACGCAGGAAATCAGGCGCGCGGCTCGGGGTAGTGCGACAGGCCCACGCGCGTGCCGTCGGGGTCGCGCACGTAGAGGGTGAAGGCGGTCTCGCCCTCGATGGGGTGGCCGGCCTCGGTGAGCCGGGCTCGCCAGCGCTCGCGCTCGGCGGGGGCGATGGCGAGCGCGAGCAGGAACAGGCCCGAGCGCTGGCTCTGCCACGGATCTGCCGGCGGCTCCCCTCGGCAGCGCTCGAGCATGACGATGGTGCCCTGCGCATCGACCCACAGGGAGTGCTCTTGGCGCCGCACCTCGGCCAGGCCGAGCACCTCGACCCAGAAGCGGCGCGCGCGCTCGAGGTCGATCACCTGGATGGCGACGTGGTGGACGCGCACGACGGGCCTAGGGCTGGGCCTTCTGCTTGAGGGCCGCGAGCTCGTCCTCGAGCTTCTGGTGCTTGGCGCGGGCGGCGTCGGCGGCCGCCTGCTCGGCGCTCGCCTTGGCCGCGGCCTCGTCGGCGGCGCGCTCGTCGGCCCTCCTCGCCTCGAGCCGCGCGGTGGCGCGCGCCTTGAGCGCCTGGAGCTTGGGCTTGGCCACGAGCCAGCCGGCGCCGCCGAGGCCGAGCACGAGCAAGAGCCCCACGGCGTACTTCCACAGCGCCGCCAGCACGCTCATGAGCGAGAGCACGGCCACCACGGCGACGACGCCGCCGAGGATGAGCTTGACCTTGCGCGAGCGGCGCTTGCCCTCGTCCTCCTTGGCGCGGCGCTCCTTCTCCTCGGGGCTCAAGGTGAGGTCGTCGAGGGCGCGCTTGGCCATGGCCTTGCCCGCGGCCAACGCCGCCTCACCGCCGAGCTTGGCGCCCACCTTGCCGGTCAGGTCGTCGATGTCGGGCACGCGCGCCTCCCCACGCCCGGGAGGTAGCGAGCGCCGGCCTCGCTGTCACGAGGGGTCCAAGATCGCTGTCGTCAGCGACGCGTGGTGCGGCGCACGGCGCGCAGGTCGACGTCGGCGTAGCCGCGCTCGCGCAACACCCCGCGCGCCACCTCGAGGACCGCGGCCTCGTCGGCGGTGGTGCGCAGGTGGGCCACCACCTGCAGGCCGCCGTCGCGCTTCTCGAGCGCGAACTCGCGCACGCCCACGGCGAGCACGCCGGCCTGGTCGTCGCCGAACAGCACCTCGTTGAGCAAGCGGAGCGCGGCCTTCACGCGCGGCGCCGACAGCTCGGGGCGCTCCATGGCGCCGGTCTCGCGCAGGAACAGGCCTACGATCTCGGCGGCCTGGCGCCCCGAGAGCGTCTCGTCGACGAGCCAGCCGGCGAGCCGCTCGTACTCGTCGGCGCCGTCGATGCCCGCCGCCAGGCCGCGATCGTCGCGCAGCATGGTGAGGATCTTGGCGCGCGCCAGGTCGGCCGAGGGCGGGCTCGTGCCCGCGAACAGCTCCGAGCGCAGCGCCTCGATGCGCTTGACCGTGCGCTTCTCGGGGCTCGTGAGCCGGTGGCGCAGGAAGCGCTGCAGCTGGCCGGGTCGGGCCGGCGCGGGGGCCGGCAGCACGGGCGCGCTGCGCGCCGCCGGGCCGTCACCCGAGGTGCGGCCGACGCTCTTGGCCTCGCCGCCCGCGGCGCGCGCGGGGGCGGTGTGGAGGGACGGCCGCGGCCGGGGGGCGCCGAGGTCGGTGGGTGTGGGGAGGTCGGCGATGGGCTCGCCTTCGGCAGTGGAGTGCATGACAACGACAATTTCGCGCTCGGACCGTCAGCCGGTGCGCGGTGAGGGCTCCCGCCCCATCGGCCGTTCGGCCGATGGGATTCGATCGCGGCGTGATCCGGGTCGCTCCTACACGGCCAGCGCCCAGTAACCCTTGAGGTATTCGCCCTCGGGGAAGCTCGTGGGCACGGGGTGATCCGGCGGGTGGCCAAGCTCGCCCAAGACCTGCATCGGGCGCTCGGCCTCGAGCGCGGCCTGCGCGGCGATGGTGCGAAAGAGCGTGCGATCGATGGCGCCCGAGCACGAGAACGCGAACAGCAGGCCCCCGGGCGACAGGAGCTTGAGCGCGCGCAGGGCCAGGTCCTTGTAGCCGCGGCTCGCCTTTTCCACGTGGCGCGCGGCGGGCGCGAACTTGGGCGGGTCGAGCACCACCACGTCGAAGCGCTCACCGTCGTCGTAGAGACCGCGCAAGACGTCGAAGCAGTCGCCGCGCAGGCCGTCGTGGCGCGCGGGGTCGATGCCGTTCTCGGCCACGTTGCGCTCGGCCAGCTCCAGCGCGGCCTGCGAGGTGTCGACGGAGACGGCGCGCTCGGCGCCGCCGGCGAGCGCCGCCACCGCGAAGCCCCCCGTGTACGAGAAGCAGTTGAGCACGCGGCCCCTGGCCACCGCGCGCAGGCGCGCGCGGCTGTCGCGCTGGTCGAGGTAGAAGCCGGTCTTGTGGCCGCCCTCGACGTCGACCAGGAAGGCGAGGTCGTTCTCGTTCGCGCGCACCACGCCGCCCTCCACGGGCGGGCCCGCCACCACGCCGCTCTTCGGCGTGAGGCCCTCGAGGCGGCGCACCTCGGCGTCGGAGCGCAGCACCACGCGCGTCGCGCCCGTGCGCTCGCGCAGGTGGGCGATGGCGACGTCTTGGATACGCTCGGCGCCGGCGCTGTGGCACTGCACCACCAGCGTGTCGGCGTACAGGTCGGCCACCAGGCCCGGCAGGCCGTCGGCCTCGGCGAACACCAGGCGCGCGCAGTCGGTGTGAGGCGAGAGCACGAAGCGACGCCGCAGCGCCACGGCGTCGTCGAGGCGCGCGCGCACCAGCGCGTCGTCGACGGCGGTGTGCTCGTCGAAGGTCCACAGGCGCAGCCGGATCTGCGACGACGGCGACCAGGCGGCGCGGCCGAGCGCGGCGCCGTCGTGGCCGCGCACGAGCACCGTGGCGCCCACGCCGGGATCGCCCTCGACGCCGTCGATGGCGCCGGAGAAGACCCAGGGATGACGTCGTCGCACGGAGCGATCGCGGCCGCGCTTCAACCGGACCACCGGCTCCCGCATGCGGGGTGCGCTCCCACCTTTGCCGCGCGTTGAGAAGGGGGCTGCGCGCCGCGATCTGTCCGCGCGTGCCCACGGCGCTTGAGTGTTGCTCGTCGCCCGGCCCAACATGGCGCGGTGGATCCCGTGGAGGGCAGTCAGCTCGGGCGCTTCGTGCTCGAACGCAGGCTCGGGCGCGGCGCGGCCGGCACGGTGTACCTGGCGCGCGACACGCTGCTCGGCAGCACGCTGGCGCTCAAGGTGCTGCACCGCGACCTGTTCGGCGACCGCGAGGTGCGCGAGCGCTTCCGGCGCGAGCTGGTGCTCGCGCGGCGCGTGACCCACCCGGGCGTGTGCCGCATCCACGACCTGCACGAGGACCACGGCACCACCTTCCTCACCCTCGAGTACGTGCCGGGCGACACCCTGGCCGCCCTCATCCACGCCCACGGCAAGCTCGACGCCGAGCGCACGCTGCACGTGCTGCGCGAGCTGGCGCCCCCGTTGGCGGCCGCCCACGCCGCCGGCGTCATCCACCGCGACCTCAAGCCCGGCAACATCATGGTGCGCGACGACGGCACCGTGTCGATCCTCGACTTCGGCATGGCCACCGCCGACGACCTGCAGCGCATCACGCAGGCCGGCCGCACCGTGGGCTCGCTGCGCTTCATCGCGCCCGAGGTGTGGGAGGGCAAGGCGGCCACCACGTCGAGCGACCTGTACGCGGTGGGCGTCACGCTCTACGCGTGCCTGTCGGGGCGGCTGCCCTACGACGCGCAGACGCCGGCGGCCATGTTCGACGCGCTCAAGCGGCCGCCGCCGTCGTTGTGCGAGCTCGCCGAGGTGCACCCGGCGGTGGAGGCGGTGGTGCGCCGCGCCATGTCGCGCGATCCGAAGAAGCGCTACGGCACCATCGAGGCGCTGGTGGTGGCGTTCTCGCAGGCGGTGCGCGAGGCCAAGGGCGGCATGGACGCTGACACCGACGAGCCCACGTCGTCGACCGGCACGGTGCTGGTGCGCGAGCGCTCCGGGCGGCACGCCGTGGACCCGTTCGCGCCCGCGGAGACGCTGGTGTCGCCGTCGCCGTTCGTGACGGCGCCGGCGCGCCCCAAGCACCGCGGCGTCGCCCTGGCGGTGGCGGCGCTGCTCGGCGTCGTGGTGGTGGGCGCCGTCATCGCCGCGCTCGTCCTCGAGCCCGCCGCCGTCGTCGACGCCGAGCGCCGCCACCTGGTGCCGCGCGACGCTCGCCCCGACGATGAGCCGCGCGGCGGCGCGCCGTCGCCCGCCCCCGACGTCGACGCGGACGCCGACGCGGACGCCGAGGTCCAGCTCGACCCCGTGCCCGTGCTCGAGCGCATGGCGCCCCGTCCGCGGGCGCCGGTGGTGACCACGCGCGATCGCGTGGCCGAGCTGATGGAGCGCCGTGGGCTTCGCGCCGGCGACGTGCCGCAGCTCGATCGGCTCATCGATCTGATCCAACGCTCCGAGCGCGCCGGCCGCGCCGACGACGCGCGCCAGGCCACGGAGCGGGCGCTGGCGGTGGCCGGCGCCGTGAGCATCGATCGCTCGTTCGTCACGGCCAAGCAGAAGCGCGTGCTCGATCGCGCCGAGCGCGCGCCGCCAGCGCTCAAGGCGCGGCTGTTCGCCCTCTCGAGCGACGTGGATCGCAGGAGCGCTCGCGGCGACTACGCCGGCGCGAACCAGGTGCTCAACCAGGCGCTCGACGTGCAATGACCATGCGCCGCCCGGCCAGCGCGAGGGCGGCGAGCGCGACGGTCACGACCGCGCCCAGCGCGCCCCAGTGCCACCACGGGCGCGCGACGTCGAGCACGAAGCGCGACGAGCGCCGCGACAGCATCACCAGGCGCGGCGCAGCGTGCGGCTGCTCCAGCACCGCCACCGACACGTGATCGAGCGCGCTGCCGGCGAACAGGCCCCAGTCGATCACGAGCGCGCGCGGCGGCGCCGCGCACACGGCCTGCGCCTCGATGGTGACGGTGCGCTCGCGCTCGCGCCAGCGCAGGAAGGCCACGGGGCAGGCGCGCTCGTCGCCGGCCAGGCGCAGCCAGCGCCCGAGCCCCTGCTCGAGGCAGCGCGTGAGCTTCTCCTCCTCTCGCGCGCGCTCGGCCACGG
The DNA here is from genome assembly GCA_964580865.1 of uncultured Myxococcales bacterium. Taxonomy (GTDB): domain Bacteria; phylum Myxococcota; class UBA727; order UBA727; family VGSZ01; genus JACOUT01. The sequence continues at coordinate 220 of CAZONM010000263.1, read as the reverse complement.
TGAAGTCGGCGTTGCACAGCTCGGGCAGATCGACGGTGCCGAGGGTGATGGTGATGGCCACGCGCCCGTCGGCGGCGAGCGCGAAGGTGCTCTTGCCCTCGGAGCGGCTGTGCGCCGGCGCCGCCAGCGCGAGCGCCACCGCCAGCGCCAGCATCAGTGCGTCCGCGCCACGGCGCGGCGGCACAGCGCGCCGAGGGGCCCGGCGTCGAAGGCGTGGGCC
>CAZONM010000262.1:0-8620 GCA_964580865.1 uncultured Myxococcales bacterium | reverse complement strand
GCCGCCAGCTCGTCGAGGTCCACGCCGCGCGCGAGGTCGCGCAGCCCGAAGGCCACGGCCTCGCGCAGCGCATGCTGGGGCGCCAGCGTCTCGTCGTCGTGGGCGGCGTCCGCCGGCGCCGACAGCCACGCGGGCAGGCGCGCGGTGGTGTGCCGGCGCAGCACCGCGCCGTCGTCGAGCAGGCGCATCGAGTGCGCGCCCGGGCCGAGCCCCAGGTAGGGTCGGTGCGCCCAGTAGAGCCGGTTGTGGCGGCTCTCGTGGCCGGCGCGCGCGTACGACGACACCTCGTACTGGGCGAAGCCCCGCGCCACCAGCGCGCCTTGCACCGCCTGATACGCATCCGCCTGCAGCTCCTCGTCGACGGCGCGGCGCGCGCCGCGCGCGATGAGGCGCACGAGCGGCGTGTCGGGCTCGAGCGTCAAGAGGTACGCCGACACGTGGCCCACGCCCGCGGCCGCCAGCTCGTCGATGTCCCTGGTCAAGCGGTCCGGACCCTCGCCCGGCACCCCCACGATGAGGTCGACCCCCACGAGCGGCACGCCCGCCGCCCGCACGGCAGCCACCGCGGCGCGCGCCTGCGCCCCACGGTGCACGCGGCCGAGATACGTGAGCACGTCGTCGTCGAAGCTCTGCACGCCCAGCGACACGCGCGTGACCCCGGCGGCCCGCCACGCGGCGGCCATGGCGTCGTCCACGTCCTCGGGGTTCGCCTCGAGCGAGATCTCGGCGTCGGGCGCCAGGCCCACGGCGCGCACGCGCTCGATGATCGTGGCGAGCGCCGCTGCGGGCAGCGCCGACGGCGTGCCGCCCCCGAACGACAGGCTGCCAACGGGCCAGGGCAGCTCGTGGGCCCGGGCCGCCAGCTCCGCGCCCACCGCGCCCGCGAAGGCCGCGTCGGCGGGGCGGATCTCGATGGCGAAGTCGCAGTACGGGCAGCGCCGCCGGCAATAGGGGACATGGACGTACACGCCGGACGTCGGCACGTCGTCCACCGGCGCCCCCCTCGTCGCGGTGGGCCCCGTGCCTAGCTTGTGGGAGGTCATCCCGCGCCGTCTGGCCCGTCGTGGCGCCGTAGTCGACCCGTCTCGTCAGGATCGCCCACGGGTCCCGCGAGGGGCGAATTCGGCCATTGCGGCCACACCTCGCGGATCTGTCGGAGGGCGAAGCGGTGGTCGTCGGCGTTCCTCGCGCACACACACGGCTCGGGCACCACCACCTGGAGCCCGCGCGCGACCGCGTCGGCGGCCGACAGAAGCACGCTGGTGTGGGTCTCCAGGCCCACCAGGGTCAGCCGGCGCACCCGCTGGGCCTTCAGCACCTCGCCCAGGTCGGTGTCGAAGAACGCGCTCGGCGCCGCCTTGAAGAGCACGCGCTCGTCGCTGCGCGGGGTCAGCTCCGTGAGGATGGCCGGCGGCTCGGCCAGGTCTGGCGCCGTCATCGCGAACACCACCGGGCGCCCGCGCTCGCGGAAGTAGCGCAGCTCGCCCTGCACATAGCGCACGATGGCCGCGGCGCCCGGTACGGCGTCCGGCCCGCTCACCAGCTCGGCGGTCATGTCGAGGACCAGGAGCGCGCGGTCGCTTTCGCCCACGGCGCACATTTTACCGTTCCGGCGCTCGGAGGGGAGAAATCCTTTGGCGGCCTCCGTCGTTTGAGCCTCATGGACGATCACACCGGGCCGCCGCCGTGGCCGCCCGCAACGCCGGGCGGCCCGGCGCATCGGACGCAGGTCCGTGGCAGGAGGACCCGATGAAGCGCACGCAGCCAGCCACCGGGGCCCCCGCGGAGAGCGCGACCAAGGTGCTCAACCAGCACCCCTTGCGGGCGCGGCGCCGTCCGGGCCCGCCGGGCCAGGAGGTGATCCCGCGCGCCGACCAAGACCTCGACGACGCCCACCGCGTGCTCGACCTCATCGCCGGCGGCGTGTTGCCGCGCTCGGGCCCGCCGCCCCTGCCGGTGCCCGTGGACGCCTTGGGCAAGCCGCGCCGCCGCCTGACGGCGGAGGACGAGCGCGCGCTGGCCGAGCGCATCCAGACCTGGGGCGACGTCGATGCGCGCAACGCGCTGGTGCTGGCCAACCTCGGCCTGGTGCACCTGGTGGCGAACCAGATGCGCCGGAAGGACATCCGCTACGAGGACCTGGTGCAGGAGGGCACCCTCGGGCTGTTGCGCGCCACCGAGACGTTCGAGCCGCACCGCAACGTGCGCTTCTCGACGTACTGCGTGTACTGGATCCGGGCGAAGATCCAGCGCTTCCTCCAGCGCCTCGACCGCGACGACACCCCGTCCATCGCCGGCGCCGAGATGGAGACCCTCGCGGGCGGGCGTCGGCGGCGGCCGCGCGCGCGCTCGGTGTCCATCGACACTCCCGTCGATGACGACGCCGATCGCAGCGTGGGCGACGTGCTGAAGGACGCCGGCGAGCGCCCCGAAGACGTGGCGCTGCGCTTCGAGCGCGCGCGCGCCGTGGCCGCCGTGCTCGACGGCATCTGCGCTGAGATCGGCGACCCGCGCCTGCGTACCATCATCGAGAAGCGCCTGTTGGCCGACGAGCCCGAGACGCTCGCCACCCTTGGCGATCGGCTCAACCTGTCGCGCGAGGGCGCGCGGCTCCTCGAGAACAAGGTGCTCAAGCTCGCGCGCCAGCGCCTGCACGAGTTCCGCGACCACGCGTAGCCCCCGGCCTGCGGAGCCGGCGGCGGCTGCTGCCCCCCGCGGGGCGGCGGCCGCGTCCCGTCGTGCGGTCGATGCCCGGCGCGGCCTCCGGGTGCCCCGCGCGGGAACCCCGTGTCCACACGGACGGTCGGGTTTGACCGGGGGCCGATGTTCCTGCAACCTCGACCTTCGTCCGCCTTCGTGATCACCTCATCCCCCGGACCCCATGGCCTCGACCACGGACCTCGCTGAGCTCGAAATGGCCTTCGCCAAGGACCCCGCCGGTGGCGCGTTCGTGCCGCTGACGCAGGCGTACCTCGCGCAGGGTCGCTTCATGGAGGCCATGGTCGTCTGCAAGAAGGGCATCAAGACCCAGCCCGACAACGTCGAGGGCCGGCTGTTGCTCGCCCGCGTCTACGGCGAGCAGGGCAAGGTGCCGAAGGCGCTCGAGGAGCTGCGCGGGCTCCTGGCCCAGCACCCTAAGGTGGCAGCGGCGCACTTCCAGCTCGGCGTCATGCTCGACAAGAGCGGCAAGGGCGACGAGGCCGTCGAGAGCTTCAAGGAGGCGCTGCGCAACGATCGCAACCTGGCCGACGCCACCGCCGCGCTCAAGGCCAAGGGTATCGACTGGTCGCCGGGCCCGTCGCCCGAGGAGATCGCGGCCGCCGAGGCGGCGCGCAAGGCCGAGGAGGAGCGCGTCGCCGAGGAGGCGCGCGCGCGCGCCGCGGAAGAGGCCGCGCGCCAGGCGGAAGAGGCGCAGCGCGCCGCCGAGGCCCAACGCGCCGCGGCCGCCGCCAAAGGCCGCGCCATGGGCGCCGCCATCCAGCAGCCGCGCGGCGCCCAGAGCGGCCCCGTGTCGGCGCCCGTGTTCCCGAGCATGGCCGATCCGGCGTTCGCGTCGACGTCGGGGGCCTACGGCATGTTCTCGGGCCCCGTGCCCGTGGCCGCGCAGGGCCGCCGCCTCGGCCCCGGCTTCACGTTCGGCCTGGCGGCGCTCCTGTTGCTCGTCATCGTGGCCGTGGTGTTCATCCTCAAGTCGCATCGCGACACACAGGACAAGATCACCTTCCACCTCAAGGCCGCGCAAAAGCACCTGGCGAGCGACACGACCGCCGGCCACAAGGCGTCCAACCGGGAGCTCGACGCGGCGCTCAAGCTCGACGACGGGCAGCCCCTAGCGCTGTCGCAGTACGCGCTCTCGCTGTCGATCCTGGCCAACCAGCGCGGCGAGAAAGAGCTCGACCAGGCGGCACAAGACGCCACCAAGAAGGCGATGAAGCATGCGTCCGATCAGCCCGGCAGCATCGCCGCCGAGATGATCTGGCTGCGCCAGGCCGGCAAGGGCGAAGATGCGCTGGCGCTGGCCAAGAAGCTCAACAACGACGACGGCGCGCTGCCCATCTCCGTGCGCATCCAGGTGGGGCGCACCTACGCGGCGCTCAAGCGCGTACCCGAGATGGTGAAGGTGGCCGACTCCCTGCGCGAGGTCCCCGACCCCGGCGCGCAGGCGTTCGTGGGCGAGGCGTATCGCCGCGTCGGCGATCAGAACCGCGCGCGCGCCGCGCTCGACAACGCGATGAAGAACGAGATCGACCACGATCCGTCGCGCGCGCTGCGCGCCCTGGTCATCCTCGAGGCCGACGACACCGTGCACTTCAACGTCGCCATCGACGACCTCAACACGCTCAAGGAGCTCGGCAAGGACTCGGTCGGCACCAAGCAGCGCGGCTACGCGAGCTTGGGCCTGGCGGTCATGGGTCAGCGCCTGGGGCGCGCCGAGGCCGAGAACAAGCGCGAGCTCGAGGCGGCGCGCGCCGCCCTGCGCACCGACGCCGAGATCCCGCAGTTCGAGTCGAAGCAAGCGCTCGAGGCGGGCGACTTCGCGCGCGCCATCGCCTCGGCCGAGGCCGCCATCGCCATCGATCCCGTGCGCCTGCAGCCCTACCTGCAGATCGTCGAGGCGGCGTCGCGCAGCAAGCAGTGGAGCAAGGCCGACGAGGCGCTGACCCGCGCCGCCGGCGTGTTCGGCGACAACCTCGATCTCGGGCTCGCCAAGGCGGCGCGCCTGCGCGACGAGGAGAAGTACGACGACGCGGTCACCAGCCTGACCGGGCTCAAGGCCAAGTTCGACGTGGCCGAGGTCTATCGCGACATTGGCAAGGTCTACATGAGGAACGGCGACCTGCCCAAGGCGGTCGACGTGCTCAAGGAGGCGGCCAAGAAGGTGGGCGCGCGGGCGCCGTCGGTGCAGGCCAACGTCTACACCTGGCTCGGCCGCGCCTACGCCGACGGCGACGAGCACGAGAGCGCCGTCGAGGTGTACAGCCAAGCGCTGTCGGCCACCTCCGACCACACCTCGACGTACTACTTCCTCGGCGTGTCGATGGCCGCCCTCAAGAAAGACGGCGCCGCGCGCGAGGCGTTCGACAAGTACCTGCGCGCCGATCCGAACGGCACCTACGCCGAGAAGGCGCGCCAGCGGCGGGGCGCGCTCTGAACCGCCGGGGCGTCGCCGTCGTCGGCGCCGTGGTCGCTCTCCTGGTCGTGCTCGCGTGCGCGCTGGCGGTGGCCGCCGGCCCACGCGGTGTGCCCGAGCTGATCGCCGAGGCGCAGACGGCGTGGAGCAAGCGCGACGCCACCACCACCGTGCAGCGGCTCAGCTCCGCGTTGGAGCTGGCGCGCCGGCAAGCGCCGCTGCGCGTCCGCGCCGCGCTCGTGGCCAAGGCCATCCACGGCCTCGGCGTCTACGAACCGGCGCCCGGCGGCGTGCTCGTGGGTCGTCGCCTGCTGCTCTACGTCGAGATCGAGAACTTCGACGTCGAGCCCATCAGCGATCACGCGCGCGTGCGGCTCGAGCTCTCGGGCCTGTTCTCGGTGGAGGAGGCGGGCGCCAAGCGCGAGCTCGGCAAGAAGACGCTGGGCGAGCAGGTGTACGAGACGCGCGCGCCCATCGGCGTGGCCTACCTCGGCACCGACATCGAGCTGGGCGACGACTTCGCACCTGGCACCTATCACGTCGAGGTCAAGGTCAAGGACCTGGTGAGCTCGAAGGTGGCCAATCAGGACGTCGTGTTCGTGGTGCGCTGAAGGTGCGGCGCCAAGGAGGCTCCATGTCGTTCGCTCGGTGGCTCGTGATGGCGGCGCTCGCGGGCACCCTCGTCGGCACGGCGCCCGCCGGCGCCAAGTCGGTCGACGGCGTCGAGTTCCCCGACGCGGTGCAGGTGGGGGGCGCCACGCTGGTGCGCAACGGCATCGGCGCCCGCACGATCCTGTTCGTGCGCTTTTACCTGGCGGCGCTCTACGTCGAGAAGAGCGCCAGCAGCGCCGGCGCCGTGCTCGGCCCCGATCGTCCGCGCGAGGTGCGCCTCGCCATGGTGAAGGACGTGAGCAGGGCGCGCTTCCAGGAGGCGGCACAGGCCGGCTTCGACAAGAACACGCCCTCGCCCTCTGCCGAGCTCAAGGCCAAGGAGGCGCAGTTCCTCGCCCTGGTGCCCGCCCAGGTGCCGGGCGACTCGCTCACGTTCACCTACGAGCCCGGCGTGGGTACGCACATCAAGGGCACCAAGGTGAAGACCACGGTGATCGCGGGCAAAGACTTCGCCGACGCGCTCTTCGCCATCTGGCTCGGCGAGCACCCCGTCGACGACGGGCTCAAAAAGGGGCTCTTGGGGAAAGACTCGCTGTAGGGCCCGCGCCCGACGGCAGGGAGTATGCTCCGAGGCCGACCCGGTTCGTTGGACACCTCACGGCGGTCCTTCGAACAACGCCTGAAAGCGTGGGTCCTTGCGGAGCGCGTCGAAGTCGCCGTCGGTGCGCATCTTGCGCAGGGTCAGCGCCTCGTTCTTGCCGATGGCGATCTCGAGCACGCGCAGCGCCTCCTCGCCGTCGCCCTGCAGCGCGCGCACCGACGCGATGTTGGTATACGCGACGACCAACGTCGGGTCCGCTCCGATGGCCGCCTCGAACGCGGCTGCTGCCCCCTTCAGATCCTTCCGCTGATAGAGCGCGAGGCCCCGCGCGTTGTGCAGGTTCGCCTTGCCGCGCGGCGTGGTGGGCGCTTGGTGCTCGAGCGCGCGCTTCTCGTTCAGCCACGCGTCGAGCCCCACGGCGCGCCACGGATCGAGGTCCTTGTCGTTGGCGATCTTCGCCAGGTAGCGGGCGCGCTCGCCACCGGCGACCAACACGTCGAGGTGCGGCTTGCCGTCCGCGAACGCGGCGCCGCTTCGTGCCAGCGTGCATGCGAGGTTGAAGCGCGCCAGCGTCAACGTGGCGTCGAGCGCGACGGCTTGCTCGAACAACGCGCGCGCGCCGGGGAGGTCGCCCGCCTGCAGCTTGCGGAAGCCGAGCGTGTTGTCGCGGTGCGCGTCCACGCGGGTCGGATCGAAGCGGAAGAGCTCCGGCGTGGTCAGCGACGAGCACGTGTTGCCGCTGTGGTGGCTCATCTCGATCCACACCGTGCCCCCCGGGCCACCCCAGCACTGTCGGAGCGCCCATTGGTGGCGGGCGCCGTAGAGATACTCGTCGGCCGGGTTCAGCCCCTGCTGCGGCGCGGTGTTGTCCCACGTGCGCCAGGGCAGGTCGGTCCCCGTCACGGCGTCGGCCAACAGCAGCGTCGTGGCCGTCTGGCTCCTGCGCTCGCGCACCGGGCACGTCATCGGCGAGAGCAGGACCGCGCCCGGCCGGGCCGTCGCGCGTTTCACGATCGGCGCCATGGGCATGGGCTGGTCGGGCTTTGGTGCCGGGATCAGCGCCGCGACCTCGGGCTGCGCGGGTAGGGCCTCCTGCGTGCACGGCGGTGCCGCCGCCGACGTCGTGTCGCTCCACACGCCGACCTGGGTGCAGTCGCCGAAGCTCCCGAGCGTGCCCTCGGCGAACGAGAGCGCGATCTCGAGGTCGGGCCAGTAGATCACGGCGCTCGGCTTGATCGCGTCGTGGTCGCCGCAGCACGCGCGCGCCGGGCGCTCGAGCGACGTCGCGGCGAGCACGAGGATCGCCAGGCCAGGCAGCGCGCGCAGGTGCGTCGTGGACATGGGTGCCCCCGCCCCACGATGGCCCGGACCTCCTGGGCCGGCAACGGTGCGTCGCCGCGGCGCGCCAAGGTGGCGGTTGCTCGGGCCCTGCCGTGACCAGGGCGTGTCCCGGAAGTCCAGACGCCGAAGGCCCCCTCCACGTGAACCCATGGGGTAGCGACGCGCCTCCCCCAGTCGGGGGAGGCCCCAGTGAGCGCCGCTGGGGCACCCCGATGTCGGGGGAGCGGTTTGACGACGTCAGTTCAGACCGGAGGGGGGCAGTTCCGAGCTCAGGGACACGCTCTCGCGGCGGAGCGCGGTCGCCGCGAGGCGCCAGCGCCACTCAGGGGATCGACGGGTTCGGCTGCCCGGGCTCGACGAGCGCGTGCGGCGGCGTCTCGTGCGCGGGCCCGCTCGCGTCGCGCTGACGACGAGCCCGGGAAGACGACGGTGGCGGCAAACGCGGCGACGCATGAGGCGATGAGCTGGCCGGTTGTCGCGCGACACCCTGCTACGCCGGCACCTCCGCCGCCAAGAGCCGCCGCAGGCGCTCCTCGTCGACGCGCACGTGCAGCACGCTCTCGTGGCTCACGTGCACGAGCCCGGCGGGCGCACCCGGGCCCGGCTTCTTCACGTGCTTGACGCGCGCGTGCTGCACATCCACGTGACGCTCGCCGCGCGCCGCCGAGAAGTGCGCCGCCAGGTGTGCGGCGTCGATGAGCACCTCGGGCGCCACGTCGTCGCCGCGGGAGGGCACGATGACGTGCGCGCCCCGGCGGTCGCGCGCGTGCAGCCACAGGTCGTTGCCGCGCGCGTCCTTGACCAGTGCGTCGTTGTCCTTGGCGCCGCGCCCCACGCGCACCACCACGCCGCCGCTGGCGCAAAATGCGCGCCACGCCTTGCGCGCGCCGGCCTTGGCCACGCGCCGCTTGGTCGAGGGCGCCGCCGCGCCCTCG
>CAZONM010000261.1:0-8676 GCA_964580865.1 uncultured Myxococcales bacterium | reverse complement strand
GTTGCTCCCGGGCGCCGCAAACGCGGGCGCCCCCTGCGTGGGTGTCGGCGCGTGGGGGTGCGGTGTCGCGGCGGTCGGGGGCTGAGGTACCGGCCCGGGCACGGGCGCTGGTGTCGCCGCGCGGCCAGCGCCGGGGTTCGGCGTCGCCGCCAGCGGCGGACCCTTGCCCCACTCATAGCCGCAGGCGAAGCACGCAATCCCGTCAGCGACGCGGCCGCATTGTGGACACCGGACCATGGGCATCGCCGGCATCATACGCCGAAACCGGAAAGACAGAGGGCCACCGGAAGGTGGCCCTCGCGTCGACCGATGGTGGTGAGGGAGGGAATCGAACCCTCGACCTGAGGATTATGAGACCTCCGCTCTAGCCAACTGAGCTACCTCACCGGCCCTGGTCGTGCGCCGAGGCGGAATAGTGCCCTGTCGCGCAGCTTTCAAGCCGTTATAGCGTTCGGGAACCACGCTGGAGCTGCCATGGCCATTCCGCGCCGCCTGATCATCATCGCCGCCTCGGCCGCCATCGCCGGCGCCGCGCTCTACATGCAGAACCGCATGCGGGCCCGACGGGACGCCGCCGCCAAGAAGCCGGAGCCGACCGGGCCCGGCGAGCCGGCCAAGCCCGACGCCGCGACGCCGGCGGCGGCGCCGACGTCGACGTCGACATCGGCCGACGCTGCCGCGCCCGGCGGGGCCGCGCGCGAGCTGTCGCTGTTCCTGGCGGGCGAGAGCTGGCACGACGAGATCGGCTGGCAGGGCATCTGGGAGCGTGAGGGCATCGAGTCGCCCGAGGGGTGGCTCAAGGGCAAGGGCAAGGAGGTGCTCGCCGCCGAGCGCCGCAAGCTCGCCGATCACCCCGCCCTGCTCGCCGGCTGCCGCCGCCGCTGGATCGTCGTGTGCCGCTACGCGGGCATCGACGTCACCGACGCCGCCAGCACCTGGAACGAGAGCGAAGCCCCCGCGGTGGCCTGAGCCCAATCGGCCACCACCACCACGGGCGAGAGGCGACGCAAGCGGAGCGGGCGACGCCCGCGTAGCGAGCAGAGAGCCGCCGCAACCCGCGGCGTGTGCGCCGACCGAGGGCGCGAGCCCCAGCAGAAGGGCGCGGCCCGATCCTGGCCCCGGAAGCCCGCTCCAGGAGGCAAGCCCGACAAGGCCAGGTCGGGCCACGCACCCTGAAACCGGCGACCTCGTCGTCGCCGGTTTCAGAAAGAATTGCCGACGTTGAACTCGAACGAGAACGGCTGATCGCCCTGCGCGAAGCCGAAGGTGCCCTTGGCCCGCGGCGTCAGCGGCACGCCGAATTCGAAGCGCAGCGGCCCGATGGGCGAGAACCAGCGGACGCCCACGCCCACGGCGTAGAACAGCCCGAGCGGCAGCTCGGGGTGCAGCGTGTCTTGCCCGAAGTAGAAGAGGTTCTCGCCCGGCGCGTACACGTTGCCCGCGTCGAAGAAGGCGACGCCACGGATGCCCACCTGCTCGAGCAGCGGGAATTCGAGCTCGATGTTGGTGAAGAACTGTTGGTTGCCGCCGGTGCGGAACTCCAGGAGCGGCGCCGACGGGTCCGCGGCCGAGCCCACCCGCGCCACCGGCGAGATCGAGCGCAGGTAGTAGCCGCGGATGGTGTTGAAGCCGCCCATGTAGAAGTTCTCGAACACCAGCTCGTCGTCGGTGTGGATGAGGCCCCACTCGACGTTGCTCTTGAGCACCACGCCCTTGACCGGCAGGAGCTCATCGAAGTTGTAGTAGGTGCGCGCCACGAGACTGAAGCGCTGGAAGTCGTTGGCGCGCCCGTTCTTGTAGAGGAAGCCGATGCCGTCCTGAACGCCCGCGCCTTGCAGGCTCTCCTTCACCCACTTCTCGGCGCCCGGCGCGAGCGCGCTGCCGAGCATGGGGGTGGCGAGCTCCACCGAGCCCGACAGGAACCAACCCGCCGACGGGAACAAGCGGTTGTTGCGCTGGTCGAACACCACCGACGTGCGCACCGACGTGGTGTAGCGCGGCAGGTGCGTCTGCAGGCCCACCAGACGCGCGCCGAAGCTCGTCTCCTCGATGACGACGCGCTCGAGGTTGCCGGCGACGAACAGCTGCAGGTTCTCGAAGTCGGGCACGTACGGCAACAGCCAGGCCGAGGCCTCCTCTTGGATGGGCGCGGTCAGCGGGACGAACGGGCGGCCGATGGGGTAGCCGATGGTGGCGTCGACGCCGGTGGAGTCTCGCGTGAAGTCGAGGAAGAAGCGGCTCGTGTTGAACGCCGAGAACGCGATCGTGACGGGCTCGCCGCCAAGGTAAAACGCGTACGGGTCCATGTAGCGAAAGTCGAAGATGCGGCGGAAGCCCGACCACTGCACCGAGCCCGACACCGTGGTGCCGAGGCCGAGGAAGTTGTTGTAGCTGATCTGCCCCGTGAACAAGATGCTCTCGGCCGACGAGAAGCCCGCGCCCAGCTGGAACGTGCCGGTGCTCTTCTCCTTGACGTCGATGACGACGATCATGCGGTCGGGCTCGGTGCCCTGCTTGGTGGTGACGCTCACCTTCTCGAAGAAGCCGAGCGCGTTCACGCGCTGCTCGGACAGGCGCATGGCGCTGCCCGCGTAGAACTCGCCCTCGTACAGGCGCAGCTCGCGCCGGATGACGCGGTCCTGCGTCTTCGCGTTGCCAACGATGTCGACGCGCTCCACCGTGACGCGGGGACCGCTCTCGACGTTGAGCTCGAGATCGACGCTGGTGTCGTCTTCATGGACGATGGGGTTGGCGCCGATATTGACGTAGGCGTAGCCCTTGTCGCGATAGCGATCGGCGATGGCGTTGACGTCGATCGCCACCTGCGTGCGCGAGAACACGTCGCCGGCGCGCAGCTTGGCGCGCCCGAGCAGGTCGTCCTTGGTGAACACGATCGACTGCGACGCGCTGTCGAGCTTGTCGACGATGAGATCGCCCTGCACCGTCAGCGAGCGCAGCGTGTAGCTCTTGCCCTCGGTGATGGGGATCTCGATGGCCATGCGCGTCTTGTCGGCGGAGAGCTGCACGCGCGGGCGCCCGACCTTGACGTTGATGTAGCCCTTGTCCTGGTACACCTGCTCGATGATGAGCAGGTCGGTCTCGACCTGCTCCTCCTTGTACGTGCCCCACTCGTTGAGCACGCCCAGCGGGTGCGCCGTGTGGGTCCGCAGGTATTGCGTGATCTCGTCGGCGCCCACGTGCTCGTTGCCGACGAAGCGCATGGTCTCGATGCGGACCTTGGCCGCCTCCGCCACCTTGAACACGACGTCGACGAACTCGCCCTCGCCCTGCTGCTCGGGCCGCGCCGGCGCCTCGGGCTTCTTCGGCGCGTCGCCGCCCACGCCCTCGTCCTCGTGCGGGGTCGCCACCGCGCTGCGGTCGCTCTTGAAGATGTCGAGCAAGCCGCCCTCGCTCTTGGCGGCCGTGCCGGTGGAGGGGCGCACCTCGTAGCTCACCTCGGCGAGGAAGTAGCCCTTGTCGACGTAGAGCTTCTGGATCTTGCCCACGTTGGCGCGCACCTTGGCGACGTCGAGCACCTGGAAGGGCTTGATGTCGATGACCTCGTCGATGTCCTCCTTGGTGACCTCGCGGTTGCCCTCGATGAGGATCTCATCCACCGCGGGCTTCTCGCGCAGGCGAAACACCAGGATGATGCTGTCGTTCGGCCCCGGGCTCGTCTCCACGGTGACGTCGTCGAAGATGTCCATGGCCCACAGGCGTCGGATGTCGGCCTGCAGCACGCGCGCGTCGGGCTTCTTGTCGATGCGCGACTGCACCTGCACCAAGACCGCGTCGGCCTCGACCTTGCGCACGCCCACCACGCGCAGCTCGGAGATGAAGCCCGGCTTGGGCTTGTCCGACAGGAGCACGCCGCGCTCCTTGGCCCGCTCGCGCGCCTTCTCCTCGTCGGCCGTGAGCGGCTCGGGCAAGGGCTCGAGGGCCTCCTTGGGTCGGACGTACTCGTCCTCCTTGGGGGGCTTGCCCGCCTGGGTGCCGGGGCCCTCGCCGAAGGGATCCCCCTGCCCCGCGGCGGGGAGCGCGGCGCACAGGGCCACGGGGAGCGCGACGCAGAGGACGACGAGGGTGCGCAAAGCCCGGCCGGCTTAGCCGGGGCCCGCCACCTTCACAAGAGCCGGCGCGACAGTGCCAGGGCCACCGACATGATCGTGATCTGCGGGTTGACGCCGAGGGTCGACGGGAACACCGAGCCGTCCATGACGTAGAGCCCACGCGCACCGTGCACCTGGCCGGCGCCATCGACGACGCCGGCGCGCTCGCCCGTGGCCGGCCCCATGCGACAGGTGCCGTGCGGGTGGCTCGCGTAGGCCTGCGCGAGCTGCTCGGGCCGCGTGAGCCCGTCGACGGCGGCGAGCGCGGCGGCCTCGTCGTCGTAGAAGCGCAGCGGCTGCAGGCCCGGCGCCACGCGCACGGCGCCCGCGGCGAAGTACGCGCGCACCAGCGTGCGCGTGCCCGCGCGGAACGCAGCCAGGTCCGCCGGGTGCAGCTCGTAGTCGATGGTGGAGCGCAGGTCGCCGGCCAAGGTCACGCGCCCGCCGCCGACGTCGCGCACCATGGTGCCGGCAAGCGCGAGGTGTTTCAGGCGCGCGAGCTCCGCCATGCCCTCGGGCGCCGCGCGCCCAAACAGCGAGAAGAGCTCGGCGGGCCCGATGTTGACGGTCTCGATGACGGCGCGCTCGTCGACGGGGTCGAAGGCGTAGTAGCCCTGCGGCACGCCGTCCCACAGCACCACGGGCTCAGGGAACTCGGCGGCCACGAACAGCCCCGGGTGCGCCGACAGGTTGCGGCCGCACTGGGCGCCGCCGAGCGCGCTGTTCTGCAGCACCAGCGGCGTGCCCAAGGCACCGCCGGCGAGCACCACCAGATCGGCGGTCACGCGCAGCGCGCCCCGGGGCCGTCCGCGCTCGTCGAGGCAGCTGACCTGCACGCCGGTGGCGCGCCCGCCCTCCACGATGACCGCGTCGGCGCGCGCGCGGGTGAGGATGCGCGCGCCCAGGTTGACTGCCTCGGGCAGGATCGAGCGATCGACGCTGGCCTTGCCGCCCGACGGACACCCGAGGTGGCAGACGCCGCACCCGAGGCAGCCCGGCGCGTTTCGGTCCATCCACGCATGCCTGATACCGCCGAGGCGCTCGAGGCCCTGGCGCAACAGGTCGTTGTGGCGCCGCCCGTTGCCGAGGTGCGTGGGGGAGACGCCCACGCGGCGCCAGATCTCGTCGACGAACGGGCGCATGGCGTCGGGCGCGAGCCACGGCGCGCCCGCCACCGCGGCCCACTCCGCGAGGCGCTGGTCTGGCGGGCGGAAGCAGATGGCGCTGTTTTGCACCGTGGAGCCGCCCACCACCCGGCTCGACTGCAGCATGATGGGCACGCTGCCGCGCGCGATCTGCCCCACGCCGTGGTGCTGAAAGAGCGTGCGCGCCGCCCGCGGCAGCGACGGCTCTTGGAAGTCCTTCACCCCAAACGCGTCGCCGGCCTCGAGGAACACCACGCGCTTGCCCTTGCGCGCGAGCTCGGTGCCCGCCACGGCACCGCCCGCGCCCGTGCCCACCACCACCACCTCGGTGGCAAACGGCTCGCGGCTCGGCGCCGCTGGGCTGCAAGCGCCAACGCTGGCGACGCTCGGCGCGGTGGGGGCGACGGTCAGCGCCACGGCACCACCGTCAGCCCGCCACCGGCAGCGGCAAGGGGCAGCCGTACGCGTGGCCGATGGCGCGGCGCACGCGCTCGTCCTCGAAGTACGACAGGCTCACCAGGAGGCGCAGCACGCTGGCGAGCTGGCGGCGCGGGCCCTCGCTGCTCTCCCACGCCACCATGAGCGCGCGCCGCTCGTCCAGCGCGAGCGCGCTGAAATGTGTGCTCGAGCGAAGCGTTGCCCGCGGGAGCTGATCGACCACGCGAAGCAGCGCGTGGAGCGCCCGCTGCTCGCGCGGCGACAAGAGCACGAGCAGGCGGTCGAGGTCGGCGCCGATGTCGACGTCACCGGCGGCCACGCCGAGCGCATTGCCGGGCGGGAACCATACCTCCGCCAGGCGCACCAGGAGCTCGTCTTCGCGGACCGACAGCGCCAGCCTGCCCGGTGCGGGCGCGGGCAACGACACGAGCCAGCCGAGGCTCCCGGCGATGGCGAGCCCACCTACACCTACGCCAAGCGCGAGCAGGCGCCGGCGAGTGAGGCGCGCGCGCAGCTCGTGGATGCCGGTGGACACGGGCCCTCCATAGCACACCGAACGTCACGCTCGGCGCGCGGGTCGTGCCGAGCGCGATTCGGAACGCGTTTGCCCGCGCTTCGTCGACGATGGTACGACTGGAGCACGGGTGCTTTCGCCCTGGCGAGGGGCGTGGTGTAGGTGCTCGTCGGAGCGGCCGTGATCGAGCTGTACAACTTCTTCGAGAACAACAAGGCGCAGCTCATCACGGCGCTGCTCGCCCGCATCCCCAAAGACATCCCGTCCTACAGCCGCGTGGCGAGAAACGACCTCAAGCAGTCGCTCGAGTACCTGCTCGAGGCGTACACCGACCTCTTGGTCACCGGCGAAGACGACAGTCAGCGCACGTACTTCAAGTTCCTCGCGAAGGTGCGCGTGTCGCAGAGCTTCCAGGTGGGGGACATCATCCACAAGCAGCTGCTCATCATGGGCGCCACGCGCCCGATGATTCAGGAGAAGTTCCGCGAGCACCCGGGCGATGGCCTGGCGCTGTTCAACAAAGCCATGGACGTGCTCGAGCGCACCACGTTCAAGTCGTGCGCCACCTACCTCGAGGTGCACAACGCCTACCTCAAGAGCAGGGTCGATGAGCACGGCGAGTACGTCGACGAGGAGAACAAGCAGCTTGGCGTCGACATGTCCAAGTTCATCCTCTTTCGAGGCTGAGGCGCGCGCGTGATCTGTCCGAAGTGCGGCCGCCCCGTCGACGAGTCGGCAGTCATCTGCCGCGGCTGCGACTTCATCCTCGACACCCAATTCCTCGGCGACGGCATCCTCGACGAGGAGCACGAGCTGCGACCCGGCCAAGGCGGCGTGGACCCCGCGGCGTTCAATCTGGCCGACGCGGTCATCCTCGGCAACATCGACGAAGACAGCCAGAGCTTCGAGACCAGCGACTCGGGCTTCCACCTGGCGGCCAACATGCAGGCGCGCCTGTACGTGTCGGGGCGCTCGCAGGCCATGATGGCGCCCGACGCCGTGCCGGCGCTGGCGCAGTCCATCGAGGGCGTGCGGCTCACGCCCTTCGAGCGCCACGTGCTCAACTTCATCGACGGTCGCCGTCCGGTGGAGGTCATCCGGCGCGCCGCCGGCCTCGACGAGGCCGAGGTCAAGACCGCGCTCGCCACGCTGGCCGACAAGGGCGTGGTCAAGGTGGTGGGGCGCGCGCTCGCCGACTGGGACGCTGGCGCCGACACCGCGCCCAAGCGCCCGCCGCAGCGCCCGCGCGTGCGCGGCTCCATGGTGGGCGCGGTGGCGCTCGTCGGTGACGACGCCGACCGCGCCATCGACGCCGCGTTCCGCACCCAGGTGCTCGGGCTGCCCGACGCGTTGAAGAACGCCCTGCACGACGACGAGGGCGGCGCCTTCGCCAAGCCGAGCGACAGCGACCTGCCGGACGACGCCGACCAGTTCGCCGGCCTCAAGGGCACCGACGAGGTGCGTCGCAAAGAGACCACCACGTCGACGGTGCGCCCAAGCGACGTCAAGCAGGCGGTCAACCGCGTCGCGCCCCCTACCAACGCCGTACGGCGGGCCGACATCGAGCTCGCCAGCGACGACTCGCAAGACGGCATCGATGCCTCGGCCGAGCTGTCGGCGGTGGGTGTTGGCATTGGCACGAGCGCGAGCGGCCAGGTGGCCAAAGGCGATGCGTCCGACGGCTTCGACGAGTTCAGCGCGCCCTCCGTGGTGTCGACGGCCGTGCTCGACGGCGCGGCGCCGTCGTCGCTGTCGTCGACGCCAGCGCAGCACGGCAAGGGCGAGGTGTTCGCCGAGTCGTCCGAGAGCGGCGGCGCGCGCATGGCGATGGACCAGCTCGCCGACAGCCGCGTGCGGCGCCGACCGGCGGTCGAGGCGCTGGCACCGCCGTCGCCGCCCGCGCTGGCGTCGCAGAGCGAGAGCGGCAACGTGGCGGCCGCCCGGCCGCTGTCGGCCCGCAGCCCGGCCGACAGCATGGCCGCAACGCACGCCTCGTCCATCGGCGACGACTCCGCCGCCAACAGCGAGGAGATGGAGCGGCGGGCCGCGTCAGGCGAGGTGTGGGGCGAGCTACAGCGGCCGCCCACGGGAGAGTCGGCGTCGCTCCTGCAGCTGCTGTCCGAGAGCGACTCGCAGACCGCCAACGTGCCCCCCGAGCACGCGGCGCGCATGCTGGCTGGCCCCCGTGCGCCGTCGGTGCCCGAGCCGTCCAGCGAGGCGTCCGAAGAGCCCACCGCGGCCGGGCAGCCGCCGCCGCCCATCAAGCTGCCGAAGATCCCCGGCGTGGCGGCCGTGCCGCTCGGTACTGCCGCGCGGCCGCCGCGGCGCTCCGGCGGCTCGGGTCTGGTGTCGATGCCCGACGAGCACGCCACCGGCCCCATCGACGAGCACAGCGGCCCGCGCGGCGCGCCCGGCGGCCGCGCGGCGGGGGGGGGGGGGGGGGGGGGGGGGGGGGGGGGGGGGGGGGGGG
>CAZONM010000260.1:0-8709 GCA_964580865.1 uncultured Myxococcales bacterium | reverse complement strand
GGAGAAGGAGAGGGAGAAGGAGAGGGAGAAGGAGAGGGAGAAGGAGAGGGAGAAGGAGAAGGAGAGGGAGAAGGAGAAGGAGAGGGAGAAGGAGAGGGAGAGGGAGAAGGAGAGGATCCGACCTGTGGCGCAAACGTGATGGGCATGCCGCCCGCGACCTACTTCGACAGCACCGCCTACGGCGCCGCGGGCGGACTTCCGGGGACAGAGGGCTGCGTTTCGCCGCAGGCGGGCCAGCGGTTGTGGCTCTTCACCGCGCCGCAAACCGGCAGGTACACCTTTCTGGTCGATCCGAGCGAACCGGACGACCTCGCGTTCCTCGTGCGCCGCTCCTCGTGCACGAACGACGGGGATGACGTCTGTATTGACGCGGGCCTTCGTGGCGACACTGAGCTCACCGCCCTGGGACTTGCTCAAGGCGAAACCCTCTTCCTCCTCGTCGGAGGCTATGGGGCGCAGGACCAGGGCGGTTACTCTCTTGGGATCGGCGCTGATTCCTGCGGCAACGGCGCGGTCCAGGGTGACGAGCAGTGCGACGACGGAAATTGGGACGCCGGCGATGGCTGCACGCCAGACTGCCGCAATGAAAACTGTTCGGTACCGGCTGTCGCGCAGGTCGGATGGCTCGCGGGCGACACCTTCGGCAGAATCGACGAAACGGACTCGCGTTGCGCCGCGGGAGAAGAGGAGGCGTGGTCGTTCACGCCCAACGTGAGCGCGATGCTTGATCTTCGGCTGATCTCGTTTCGCGATCAGGCCGTCTCGGTGCGGACCACGTGCTCGGACACGGCCACGGAGCTCGGGTGTGCGGATGTCCAACTCGGTGGGTTGGACGAGGTGCTCTCGGTTCCGGTCGAGGAGGGGGTGCCCGTCACGATCCTGGTGGAGGCGGACCGACCTGGCTACGGCGGCGAGTACGAGCTCTACCTCGAGCTGCGCCAGCGAGAGTGTGGCGACGGGCTCCGTGAGGGGCCAACCGAGCAGTGCGACGACGGCAACACCGCCAACGGTGATGGCTGCTCCGCTACGTGCGAGCACGAGTAGCGCACCCAGCCGATCGCCCGTGACGCGCCGCGCGCGCGCCGCTACCGTGGCCCGGCGCATCGCGCGGAGCCAACGTACGCATGAGCACGACAGGGCGCGCGCGCAGGGTGCTGACGGTCATCGCGCTGCTGCTCGGCGCTGTGCTGGTCGCCACGCTCGGGCCGTACTTCCTGAGCCGCGCGCGCGCGCCGTCGGCCGCCGTCACCCTCGAGCGGCGCGGGCCCGCCACCGGCCCGCGCGCGCCCGACGTGCTGCGCGTCGCCACCTACAACATCGCGCACCTGCGCGGTCAGCCCGAGGACAACTGGGCGCCGAGCGTGCAGGAGCGCGATGAGCGCGCCACGGCCATCGCCGCGCTCTTGCGCGAGCTCGACGCCGACGTGGTGGTGTTGAACGAGGTCGACTTCGATGCGAGCTGGAGTAGCCGCGTCGACGCCGCCGCGCTGCTCGCCGAGCGCGCCGGCTACCCGCTCGTCGTGCGCCAACGGAGTCTCGACTTCTGCGTCGGCTGGCTGTGCTGGCGCTTCGGCAACGCGGTCTTGAGCCGCGTGGAGCTGAGCGAGCCTGCGCTCCTCGACTTGCCCGATTACTCCTCGTGGGAGACGGCGCTCGCGGGCAAGAAGCGCGGCGCGCTCGTGACGCTGAAGCTGCCGCGCGGCGACGTGCGGCTCGCCGCCGTGCACCTGTGCCACAGGAGCGAGGAGGTGCGCACCGCCAGCGCCAGCGACCTCAACCTCCTCGCCGGCGCCGGCGCGCCCCTCATCGTGGCGGGCGACCTCAACGCGGCCCCGCGCTCCTTCCCGCACGCTGAGCGGACGCGCGACGGCTGGTCGGCGTTCCGCATGTTCGACGATCGCTTCGCGCGCACGCCCGCCGGCGACGCGCCCGCGCCCGGCGACCTCACGTACCCCGCGGCTGCGCCCGACCGCGTGCTCGACTGGGTGCTGATCCCGCACGAGCTCTCGTTCGCCGCGTACCGCGCGGTGCGAAGCCCGCACTCGGACCATCTGCCCGTGGTCGCCGACGTGCGCCTCGTGTCCGCCCCGTGAGCGCCCGGCGCGAACGTGTGGCAACGTTCCGTCATGCGACGCTCCTTCGTTCTCGTCGCCGTCATGCTCGCGCTGCCGGCCGCGAGCGCCTGCTTCATCCTCGACGACTGGGCGTGCGGCTACGGCGGCCCCGGCTGCACCACGACGCCCGGCCTCGACGCCTGCAGCGACACGGTCGCGCTCGGCGCCACCGCCACCGTGCGCGTCACGTACTTCGACGACACGGGCGCCCACGGCGCCGTCATCGACGATGCCGAGAGCAGCGACCAAGCCGTGCTCGGCGTCACCGCCGCGGGCGCGGACGGCACGGTCGACCTGCAGGGCATCAGCGTCGGCACGGCAGCGCTACGCGTCCAGGTGGAGGGCTGGGACGACGAGGTCTTCGAGGCGGCCTTCGTCGTCGCGAGCGAGGGCGAGGGTGAGGGTGAGGGCGAGGGTGAGGGCGAGGGTGAGCCGAGCTCGAACGCGATCTCATGCGACGGCACGCTGCCATCGGCGACCACGCCGTCGTTCGTCGCTCAGTGAGTGGCAGGCGGCGGCTCGTCGGTGCACTGCACTCCGCCCGGGGTTCCACCTACTCCCGAGGAGCGTCGGGCTCCGCCCGCGCGACGAGGGGCAGGACCCACGCCCCGGCATGCTCGGCGCAAACGCAAGCGTCAGCACAACGCCCGAACCTGCAACCGCGAGCCCCGGCGAGCGGCCCGCAAGGTGGCTCCGCCGCGCAGGGGGGCCCCGGCACGCAACGCGCGCCGGGGGGACCGGAGGGACGGCTGCCGTGCGGCGGCGACAGCCGCCGCACACGACGCATTTCAAGTCCTGACCGGCAAGGCCGGTCAGAACTTGAAATAGATGAAGGGCTGCACCTCGAAGCTCGCCACTTCCTTGATGAACAGCGCGAGCGCCACCAGCACGAGCGCGCGCGCCGCCACCGGCAGGCGCGCGAACAGCGCCACGGCGCGATCGTAGGCGCGGTGCGGCAGCAGGTGCCCCACCACGGCGGCGAGCAGCACGAGCCCGAGCGCGCCCGACAGGTTCGGTGACGACGACAGCGTCCAGCCGCTCTTCCACTGCTCGAGGAACATGACCTTGGCGTGCACCATGTCCTTGGCGCGGAACACGATGCGGCACTCGACCACGATGATGAAGGTGGCGAGCGTGCTCACGGCGGTCGCGAGCCATGTGGGGTTCTTGGTCTTGCCGAACGTCCACCACCACAGGCGCGTGATGGTGAGGCCCACGCCGTGCGCCAAGCCCCACGCCACGAAGCGCCAGTCGGCGCCGTGCCACACGCCGCCGAGGATCATGGTGATCATCAGGTTGACGATCGTGCGCGCCTTGCTGCCGCGGTTGCCGCCGAGGGGAATGTACAGGTAGTCGCGCAGCCACGAGCCGAGCGACGAGTGCCAGCGACGCCAGAATTCGAACAGGTTCTTCGACAGGTACGGCTTGTCGAAGTTCTCCTTCAGCACGTAGCCGAACAAGGCCGCGGTGCCGATGGCGATGTCCGAGTACGCCGAGAAGTCGTAGTAGATCTGCAGCGTGTAGGCGACCACCGCCGTCGTCACCTCGAGCCCCGAGTAATTGCCCGGGTCGGCGAACACGCGATCGACGATGTTGGCGGCCAAGAAGTCGGCGATGACGAGCTTCTTGACCATGCCGGTGGCGATGCGCGCCAAGGCGCGCGCGCCGCGTGCGTCGTCGAGCGTGGGGCGCTCGTCCACCTGTGGCAGGAAGTCACTGGCGCGCACGATGGGGCCGGCCACCACGTGCGGGAAGAACGTCATGTACACGGCGACGTCGAGCCAGCTCTCGCGCGTGGCCAGCTCGCGCCGGTACACGTCGATCGTGTAGCTCATGCCCTGGAACACGATGAACGACAGGCCCACGGGCAAGATGAGCCCGAGCGGGCGATAGACCAAGTGGATGTCGACGAGCGCGAACGCGTCGACCACGCTCTGGGTCAGCCAGTCGGCGTACTTGAAGAGGAAGAGCAGGCCGAGATTGTTGACGATCGACAAGGACAGGATCGCCTTGCGCGCCAGGCGATGCTCGGTGCGCCGCAGCCAGCGCCCCACGCCCCAGTCGACGATGGTGAGCCAAACCAGCAGCACCACCGGCGCCGGGTTCCACGCCATGTAGAAGATCAAGCTGGCGACGACGAGCAGCAGCTTGCGCGCGACGGGCCGATCGACCACCGCCCAATAGAGCGCGAACACCACCGGCAAGAACAACAGGAACTGCAGCGAGTGGAACAGCATCATCCACCTCGCCGGTCGACATCGGTCGAGCTCGTCGCGCGCTCATCGTCGTGGGCGCGCGCCAGCTCCGCTTGTGCGGCGGCGGCGGCCAGCGCCGCGTCGTGGGCGTAGGCGGCGAGCAGGTCGTCGACGATGAGGTCGCCGAGCTTGGCGTAGCCCTCGGCGGTGAAGTGCACGTGGTCGGGGTTGGCCAGGCCGCGCGCCAGCCAGTCGCCCACCGACCCGGGGCCGCCCATGGCCGTGCGCAACGAGAAGAACGCGCAGCCGCGATCGGCCGCCACCTGGCGCTGCACGCGCTCCACCAAGTCGTGCGCGGGCGCCGCGCGCCACTCACCGTGCTTCTGATCTTGGCGGTCGGACGCGCCGATGATCAGGCAGTCGGCGCGGGGCGACGCCTGCAACAGCGTGTCGAGCGTGCGCGCGAAGTGGTGACGGTAGGTGACCTCGTCGAGCGACGCGATGCCGGCCTCGTTGGTCCCCCACGCCGTCACTACCAGGTCCCAATCGCGCGCGCGCGCCTCCTCGGCCACGATGTCTTGCCGCCAGCGCTGCGGCGTCATGCCGGTGGTGCCCGGCAGGCCCACGGCGTCGAGCACGATGCCGGGCCGCGCGCGCTCCTCGCTCACCGACAACAGGTGCACGGGCCCGAAGCGCGCGCGGTCGGCGGCGACGTCGTCGACATCCTTGCCCTTGCCGTGGGGCTTGGCGGGCGCGGGCGCGTGCACCACGATCTCGAGCTTGGCGGTGGCCTCGTCGATGGGCAGGCGCAGGAGCTGCACGTCGCTGTCGGGGTTCTTCACCTCCGGCGAGATGGTGGCCACGGTGGTGCCGTCGACGGCCACGTCGGCGCTGCCCATGTCGGGCGTCGCCAGCCACGCGATCTGCAGCGTGCCCGCCGACCGCGCCTCGGGGCAGCTGGCGGGGCGCTTGCTTGGGTGTCGCGCGTCGCCCTTGCCCGTCGGCGACGGCAGCTTGCCGCAGAAGTCGACGGCGAAGCGGGCCCCCGGCTCGAGGCGCGCCTTGGTGCCGCTCATGCCCACGGTGCCGCCGAGCATCACCTCGCGGCCGTCGGCGATCTCGAAGCCGCCCTCGAGCGTGCGCACCACCCCGGTCATGGCCAGGCGCTTCGACTCGCGGCCCACCGAGATGAAGCCGCGCCCGGCGTTGCCGAAGCGCTCGGTCAGCCGCTCGCGCATGCGATCGGTCCACATCTGACCCGCGGTGTGCGACGCGCCGAGCTGCCCGATGGCAACGCGCGCGACCTCGCCACGCTCGAGCGCGCGCAGCTGATCGAAGAAGCGCGCCAGCGGTCGGCGCGGCGCCGGCGCGTCGCGGCGATCGCTCTTCACCACCACCACCGCTTGCTCGTCCGACGGGAACGCGAGCCCCGCAAAGCGCGGCTTCGGCACTACGGCGTCGCGCCGGCGCGCTACCACCACGCCACCCTCGGGCACGGCGGTGTCGGCCCAGCTGCGCAAGAGCGCGTCGGCGAACAGCTGCCCCAACACGTCGCCGCCGCGCCACGTGGGGTGCACCAGATCCTCCGACAGGAAGCCCTTGTCCTTGAAGCGCGCCAGCGACCC
Organism: uncultured Myxococcales bacterium; assembly: GCA_964580865.1. Taxonomy (GTDB): domain Bacteria; phylum Myxococcota; class UBA727; order UBA727; family VGSZ01; genus JACOUT01. Next base: position 2,775 of record CAZONM010000260.1, on the reverse strand, counting down.
CTTGCCGCCCATGGCGGCGAACAGGTCGAAGAACGCGCAGCCCTCCCGCTTGGCCACCGTGCGCTGCACCTCGATGACGGTGTCGATCTCGGGCCGTGTGGTCAGCTCCTCGCCCGCGGCGCTCGCCTTCACCGCGTCGATGGGCGACACGATCAGGCACGCCGCGTCGGGCGCCGCGCGCTTGGCGCGCGCCACCAGCTCCGTGAGGTACGCGTCGAAGCGCGCGGGGTCGATGGTCTTGTAGTCGAGCGATCGCACCTCGTTGCCGCCGAGCATGGCCACGAACAGCGACGGCTCGCGCTCGCGCAGCTGACGCACGAACACGTCCTCCCTCGTCGCCTCGACGTAGAGCTGCGCGCTGGCGGCCGGCACGCCGATGGTGTCGACGACGACGCCGGGGCCGTCCTTCTCGAGCGCCACGCCGTACACCTGAGCCCCCGGCCCCTCGGCCACCAGCACGAGCTCGCGGGTGGCGGCCGGCAGCGCAACGTCCACGGTGGCGTCGTGCTCGGGCGCCACGGCGGGCATGGCCTCGATGCGCGCCACCACCGTGCGTCCCGCCTTGGTGCGCACCTCCAGGCGCATGGCGGGCTGGCCGCCGTGCTCGAGATAGAACAGGCGCGCGCGCGTGGCGCCGTCGGTGCGCCAGGTGGTCTGGTCGCCCTTCACCGTCGACACGTGCATGCTGCCGGTGAAGCCGAACGGGCCCAGGCGCTTGCCGCTCCCCGGGTCGGGCGGGTCTTGCGCGAAGTTCTGGATCTCCCAGCCGGGCGTGGCCTCGCCGGTGCGCACCTTGCGGCCCGCCACCTTGCTCAAGCGATCGGGCAGCAAGAAGCCTCGCCCGCCGTCGCCGAAGCGCTCCGCCAGGCGCGCGCGCACCACGTCGGTGACATGATCCGACGCGATGAGCGAATTGCCGAGCACCACGGCGGCGGCGCGCGCGCTCGCGTCGCCGCCGACGACGGCGTCGAGCGTGCCGAAGAACGCGTCGAGGGCGGTGCGCGCGCAGCGCACGCCGCCCTGCGGCGCCGGCTCCTCCTGTACGCAGGGGTTGACGATAGCGGCGCCGGGCGCGGCCACGCTCTTGGCCTGCGCGCGGAAGGCGTCGGCCTTGGGCGACGCGGCGCGCGCCACGATGGCGCCGCGATCCACGACGACGCGCGGGCGCTCGGGCGCGGCCGCCGGCATGGGCACGTCTTTGAGCGCCTCCACGTCGGCGCGCGCGTCGCGCGTGGTCAGGAGCTCGCGCTCCTCGGCGTCGAGGCGCGGGGCGCCCTGATCGATGCCCTCGCCCTCGGGCGCGTCGCGGCCGTCGCCGCCCTGGGCCGCCAGCCGCTCCTCCACGTGCTGCAGCGTCATCTTCGGCTTGGCGAGCACGCGGCGCGCCACGCGCAGGGCGGCCTCGGACGTCGACAGATCGAGAGGCTTGAGCCACGTGGGCACGGGCGCCGCGGCCAGCGCGCCGCACACGACGAGGAACAAGACCAAGGTGACCACCGTGGTGCGGGGCGCATGCTGCGGCGGGTTCGCGGGAGTGTCTTCCACCGACTCCCATTGGAGCCTGCCGGCACCGGCCGGACAAGTTTTCGGCCGCCGGCGCACGCACACCTACCTGTCGGATGCTTGTGTTCGCGCTAGATGATCGTGAAGGATCCGCCGCCGTTCGCCGCCAGGAGTGAGCGCGCGCGCGTCCGCACAGGAGCTGCCCATGGCGACGAGCGACACGCTGGACGAGCCCGCCTTCCGCGCCCTGGCCGGCGCCGTCATCGAGCGCGTGCGCGGCGCCATCGACGCCGAAGATCCCGACGCGGTGGAGGCCGTGCTCGAGGCGGGCGTGCTCAAGCTGCAGTTCCCCGCCGGCGCGCCGTTCGTGCTCAACCTGCAGCCGCCCTTGCGCGAGCTGTGGCTGGCCGCCGACCGCGCCGCCTGGCACTTCCGCTTCGACGGCGCGCGCTGGCTCGACAAGAAGAGCGGCGTCGAGCTGTACGCCACGCTGCGCGCGCTGGTGAACGCCAAGATCGGGCGGGAGCCGGCGCTGTGAGCGGCGCGCTCGTCCTCACCCACGGCGGCGCCGCCAACGACCCGGCGGTGGCCGACGGCTGTCAGGCCGCCTGCGCCGCCGCCCTCGACGCGCTGGCGCGCGGCGGCAGCGCCCTCGACGCCGCCGAGGCAGCGGTGGTGGTGCTGGAGGACGACGAGCGCATGAACGCCGGCACTGGCAGCACGCTGCGCCTCGACGGCAGCATCCAGACCGACGCTGCCGTGATGGACGCGCGCGGCTTCGGCGCCGTGGCGGGGCTCGAGGGCATCAAGAACCCGGTGCGCGTGGCGCGCGCCGTGTACCGCACGCCCCATCGTCTGATCGTGGGCCGCGGCGCGCGCGAGCTGGCGCTGCGCCTCGGCCTGCCCGAGGCCGACCTCGCCACGGCGCGCGCGAAGGAGAAGCACGCGGCGCGCATGCGCACGCTCGGCGACGGCACGTTCGCCGCCCTGTGGGCCGACGTGCCCGACGTGTACTGGCGCAAGGCCGCCGACGCCGGCGGCGCGTGCGACACCGTGGGCGCCGTGGTGCGCGCGGCCGATGGCAGCTTCGCGGCGGCGGGCTCCACGGGCGGCATCTGGTGTGCGCTGCCGGGGCGCGTGGGCGACGTGCCCATCCCCGGCGCCGGCATCCACGTGGGCGCGGCAGGCGCCGTGGTGGCCACGGGCGTGGGCGAGGTCATCTGGGCCGAGCAGCTGTGCGCGCGCGTGCACGAGGCGATGGCGCATGGCGCG
>CAZONM010000259.1:0-8710 GCA_964580865.1 uncultured Myxococcales bacterium | reverse complement strand
GGCGCGCGCGGAGCCGACGGTGGCGCGCGCGCCGCCTCGGGAGGCGCCGCCGACACCCGCGCCTCCCGCGCCCGCGCAGCCCACGCCGAGCGGCACGGTGCTCGAGGTGAGCGAGGGGCGCGTCATCTTCGACGGCGGCAGCGCGCGCGGCTTCGTGGCCGGCATGCACGTCAAGGTGGTGTCGCAGCGCCTGGTCACCAAGCCCGACCTGGTGAAGGGCGGCGTGGCGCAGGTGCCGTCGGGCGAGGTGACGGCGGTCGTCGCCATCGAGGAGCTCGCCGAGGCTCGCGCCATGGCCGTGCTCGGGCGCGGCGACGTTGCCGCCCCCGGCGACCTGGTGCTCGCCACCGACGACGAGCTGTCGGAGAGCCTGTTCTTGCCGCGGCGCGCGCCCTTTCACTGGAGCCTCGGCTTCATGGCGCGCCCCTTCCTCGGCGTGGGCGCGCCGGGCGCCTACCCCGTGGGCGGCCTCGTCGACGGCTACGCGCGCTACACCTTCGATGCCGTGCCCGTAGCCCTCGGGATCGAGATGGCGCCCATGGGGTTCGCGGTCTTCACCCGCGACCTGCACTACCCGGGCGCGTTCGCGCTCACGGCCTCGTACGTCACCGACTTCTTCGAGATCGGGCTCGGCGGCGGCGCGCTGGTGGGCAACGCGGGCCCGTGCGTGCAAAACGGCGCCGAGCAGCCCCTCGACACCAACGACGACGGGGTGCCCGACGCCTACCGCTTCGTCCCCGATGGCGAGCCGGTGTGCGAGCAGAACAACGGCGCCACCTTCAACCAGGTGCTGCGCCTCGGCGCCTACGACGGCCTACGCTTCTCGTGGTCGTCGTCGATCTTCGCGCGCCCCGAGGGCTTCGTCTTGGGCGTGGGTCGCGGCGAGGTGGCGATGCCCGTGTCGTCGCGCCTGGGCCTCTTCGGCGCCGGCGGTGTCGGCGAGAGCGGCTGGGCCTTCGGTGAAGTGGGCGTGCGCTCGTTGTTCGGGGGCACCGGCGCGCCCGGCACCATCATCCTGTCGGCGAGCCTGGGGGTGTCGGCCGTGTTCGACGGCGCCGGCGTGCGCACCGAGGACCCGGCGGGCTACGTCTCTTGGGAGCGCGAGATCGCCGTGGGGCCGGCCGTGGGGTTCGGCATGGAGTGGCGGCTGTAGCGTCGCCGCGACGAGCGCTGCCTCAGCGCGCCACCATGGCGCGCTCCACGGCCAGCGTGCGGCGCGCCCACCCGTACATCGGCGGCGCCAACACCGCGCCCGTGATGGCCGTGAGCACCGGCGGGATCGCGTACAGCAGCACCCCCGGGATCGCCGAGGCGAGCGTGGTCCACAGGAAGGTGCGCTTGGCCGACACGCCCCGGGTGTCCTCGGCGAGCATGGTGGCGTGCCTGCCCACCAGGAACGCGAACACCAGGTGCGCGTGGCCCACCACGATGAGGCTCGCCATCACCCACTCGTCGAAGCCGATGGGCCCGGGCCCGCAGCCGAGGAGCAGCGCGATCACGCCGTGCAGCGACAGGGGCCCCACGAGCGCCACGCTCACGAGCGGCAGGAGCAGCGCCGTGCGCTCCGAGGAGCTGCCGGGGCCGAGGTCGCGCGCGAGCTCGAGCGGCGGCAGCGACGAGCGCACGAGGTAGCTCCCGGCGAGCACCGCCAGGTACACCGCGACCGCGGCGAGCCACGCGCCCGCGAGGATGAAGACCGCCGGCGTGCTGTCGTTGGCGAGCGCGTCGAGCGCGAGCAGGAGGAAGCCCATCAGGAGCGGGATCGAGGCGGCCACCCGCGCGTGGCGTCGGGCGCGGACGAGGCGTGCGCCCGGCCTGGTAGCGCCGCGCGACGGATCGAAGAGCTGCATGGGGGTGGCGGGGATCTCGATGGCCGTGTCGGACATGGGCCCTCCCTCGTGCGGGCGCCTTGTGGCACCGCGCTCGGGCACAACCGGCGACGCGCCTTGCGTGTTCCCCGATGGCGGCGCCGCGCGCGCCGGAATTCCGCGGCGTGCGAACGGGGCCGCCCGCGATGCGCCGCGCCGGACGCCCTGGCATCGATCCTGCGTACGCCGCACCCATGACGCGCGCCATGATGTTCACGTTCCTCGTCGCCGTGGCCGCCGCGGCCTGCGGTCCCGCGCCCGGCGACGGCGACCGGCCGGCGACGTGCGGCCTGGCGCCGCTGGTCTTCGATCCGCGCGGCGAGGTGCTGCAAGCCAGCGGTGACGACGGCGCGTGCGTGCGGCTCGAGCGCCGGCCCGTGGGCGAGCCCGGCATGATGTACAAGGAGTACCCCTACGAGCCCGTGCGCTTGGTGGCCGCCGGCGGCGACCACTTCGTCGACGTCGAGGACGCCGATGCGCTCAGCTACACGCCCACCCACCACAACTGGCTCGACGAGATGACCGGCACCGACGCCGACGGTGCCGGAGCCAGCGTCGTCATCCGGCTGCACACCGACAGTGGCCGCTGGACGCTCGACGTGACGCTCACCGATCCCTCGGGGTCACCGGTGGCAGGCCCGCTGGAGCTCGAGCCCGCCGGGCAGCAGCACGGCGGTTGATCCGCGTCACGCCGCTCGGGCGGCCGTGTTTCGCGGCGCGGCCGGCTCCGCTACCGGGCGGTCATGCCGCGCATGTTCCTCTGCGTCTCGCTCGCGCTCCTGCCCTTCGCCGCGTGCGATTGCGACGTCGAGCCGCTGTACGCGCCCCCGGGCGCCGTCGCCGGCGTCGCCTGCGTGCCCGAGAGCGGCGCGCCCGCCGCCGGCGTGGTCGTCGAGCTGCGGCTCGACGACGAGGGCGAGCTGCGCGCCGTGGCCGATCACGACGGCGCCTTCCTGTTCGAGGACGTGCCGGCCGGCAACGCCACCGTGCGTCTGCCGGGCGATCGCGGCAAGCGCATCGAGGTGCGCGCCGGCGCCACCACCGTGGTCGACGACGACGCATGCCGCGCGCTGCCCGAGGACGCGTTCGGCTCGGTGGTGGGCCGCGTGTGCAACCGCCACGTCGACGAGGTGGTGGCGGGCGCCCGCGTGGTCATCCTCCTGCCCGACGCGACCGAGCTCGAGGACGTCACCGACGCCGAGGGGCGCTTCGCGTTCGCCGAGGTGCCCGTCGGCACCCACGTGCTGTCGGTGACGGCCACGGGCTTCGCGCGCGCCGAGGAGGTCGCCGTGCGCGACGACGAGCAGACGGTGGTCGACGTGGGCGGCGCCTGCGCGGGCTCGCCGCCGCTCGAGCTCGGCGGGGTGCGCGGCCGGGTGTGCGCGCCCGACGGCAGCGGCTGGCTCGTGGACGCGCGCGCCAGCATCACCCCCGCCGGCGACGACGAGATCGTGTCGTTCACCGATGACGAGGGGCGCTTCCTCCTCGAGGGCGTCCCCGCCGGGTTGCAGACCCTCGTCATCGTGAAGGGGAGCTTCCAGAGCACGCGCGCCGTGGCCATCCCGCCGGGCGGCATCCTCGAGCTCCCCGAGGACGAATGCGCGCTCGTGCCCGACGAGCTGCGCATCGCGGTGGTGCGCGGCAGCCTCTACGACCACGTGGAGGAGGTGCTCGACGACGTCGGTGTCGAGGCCGGCGACATCGACCTGTACGACGGCGACTGGGCCGAGCGCCTGCTCGGCGCCGACGAGCGCGTGCGCGACTACCGCATCCTGTTCCTCAACTGCCGCTCCGCCGAGGCGACCTACCTCGCCACGCCCGCCATGCAGGAGCGGCTGCGCGCCTTCGTGGCCGACGGCGGCAGTGTGTATGCCTCCGACCAGGCCTACGACCTCATCGAGGTCACCTGGCCCGATCGCATCGACTTCTACGGCGACGATCTGGCGCGCGGCGCCGGCGACCGCGGCGCCATCGCCGACGCGCTGCCGGCCGAGCTCGTGTACCCGCCGCTCGCGTCGGCCTTCGGTCGGGTCGACGCCACGCTGCGCTACGCGCTCGAGACCTGGAGCGTGATGGTCGAGGTGGGCCCCGATGTCATCGTCTACCTGCGCGCCGACAGCCCGCTCATGGGCGGCACCGAGATCGAGGACTCGCCGCAGATCGTCGGCTTCGAGCACGGCGACGGGCGGGTCATCTACTCGTCGTTCCACCAAGAGCCGGGCAGCCACCCGGACCAGCTGCAGATCCTGCGCCTCTTGATGTTCGAGCTGTAGCGCCCCCGTGAAGCGGCCGCCGCGCGGGTCGACGCGCGGTCAGAACGCGGCGCCGACCGCGAAGCGGGAGTCGAGCGCGAGCTCGCCGGTCCGAACGCCCGCGCCGAGGTCCACGCGCAACGAGAGCACGCGCACGGTCAGCTCGAGGCCGAGCCCGGCCCGAGCACCCCACACGGGCAAGAGCCGGTAGCGCTGGGCGTCGTACGCAGTGACGACGGCCGTCGCCCCGCCGAGCTCCGCGCCCGCGAAGCCGTAGGGCCGCAGCCACGTGGTTGCAGAGTGCAGGACGTTCAGCGCGACGATACCGCGCGCGTCGATCGCGGCCCCGACGCGCGCCGCATGCACACGCGAGGTCCCTTCGTTGGGGCCGTAGCCGAGCATGGCCGCCACGTCGCCACCGAGGACCACGAGCTGATCGGGCGGCGCCTCGAGCATGTATGCGGCGCGCAGGCCGAGCCACGGCGCCACGCGCGCGCCGTCGGCCGACGTGGGCGGCTGCGCCACGAGCGCGATGGGCACGTCGACGCGCCACTGCGGCGCCGCCGGTGCGCCGGGATCGGCCGCCAGGCACAGGAGCACGCTCACGAGCACGTGGGCACCTTGCCGTCGTCGACGAGCACGCCGAACTTGTCGCGAAACGCGGCACAGGCGGCGTCGCGGCGCGCGCCCGGCGACAGCTCGGCGGCCACGGGCTCGAGGAGCAGATCGACGTCGAAGTCCTCGGCGGCGCCCATGGCCTCGGCCATGCGCGAGAGCGCGCGCCGCACGGCTGGCTGCACCTCGGTGCGCAGCACCTCGACGTCCCGATCGCTGGCGTCCCACAGCGAGCGCGCCAACACCGTGCCGATGCAGTAGTGGTTGAAGCTCGCCTGCGAGAACAGGTCGTCTTGCGCATCGGCGCCGCACCCGTCGAGGAGGTCGCCGTCGAGCGTGAGGTCGCGCAGGTTTCCATAAGTGGCCGCGTCGGCGAAGGCACCCTCGAGATCTCGACGCCGCGCCTCGGGCGAAAACAGCGCGCCGGCGGCCTCGAAGACGCGCGGCACGCCTTGCAGCTCGCCGGTGACGCCGAGCGAGAACAGGTCGGCCAAGCCCTCGTCGACCCCCTGGGTCAAGCGCGTGGCGCGCTGCTCCTCGAGAGACATGTCGTCGAAGCGCTTCTTGAAGAACGCGAACGCGCGCTCGTCGTCGAACACGTTCTTGTGAAAGAAGCGGTGACCGTACTCGTGCGCCAGGATGTCGGCGCTCATGGCGAAGGGCACGCCGTCCTGCACCACCACGCGCAGCAAGAGCCAGCTGTCGAGCGGTACGGCGTAGGCCGCGTTGTCGCTCGTGAGCAGGCTGATGGGCAGGTTGCCCGACACCACGGCGGTCGCCTCGAGGCCCACCAACGCCTTGTCGCCGGTGGCGCCGGAGTCGTCGCCTACGTCGAGGGCGTAGCGCCACGCGCGCTCGAGCCCGGCGAAGGCCGAGAACATGGTGAGCGTCTGGAAGTCCTCAGCCACCCAGCGCGTGCCGTCGAACGACAGGTGCGCATTGATGTCGTGCCAGCCGCCGCTACCGCGCGCGCGCTCCACCAGATCGTCGTCGTTGTCGGCGCTGCGGCCCGCCGCCACGACTTGGTCGCTCACCATGCGCAGGCCGCCGACCACGTCGAAATCGGATCCGCGGCCCGTGCGCAGGTCCTCCACGGTCACAAGCTCGACGTCGCCGAAGGTGGCGCCGCCCGCGCCATCGCCCACCAGCGCCTCCACCGTGACCGGACCCTCGATGGGCGCACAGGCGCCAACGCTCAAGAGCGCGGCGCCGATGATGAGCGTGGACCTCACCATGGGACCCCCTCGGTGGTCGGCGCGGGCGAGCCCGCTGTCTGGTCAGCTGGTGCACCCCCGTCGGCGGGCGCGACGAGCGTCACCTCGGCCGGCGGCGCGTCGGCCCAGAGGGCGAGCAAGGCGGGCGTCAAGCCGAGAGCGGTGCACCCAGACAGCAGCGGCAGCGTCGCCCACGACGGCGACACGCACGCGGCGTTGACCGCACCGAAGTCGCCGATACCGGTGGCGACGAGGTACGGCGCCAAGAGCGCCCCGGGGTTGGCCACACAGAAGCCGAGCGCCAGGGCCGTGGGCACGCAGCACGCTGCCCCGCCGAGCGCGCCGCCCAACACCCAGTAGCTCGGCTCGGTGCGCGGCAGCTCTCCCGTGACCACCACGTCACCCCGTCGAACCTCGAAGGGCACCGCGGCGATGCCGGCGGGCACCTCGACGGGCGCGCCCTCGTCGGGGACCGTGCCGAGCGCCACATCGCCCACGGTCACGTCGGTGTGCGGGCCCTCCACCTTTACCTGCACCGTGCGCGCGCACCCCGAGGCCAGCGCGATGACGAGCGCGACGACGTGCGCGACCAGCGGCGCCAATGCACGAGACCGGAGCACCGTCACGGGTCCAGGATGGTGAACTCGATGGGCTGTCGTACGCGCACGGGCAGCTCGGTGACCTCGCCGACGATGGGCGGGTACCGCACGGACTTGGCCATGCGCAGGCACTCCTCGTCGAGCACGGCGTGACCGGTGCCCTTGCCGAGCAGCTTCGGCTCCTCGGCCAGCGAGCCATCGCGGTTGAGCGCCAAGTTGACGACGCAGCGGCCCTGCAGCTGCAGCACGCGCGCCTTGCGCGGGTAGCGCTTCTCGCGGTTGAGGATGTCGAACACGGTCTTGCGGTACGCCGACAGGTCGAAGGTCGGGCCGGTGATCTGCTGGACCTCTTCGGGCTTGGTGAAGGGCTCCTCGTCGGGGTTGCCGAACGTGGTGTTGCCCACGCGCACGTTCATGCCCGAGGTGTTGGTGGCGACCACGCTGTCGGCGGTGACGCCGGTGACCGGCTGCACCTCGGTGGGTGGCGTGTCGGGTGGCGTGGTCTCGTTAGGTGGGGGCGGCAGCTCGGGCGGCAGCTCCTTGGGCTTGGGCTTGGGCTTGGGCTTCTCGGGCTCCGGGGGCGGCGGCTCCGGCGGCGGGGGCGGCATGGCGATCGCCATCTGGATCGGCGGATCGATCTTCTTCGGCGGGGTCTTGGCCGCGCCCATGAAGGCAAACGCATGCACTACGACGGCGAGGCCGATGGCCGCCGGCCATGCGATCTGCCAACCCTCGTCGTTGGTCCAAAACGACGTCGCGATCGGTGCGAGCTGCTCGTCAGCCATGCGTGCTGCGTCCTCGGGCTCCCATGCGAGCGGCCCCGCGCCGCTTCCATCGCCGCCAGGTTCCCATGCCACGCCGGGCGTGCCATGGGATCGGCGCCACACCAACCCCCCTTGCCCTTACAAAACGTAGCATCCTCGGGATCGATCTATGACCATCGACGTGAACGGCCCGGCCAGGAAGGGCGCCGGGCTCTTTGGCCTCGACACCTCCGTCGCTGACGCCAAGGTGGTGGTCGTGCCGGTGCCCTTCGAGGCCACGGTGTCGTACGCCGCCGGCACCGCACGGGGTCCCGCCGCCGTGATCGCGGCCAGCCACCAGGTTGACCTGCTCGACGCCGACGTGGGCAGCCCGTGGGCAAGTGGCATCGCGCTCGACCCCGGGTTTTCGTGGCTGCCCGAGCTCAACCGCGCGGCGCGCGAGGCAGCCTGTCGCTGCATTGAGGCCGTCACCGACGGCGCTGCCCCACCCGACGCGGATCGGCAGCTCGTGGAGGAGGCCGGCCTCCGCGTCAACCGCGCGGTGACCGAGCGCTGCGCCGAACACATACGCGATGGGCGCATCACCGTGGTGCTGGGCGGCGATCACTCGGTCAGCTACGGGGCCATCGCGGCCACCGCCGCGGCCATGGGCGATCGGCGCCTGGGCATCCTGCACATCGACGCGCACGCTGACCTGCGCGAGGCCTACGAGGGCTTCACCTGGTCGCACGCCTCGGTCATGCGCAACGTCATCGAGCGCATGCCGAACGTGCGCCTGGTGCAGGTGGGCATCCGCGACTTCTGCGAGGCCGAGGTCGAGCTCATCAAGGCGCAGCCCGGGCGCATCACCACGTACTTCGACGCGCACCTGCGCGCGGCGCGCCTGGCCGGGCACTGGCCCACGGTGTGCGCGGCCATCATCAACGAGCTGCCCGAGAACGTGTACCTGAGCCTCGACATCGACGGCCTCGAGCCTTCGCTGTGCTCGAGCACCGGCACGCCGGTGCCCGGGGGACTGTCGTTCGACGAGTTGGTCTCATTGGTCGACCTGCTGGTGCAGGCGGGCCGTCGCATCGTGGGACTGGACGTCGTCGAGGTTGCACCCGCCGCAACCCTCGGCGACGACGAGCTCGGCAGCTCGTGGGACGCCAACGTGGGCGCGCGCCTGCTCTACAAGCTCATCGGCTTCGCGCTGCTCTCCCGCGGCGCGCCGCGGCCCGATCTACCGAAGGCGCCGGGCATTCGCTGAGGCCCGAGGGCCGAGACGTCGGCATGCCGAAGGGCCATGAGCGCGAAGCGCGTGACGCAAGGCCTGGTGATCACCGGGGGCCACGTCGGGCGCGAGCCAAGCGAAGCGGAGTTGGGAGGGGGCCCCATGGCGGGCTACGCCCGCCATGG
>CAZONM010000258.1:0-8710 GCA_964580865.1 uncultured Myxococcales bacterium | reverse complement strand
GTCGACGACGAAGCCGCGCTCGGCGCCGCGCAGGTCGTGGCGCGCGCGCAGGAAGCGGGCCACGCTGGCGTCGAGCGGCGCGCGGACGCGCGTGCCTTGCAGGTAGAGGGCTCCAGCGGCGTCGAGGAGCCGCGCGGTCGGGCGATCGAGGAGGGGGCGTGCAATTGTCACACGACGGGGCGGGCCCAGCGTCTAGACTGCCTCGACCGTCTTTGACGAGTGGAGCCGGCTTCAGGAGGACGCATGCTGTGCAGCAATTGTGGGCGCTCGGTGGCGCCGGGCCTTGGGACGTGCGCTGCCTGCGGGCAAGCGGTCGGCGTTGGCGCCAGCGTGGGCGCCTTCGGCGAGCGCCCTGTCGAGGCGAGGCCCATGCCGCCGCCAGGGCCCTACAACATCCGCTTTGGCGTCAGCGAGCCGCTGACCGAGACCTTCCGCCTGTGGAGCAACGATCTCGGGCGGCAGGTGCTGATGACGCTCATCCCGTACGCGGCGCTCCTGCCCCTGGGCATCGCCTTCGGCGTCTGGGCCGCGATCTCCCTGTCCGACAGCGGTGAGCCGTCGACGACCCAGCTGGTGGCGTTCGGCTCTGTGGGCTTGGCCTTCGCGATCGTGGCCGGCATCCTCATGCTCGCCTCGAGCGCGGGCACCATGCTCTTGGCCGATGACAAAGAGCGCACGGGAGGCACCGGCCTCGGCGTCTGGCAGGCGTTCCTGGCCGGGCTGTCGCGCTCGGGTTGGCTCATCCTGGCGAACCTGATCTACGTCGCCATCATCGTGGCGCTCTGGGTGGTGCCCGTGGGCGTCCCCGTCGCCCTCTTGGTGGAGACCGAGGAGCCGCTGTGGGCCGTCGGGTTCATCCCCGCCCTCGGCACCTTCGTGGCCGGCGTGTGGCTGCTCACGCGCCTGATGCCGCTCTTGCCGCTCATCGTCGTCGAGGAGCTCAGCCTGGGCGCGGCCCTGTCGCGGGCCTGGCAGCTCACTACGGGCCGCGCGCTCGACGTGTTCCTCGCCAACCTGGTGTTCGGCGTGGCGCTCATGGGCATCTACATGGCGGTGGGTATCATCAGCATCGTGCCGCTGCTCGGCATGCTGATTCAGCTCGCGGCCAACATCCTCTTGGGCAGCCTGCAAGGCGTGTATGCGTTTTCGCTCTACGCCGGGTTGGTCAGCGCGCCGCCCAAGCGCTGAGGGGCGCGCCCGAACCGCCGCCGTCACCGCACCGGACCCGCCAGGTTCTCGGTGCAGGTGTAGCTCTGCTCGAACTGCGTCGCGTTGAACGTGGGGTTGAGCGGGCCGCCCACGGTGACGGCGTTGCCGTCGATCATGATGGTGCCGTCGATGCGGTTGGTGACGGCGTCGAAGGTGCCGTTGGTGGCGGTGAGGTTGGTGTCGGCGATCTCGATCTCGAACACCTTGCCCTGCGCCTCGAGCGTGGCGCGCGCGTTGCGCAGGTGGATCTGGCTCACGTGGGCGATGGGCGTGGGCACGTCCATGGTCTCGGGATCGTCGGCGCGCGCGCCCGTGGCCGGCTCCACCAGCGCCGACAGCGTGCCCTCGTGGATGGTCAGCTTGCCCACCGGCTGGCTCTGGCCGGCGGCCAGCTGGTAGGTGACGAACTCGTCGAGCTCCACGTCGGTGAGCGTGATCTCGACGTCGTGGTGATCGCGCGGCTCGATGGCGTCGACCAGCAGGTACTGGGTGGTGCGCTCGCCGTACACGGTGCGCGAGGCGTTCACGTTGGCGTGGCCCTGCACGAAGGTGGCGCCGCCGATGCAGTCCTCGGCGTACACCGTGCGTGCGTCGAAGCCCACGGCGCACTGCTCTACGTCCCAGGTCATCGAGCCCATCTCGCCGGAGTCACCCACCACGTCGGTGGGAAAGATGAGCACGCCAAAGGTGTCCTCGAAGCCGCACTCGTCGTTCTTGTTGATCATGCTCGCCACCGTGCCCACGGTCTGCACCACCAGGCGCGCGGCGCCGTCGCCGATCACCTGGCGAAAGTTGCACTGCTGGTCGCTGGTGGGGATGACGAGGTTGGGCGTGCACGAGAAGCTCGCCGCGAAGTCGTCGGCCGCGTACTCGGGATCGAGCACCGGCGGGGCGCCCTGCTCCAGCGGGATGGCGTAGGGCGTGCCGTCGACGACGATGCTGCCGGCGAGCATGTTCTCCACGCCGTCGCGGTTGCCGTTTTGCGCGTCGAGCGACGAGCCGTCGATGGCCAGCTGCAGCGCGTTGCCGCTGGCGCGCAGCAGCGCCACGGTGCCCTCGCGGTACGCCACGTCCTCGAACGTGACCACCGGCGTGGCGATGGAGCAGGCGCCGGTGCTGCTGTCGAGCGCCATGCGCGGCCTCATGCGGCCCGTGAGCGAGCCCTCGACGACCTCGAGGCTCTTGTCGCTGGTGCTGCTGCTGGCCTTGAAGTGATCGAAGGTGACGTCGAAGGTGAGCTCGACCGCGTCGCGCGACGTGGGGATGATGGGCTGGGCCGGGTCGCCGGTGACGCGCCCGCGCAGGCGCATGGTGCCCTTCACCAACGCTTTGCCCTCGGCGTAGGTGGTCGTGCCGGCGCAGTCGCGCTTGAGCTGCGTCTTGGTGGGGAAGTCGAAGGCGCAGGGCGTGTCGATGCGGTAGAGCACCTCGCCGCCGTCGTGCCCCACCTGGCCGCTGACCTGGGCGCTCTCGATGACGTCGGGACTGGCGAAGCCGCAGCGCGTGTCGGCGACCACAGCGCCCATGAGCGCGCCGGTGTTGCTGAAGGTGAGCTTGGCCGCGCCCTCGGCCAGCATGGGCGTGAGCGGCTTGCACGTGTACTCGTACGGGAGCTTGAGGTCCTCGCGGCACGTGAAGGCGCTCTGGAAGTACGCGGGGTCGTACTCGGGGTCGAGCACGTGGTCGACGTTGAGGTCGACCTTGGTGTCCCACACGGTGATGGCGCCCTCGTAGTAGTTCTCGCGGTTGCCGTACTTGCCGAGCTGTCCGGCGAGGTCCACCGCGGGCACGTCCACGTCGAAGACGTGGCCCTCGCCGTCGTCGACCGTGTACACGGCGTCGCGAACGGTGATGGCGTCGAGCGTCACCTCGCTGGTGTCGATGCTGCACACGCCGAGCGACAGGCTCTGCGCCAGGTGGATGCGCGCCAGCACCTCGATGTCGGCGCGCTGCATGACCAGCACCGACGCACGATCGGTGAGCTGCAGCTCGTAGTCGCGCGCCTTGGCGCTGACCGCGAAGGTCACCGCGTCGGGCGACTGCGGGATGACGGGCTTCTCGGGGTTGCCGGTGAGCAAGCCCTCCACGGTCTTGGTAGCCGAGATGACGACGGTGCCGCGCACGAGGGTCTTGGCGCCGTTGCAGTCCTCGGAGACGGCCACCAGCTCCGGCCCGAAGTCGAGCGTGCAATTCTCCACCGTCCAGGTGACCGTGCCGAGCTGCCCGAGCTCGCCCTCTTGCCGGAAGCTCTGCATCACCGCCGGGCTCGACATGCCGCAGCTCGTGTCGTCGTCGATGAAGCTGATGAGCTTGACTGAGTTGCGCACGCTCAGGCGCGCGGCGCCGGGGCCGACCTTGTCGGGGAACATCCGCTCGAGCTGGCAGGCGGAGCCCGCGACGGCGAGGGCGGCGAAGGCTGCGACGGCGATGACGCGGTGCGTGGTCGACGACATCGGGACTCCCCAGAAATGGATGCATCCTGTATCGCACCTCACATGCGACCGTTGCCTACATTGACCGACCATCGGTCGTTCGTCGGAGGCATCGACGCACCGCCGGAGGTGCCAGCGGGCGACGCTGCGCCGTGGGGAGCCGTGCGCGCGACGCGCCGGTTCTATTGGGAGCTGGTGGAGATCCGCAGGAGCGGCGGACCGTCGCCCGCGGCGCACTTGGCAGATCCGGCCATGGGCCCGGCGCTGGCCGCCTTGCGTGACGCGGCGCAGCGAGATCCGGTGCGCGTCGCGTGCCTGGTGGAGCTGGCCGACGCCCCGCCCGACGCGGCGGTCGACGAGCTGTTGCGCGCGCGCGACGCGCTCGCGCGCCACGACCTCGAGCTCGACCTGTGGCCGCAGCTCGCCGACAGCGCCACGCGCTTCCTCAACACGTCGACGGCGGCCACGTTTCAGGCGCGCCTGTTGCCGCTGCTCGATGCGCTCGAGCGCGCCCACGACGACGTCGACGTCGGCGTGGCGCTCGACCTCGAGCCGCGCGAGCCCCTGATCCGCGCCGCGTGGACCATCGGCGCGCCAAGCGCACCGCTCACGGCGCGCGCGCGCGCCCTCGGGGGCGTGGCGGGCTCGCTGTTGCGCTCGGCGTGGGACGCGCGCCAGGGCCACCGCGACCTCATCGAGCTCGGCCGCGACCTCGAGGCGCGCGAGCTGCCGCTGCACGCGGCCGTCATGCCGCCGCTCACCATCACGCCGGGGCGCGACCTGCTGCGCCACTGGGCGCTCGGCTGCCCCGCCGTCGACGATGACGGCGCGCCGCTGTTCGGCGTGCAGGCCGCCATGTGCTACCCGTCGCTGGCGCGGCGCGTGCCCGGGCGGCGCTCGTCCTCGCGCGACGACGACAAGCGCACGCTGGCGCTGTGGGCCGCGCGCCACCGCGTCACCCACGACGCCGTGGTCATCGGTCAGACCAGCACCGGCATCCTCGGTGACGAGCCCGTCTACGACAGCGCGCTCGCGCTGGCCGAGGACGTGCGCGCCATGCAGGCGCTCGGCTACACCGACATCGCCATCTACGCGCTCGAGGGCGTGCTGTTCGGGCCGCGCGGCAGGGCCGAGCAGGGCCACGCCCTACGCCCCGACGTGGAGCAGTGGCTCGCCGCGTGCTTCGGCGAGAGCTGATCCGCTCCGCCGGGTGACCGACGGTCGCGCCCAACCCCCGCGGCGCCGCCGCGCCGAAACCTTGACCATGTCGTGCACGGTAACGCCGCGCCGCGCGTTGGCGCCGCGCGAGGCGCAGCAGCGCATCGAGCAGCTCGCCGAGGGATCGACCGATCTGCGCGAGGAGCGCGAGATCGTGGACATCCTCGAGCGGCAGGACCCGCGAACGCGGGGCGAGACCTCGCGCCTGTTGGACGGCGGCGCCGATCGCCATGGCACGGCAAAGCTGCTCGCCAAGGACATCGACGACCCCGCCCTCAAGGCGCGCGCCCGCCGCTTGCTCGACGAGGCGCGCCCGTTTTCGGGCAGTCCGGGCGCCGTGGTCATCTCCGACATCGACGACACGGTGGCGCCGAACCGCGGCTCGAGCCCGCTGCCGCACGTCTTCCCCGGCGCGCGCGAGCTGTACGCCGCGCTCGACGAGGGCAAGGCCGGCACCGACGCGCGCGGCGACGTGCACTTCGTGACCGCGCGCGACGGCCTGTTCGTCTCGGGCGTGCCCGCGGTGAAGCGCGCCGGCATCGACTACGGCTCCGTGCGCCACGGCGACGTCGGCTCGGCGCTCGCAAGCCCCTTCGATCACAACCGCGCGCTCGCCGATCGCAAGGTGAAGAACATCTGCGAGCTCCTCGACAAGAACCCGAGCCGCACCGCCATCCTGGTGGGCGACACCGTGCAGGCCGACCCCCAGGTGTTCCGCCGCGTGCTCGAGGCCCGCCCCGACAAGGTGAGCGTGGCGATGGTGCACGCCCTCCCCGGCTTCGCGGTGCCCGCGTTCGTGAAGGAGGACCCGCGCTTCGTAGTGTTCGCCAACTACGGCGAGGCCGCGCGCGCGCTGTGCGAGCGCGGCCTGATCAGCGAGGCGCAGCGCGACCGCGTCCTCGCCGCGGTGCCTACTGCACCGACCACAGCACGTTGAACCACTTCGGCATGTCCGTGAGCTTGAGCTCGAACACACCGTCGTTGGCGCCGTTGCCCGCGGGCTCCGACTCGCCCCACGGGTTGCGCAGCTGCACGTACTTGACGCCGTTTCGCTCGGTGGCGCCGAGCACCGTGTAGGTGTGGTCGCCGAAGATGCCGCTGTTGGCGAAGTCGCCGCGGCCGCCGTGATCGTCCTTGGTGCCCAAGCACACCGGTAGCTTCTGCGAGAGCTTCTTCTTCATGAGCGTGAACAGGCGATCGGCGCTGCCGGCCGAGAACGTCTCGTCGACGGCTTGGCGACCGGTGACAGCCTCGAACACATCCGACGAGCAGCCGCCCTCGCCGATGGAGTGGTAGTCGCCCTGCAGCTTGGCGTAGGCCTTCTCGAACAGCGGCCACCACAGCTCCATGCGCGCCGGGTCCGTGGAGTTCGACGACGCGCCGTAGAGCGGGCCGCCCCACGAGCGCGTGTAGAAGTCGGCGTCGACCTCGATCTTCTTGTCGCGACCGCCCCACGCGTCCTTGAAGGTGAAGGTGAACTTGCCGTTGCCGTCGTCCTTGATCATGGTGCGGATGGCATCGGGCATGGCGTGCGCGAGCGCGGCCGCGGCCGCCGGCAGGTAGCAGTCGCCGATGTTGCCCTGCACTACGTCGTCGGGCTGGATGCCGTTGTGGAAGAGCGGCCCCGTGTAGCGCTTGAGGTCGTAGCGCGCGGTGCCGTCGGGCTTGCGGTCGTCTTTGTGGGGCAAGGGGTCGGCGATCTGCGCGCCGCTGCCGCCGCCACCGGCGCCCGGCACCTCGAGGAAGCCCGCCAGCTTGGTGCGGAAGCTCGTGTTGTCGCGCCCGTCGCTGGCGGCGAGCGTGTAGCGATCGCCGGGCCTGCCGTTGAGCTTGGGCACGCCGTTGAAGCGGCCGGTGTCGTCGAGGTCGAGGATGACCTTCTCGCCCGTGCGCTGGTTCTCGAACTGCAGCTTGGCGAAGGGCTCGGAGATGGGCCGGCTGTTGTTGTTGTTGGCGACGCTGATCTTGCCGTTGCCCGCGTCCGACAGCTCGATGCGCTGCATGGCCACCAGCGCCTCGCGCGTGTCGCTGCCGAGCTGGTCGGCGCGCAGCACCTGCCAATCGCTGGTGTTGCCGCTGGCGTCGCGCGTGCGCACGCGCAGCCAGTCGCCGGCCTTGAGCTCGCACGTGCCCTGCAGACGGCCGGAGCCGTCGGTCTTGCCGAGCACGAAGGTGTCGTCGTCGTGCAGGCGCATGCCCGGGATGGCCGAGAGGTTGAGCGCCTCGACCGTGACGTTGGGCTTGGCGGTGCCGGTGATGAGCACCTTGCCGCCCTGCTTGAGCATGGCGGTGATGGTGACGGCGCCGGCGCCGGGGTTCACCGGCGTGCGGCCGATGACCTGCTCGAGGAATTTCTTGGCCTCGGCCGAGAGGGCCACGGGGCCGGCGTCGAGGATCTGCGTCAGGTCGGCCTTCTCGACCGCCGAAAGCCCTTCCTTGACGATGGCGAGCTTCTCTTGGACCGAGACCGCGTTCTCGAGCTGGGTCTTGGCGGAGGTCTGCGTGAGGCCGGCCTTGTCGGCCACGGCGGCGAGCACGCCCTTGAGGTCGTCGAGCGAGGCGGTGCCGGTGCCGACGTTGCGCTTCACGTGGGCGTAGGCGGCGCGGATGCTGCGGTCGTTCAAGGTGGCTGGCATGGATGCTCCGGGGCTCGCGTCGATCTCTGTTGGCGGTCGGTATCGGCAAGGATGTGGGATAGGGTGCTACATGCGCGGCAATGCGGATCGCCGCGTCCAGACGCGAAGTTTCGCATCGTACCGCGGCCCGTGTGCCGGCGATCAACCGGCGTTGCCGTAGCACCGAGCGGGCGCGACCATCGGCCATGCTCCTCGCGCTCCTGACCGCCTTGTCCTCGTCGGTCGCGACGCCCACCTGCGGCCTCGCGCGCGCCGACGCCTACGCCCTCGAGCCCCTGTACGGCGCCGCCGCGGCCAGTGACGGCACGCGGGCCTACGTCTTCGGCGGCCAGGGCCAGAGCAAGCAGTCTCGCGAGCTGCTCACCTTCGAGCGCGCAGGTGGGCGCCCCACGCGCCGCGTGGTCAAGGGCGCCACCGCGCGCCGCTACCACGCGGTCGCCCTGCGCGGGCCGTGGCTGTACGTGGTGGGCGGCGAGGGGGGCCGCGCGATGGCCCCGGCGGAGCGGATCAACGTCGACACGCTGGCCGTGGAGCCCCTGGCCCCGATGCCGGTGCCACGCCTGTTCGCCTCGGCCGCATGGCACGACGGCAGGCTCTACGTCGCCGGCGGCTCCACCGCTGAGGGTCGCACCGCGCGCGTTGACGTGCTCGATCCCGACACCGGCGCGTGGAGCGACGGCCCGCCGCTGGCGGAGGGGCGCGACACCCGCCTGGTCGACGTCGACGGCGCGCTCTACGCGGTGGGCGGCTACCTCGGTGACAACAAGGCGTCGGCGTTGGTTGAGCGGCTGCCGCCGGGCGCGAGCGCGTGGCAGCGCGTGGCGGATCTGCCGTCGCCGACCAGCGCGCACGCGGTCGCCGCGCTCAGCGGCAAGCTCTACGTCATGGGCGACTACACCGAGCTCGGCCGGCTCCAGGTGCTCGACGTCGCGGGCGCGACGTGGACCACCGCGCCCTCGTCGTTCGTCCCGCGTCGCCACAGCGCCGCCGTCGCCGTCGGCGGCGCCGTGCTCCTGGTGGGCGGCAACGTGCGTAGCCAGGGCCCGGGCGTGCGCATGATCGAGCGCCTCGAGCCTGCGTGCGCCCGTGTGGCGCCGGCGCCCACGTGCGCGGCGCTGCGCGATGGCGCCGGCGACGACGCGGCCGCGCTCAGCGAGGTGCGCGCCCTGTGCGGGGCCGTGCTGCGCAGCGAGAACCTGGCCCGGGCCCGCGGCC
>CAZONM010000257.1:0-8741 GCA_964580865.1 uncultured Myxococcales bacterium | reverse complement strand
ATCGGCCTTCGCTTGCCGCACCCAGCCGTGCAGCACCGACTCCCAGAGGTCCAAGGCTCGCGCGACCTCCGCGGCCGTGCGGCCTTCCTGCAGGACCAGGCGCACCGCCCCGGCCCTGAACTCATCCGTGAAAGACCGACGCTTCCCGTCCTGCTTCTTGCTTGCCACGGACACCGTTTGCTCCGTTCAAAAGGTGTCCACCGAACCGGGTCAACTTCACCCGGCTCAACTTCAGGTCGCGCTTCGCTGCGAGCAGATCCTGCACGAGCTTGAACGTGGGCGTGTAGAGCGCCGACTGCCCGTGGCCTACGAGGGCGTGGCCGAGCGCGGCGGCCGCATAGCCCTTGCCCACGCCAGCTAGGCCGAAGCACAGCACGCGGTCGCACCGGTCAAGGAACGCTCCCTTGGCGAGCTCCTTGAGCTTCGCAGCGATCGGCTGTGGGAACCGCCCGAGATCGAGCGTCTCGAGCGTCTTGCCCGGCGGCAACCGCGACGCGCAGCGCAGGCGATCGACGCGACGCTCGCGCCGGTCGCCTGCCTCGAGCTCGAAGAGCTTGGCGACGAGCCCGAGGACATCGCCATGACCGGCGTCGATCAGACGCGGGGCGAGCTGTTCGGCGAGCGTCGATAGCTTGAACGCCATGCACAACTCGGCGAGGCGTTCGAGGATGTCGGCGGACGGCTTCTTCGTCGTCATGCCGCACCTCCCGCCGCGCAAAGCGCGTCGTAGCCTTTCAGGTCGGACGACCTGAGCGCGCTCGCCGAGCTGACGTTCGATCGCGAGGCGCTGCGCGCGGTCGCCGGTGAGCTCACGCGCGCCGATGCATTGGCGCCGCATCATGTCGTGCACTCATTCAGCCGCGCTCCCGGCGCGCCGCACGTCGCGTGCTCGGGCGCGACCACGTCGACGGTACACACGCAATGCGCGCCGCCCGCGAGCTCGAGCGCCACGCGGAACGTGCCGGCGGACGCCGCAAGGGTGAGCGGCGCGCGCCGCGAAGGAGCGGGCGGTGCTGCACGTCTCCGGCAGCCACGCCGACGCGGGTTCGACAAGGCGGCGCGCCCGCACGGCGCCACGGCGGCGCACGCTTCTGCCACACGGTCCCTGTGCCGCGTGTGTGTGGACATCGTGTTTCGCCCATCGCCATGCTGCCCACGTGCGTGAGGCACGCATTGTGCATCGCGACCAGCATGGACGGTCAGTCGCCAATCACCCGGTCGACACTGGTAGTCGCAAGCCTCGTGCTCTGCGCCGCCGGCGTGCGTGCGCAAGGCGGCACGCCCATCGATCCCCTCGACCCCGCCGCTGGTCCTCCGCCCGAGACGCCACAGGCTCCAGCCGTCGAGCCGCCGACCGCCGAGCCGCCACCCGAGGGCGCCGACGCGCAGCTCTTGGCTGCGTGGCTCCGGCTCGACGCGGCGCTCGCGGTCCTCGACGTCGAGGACCGCCAGCGCGCGATCTCGTTGGCGATCCAGGGCCTGGCCGCGCTCGACGACGATCGCGCGGTGCCCATGCTCGTGCGCTTGAGCCGCTCCGACGCCAGCGCCGTGCGCCTATCGTCGCTGGCGGCGCTCGGCGGCTTCGCGCGCGTGCCCGCGGCGCTCGCGCGCCTGCAACAGACGCTCGAACCCGGCACCGACGCCGCCGACGCCGCCGTGGCGCTGCCAGCGCTGCTCCTTGCGGCCAAGAGCCAACCGTCGGTGCGCGTGCCGTGCCCCGCGGGACATCGCTGCGGTCCCGACGAGGCGCTGCTGCACGCGCTGCTCGCCTACGCCAGCGCCGACGCCGCACACCGCGCGCAGGCCGTGGCAGACGTGGTCGCGACCGGCGACGCGCGCGCGCTCCCATTCTTGTGGCGGCTGGCCAAGTTCTCCGACGACGCGCGCGCCCCCGCGCTCGACGGGCTGGCGGCGCTGGTCGACCTCCCGCCGGCGCGCGCGCTCTTCCTCGACCTGCTCGCTCGGGGCTCCACGGACGGTCAGCGGCGCGCCATCGCTGCGCTCGATGCCCTGGCCGACGACGACATCACGAGCGCGTTCGTCGTGGCGCGCACGGGCGCGAGCGACGACACCGTGCGCGCGGCCCTCGACGAGCGTTTGCGCAAGCGCGCGCCCGAGCAGCTGGCCGCCATCGTGGCCGAGGAGGCGCGCGCCGCGGCCGAGCTGGCCGCCAAGCCCAACGCCTTCGACGTGGGCTCGCGCGTGGCCATCAGTGTCGCTGCGGCGGCGGGCGCGGCCGCGGGTGGCGCGGCCGCGTCGTCGCTGGTGGCCGATCGCGTGGCCCCGGGAACGGGCGCCTGCTACGGCCTGTGGGGTGCGTGCGCGGGCGCCAGCAGCGCGGCCGCGATCGGGTGGTTCGGCTTGGGCGACGCGCGCCTGTCGGGCACCGACGTTGGGCTCGCGTTCTCGACGTCGATCATGGGCACCTACGCCGGCCTGCTGTTGCCCGCCGCCATCACCAACGAGCCCATCGACACGCGCCACCGCGTGTACGCGGGCGCCGGCGGAGCGCTGGTGGGCTTGCTCGGCGGCACCACCGTGGCGCTGTTCCTCGACCTGCAGCCGAGCGACCTGGCGGAGCTCGACGTCACCGTGGCCGCGAGCAACGCGCTCGCCGCCGGCTTCGTGCTGAGCCTTCCGCCGTCGCCCGACGCGCGGCCGCTGTGGTGGACGCAGCTTGGCGCCACGGCCGCGGGCCTGGGCGCCGGCGCCACCGCCGCGTACTTTCTCGACCTCGACGGCGGCGATCTCGCACACGTGGGCGTGACGTCGGGCGTGGGGCTGCTCGCCGGCCTTTCGACCGGCGGCGCGTTGGCGGCAGCGTTCGAGAGCCAGCGCAGCCCATCGCAGGTCATCGGCGCGGGACTGCTCGGCCTCGGCGCCGGCGCCGTGGCAGGTGGCGCGCTCGGCCAGCTCGACCTGCGCCCCACGCCGAGCGGCATGGTGTACGAGGCCTGGGCGGCCCTCGACGGCGGCGTGCTCGGCATGGGCGCCGGCTTCCTGGCGCTGTCGCTGGCACCCGAGCAGGGCGCGCAGATCCCGCTCGGCGCCGCCGCCGTGGGGCTCGCCGGTGGCGCCGCGTCGACGATGTTCTTCCCCGACGGCATCGCCATGGACGTCGGCGACCTCGCGCTGCAGCCGCTGTTCGTCGCGTTCTCGCTCTACCACTCGGCCGTGCTCGCGGGCACCGCTGGCGCATCTCCCGCGGGCGTCGCCGCAGCCGCGCTCATCGCGCCCGCCACGGTCAGCGCTGGCCTGACGTACGGCGCGCCGTTCGTGCGCACCAGCGTCGGCGACATCCTGATGGTGGGCGGCATGATGGGCGTCGGCGCGTACCTGTCGTCGATGGGTATGTTGAGCTTCAGCGCGCGCGACCCCGCGGCTATCCCGAGCTGGGGCTGGGTGCTCGGCACCTCCATCGGCATGGACCTCGGCGTCGCCGCCGGCGTAGGCCTCGACTTGTTGCCGTGGCACGACGTGGGCTGGAAGACCACCTACGTGCTGGCCGTCGCCACCGGCGTCACCCTGGTGGCGTCGCTGCCCGGCTCGCTGTTGGCGGCGCCGCCCGGCGACGTCGAGGTGCCCGACGTGATGCTCGCCTCGAGCGTGCTCGGCCTCGGCCTCGGCCTCGCCACCATGCCGTTCATCGACTTTCGCGTAGCGCCCGATTGGGGGCTCGGCAAGCCGTTCGACGATCTGCTGAGCCTGCCAGACGACGTCAGCGTGACCCCCACCGCGCTCGTGGTGCCACCCATCGACGACCAGGCGCCCCAGGTGGCGCTCGGGGTCGTCGGGCGCTTCTGAGCGACGCGTGTGCGTCGCAACCCGCGTCGTGCAGCGGCCGCGCGGGCGATGCGTCGAGTCAGCTGGCGGCGGCCACGGGCGTCGGCGCGGCCGTGCCGGCGGCATGAGCGACTCGGGCTCGAAGGGCTTCGACAGGTTCACCGCGCCCAGCGCCAGGTGGCGCGCGGCCTCGGTGGGGTCGGCCGTGAAGCCCGACACCAGCACGACGCGCAGCCCGGGCTGCCGCGCGCGCAGCTCGTCGACGAGGTCGAGGCCGCTTCTGCCCGGCAGGTCAACGTCGGTGACCACCACGTCGCGGGGTGACCCGTCAGCGAAGCCGGGATGACAGCCCCCCGGGCCCGCGGACACTCCGGCCCTGTCGGGGGTGACGCATGGCGAGGCGGAAGATCAGGACCGAGGCCGACGCGAGGACGTGCCTGGCCGCGGTCCGGGCGGCCGGCGGGGACTCGGTCGCGTGGGCGCGGACGCCGGCGTCGATGGCCGCTCGCTGAACGCGTGGCGAATCAACCTCGGACGGCGCAGGACGATGGGCGAGACTCGCCCGGCGCTGGTCGAGCTCGAGCCCGCGCCCACGAGCAATGAATCGGCGCGCTACGCGCTCGTCGTCGGCGATGCGCGCGTCGAGTTCGGCGATGCGTGCTCGGTGGACACCCTGCGCCGGGTGGTCGAGGCGCTGCGCTGAGATGCTGAGCTGGCCGTCGTCGGTGCGCGTGTTCGTCGCGGTCGCACCGCTGGACATGCGCGGCTCGTTCGACGCGCTCGCCGGTGCCGTCCGCCGGCTCCGCCTCGATCCCGTCGACGGCCATGTCTATCTGTTCCTCAACAAGCGTCGCCGCCTCGCCAAGGGGTTGTGGTTCGACGGCTCGGGCTGGTGCGTTCTCGGCAAGCGCCTTGAGGCTGGGACCTTCCAGCTCCCATCGCTCTCGGGCGATGAGCGGCAGGTGCAGATCGACGGCATGGCTTTCGCGTCGCTGCTGGCCGGCATCGACTTCACCGCCGCGCGGCGGGGCTGGTACCGGCGGGACCGCAGTGAGGGGATCGACGGCGATCGCGCGCTGTGATCTTTTCGCGCCGTGGACGCGTTGGTCGCCGCGCTGCAACGGGAGAACGCCGAGCTTCGCGCGCTCGTCGAGAAGCTCACGATGCAGCTCGCGAAGCTGAACGATCGCGTCGCCGAGCTGCTCGCGGTGGCGCAGCGGCGACAGCGCAAGCCTGGGGCAGCGCCGGCGCCCGAGCCAACGCCGCCGCCGATGCTGGCGCCGGATGCGATGCGCACCTGTGAGGATCGCCCGAAGCCGCCGGAAAAGCCGCCCGAGCCGAAGAAGGATGCGAAGCCGCGGAAGCCGGGCGGGCGCAAGCCGCTTCCCTCGCACCTCGAGGCGGAGGAGCACGCGCTGCGCCCCGACGCATGCGGCCAGTGCGGGAGCGACGAGCTCGACGCCGCGGACGTGGTGGTCGAGGAGAAGCTGCACGTCGTCTAGGAGCACCAGCGCCGCCGCGTGGTGCGCCGCACGACGTGTCGTTGCCGGATGTGCGGGGCGCGCACCACGCCACGCTCGCTGCCGGCACCCGACGAGCGCTCCAAGGTGACCTGTGAGTGGCTCGCCTGGTTTGTGCACCAGAAGTTCGGGCTTCAAACGCCGCTCGACCGCCTCCGCCGAGATCTGGCCGAGCGCATAGTCCCGATGGCGATGGGCACCTACGTCCCGTTCATCGAGCGCGCCGCCGAGCTGCTCGAGCAGATCGACGGCCTGCACTGGCGACAGCTCCTCGCGAGCCGCAGGATGGCGACCGACGGCACCGGTCTGAAGGTGCTCGTGCCGAAGCTCCCCACCGCGCACAACGGCTACATCGAGCTGTCCGCAACCGCGACTTGGCGGTGTTCCAGTACGAGGCCGACAAGAGCGGCGCCACCGTCGAGAACAAGCTCGCGCAGTTCTCCGGCGCGCTCACCGCCGACGCCGAGCACCGCTTCGACGGCGTGTTCGCGAGCGGGCGCGTCGTCGAGGCCGGCTGTAACGCGCACGGGCGCCGCAAGTTCAGGGACGCCGAAGCGACGCAGCCGGTGCTCGCCAAGGAGGGCAGCGCCTTCATCGGCGCCATCTACGGCAAAGCGGAGAAGGCGCAGGCCCAGGGACTCACGGGTGACGCGCTCCTCGCGCACCGACAACGCAACATTCGGCCCATCGCCGACGAGCTCGACAAGTGGCTCGCCGCCGTCGAGCCCGCGCTCTTGCCCTCCGAGCCACTCATGGCGGCCGTGCGCTATTACCGCGTCCACCGCGAGGCGCTCTATCGCTTCATCGACCATCCCGACGGCCCCATCGACAACTCCCCCACGGAGCGCGAGTTCCAAGACGTCGCCAAGCTGCGGCTGAACATGCTGTTCGCGGGGAGCAGCGAGGGCGCACACCGGGCGTGCGACCAGCTCGGCATCGTCGCCTCGTGCCGCGCCCAGGGCGTGCCCGTCCAGCAGTACCTCGCGCGGGCGTTCAAGCGCCTCGGCACCCACAAGAATGCCTTCAACCTGCCCGTCGACCAGCTCACCCCCGCGGCGTTTCGCAAGGCGACGGCGTAGTTCCGGGCGGCCTCTCGGCGGCCCGCAGGCGTCCGCGCACATCGTGCCCGGCGTCTTCGCGGCCGTCATCCCGGCGTCGCTGATCGGTCACGACGCTTCGCGCGTCTGTCCAGGTCGAGCTGCCCTCCGCCTGCCGACCTCGACTCCTTCGTCCGATCGGTGATTCGGATGTATCCCGGCCTGCTCACGGCCGTGACTAGTGCAATCGACCGGGTGATTCTTCTGTGTCCTCACAGAATCCAAGTACGGTCCGGCGGATGACCCCCCTCCAACGCGTCCAACAGCTCGTGCTGCAACGCAGCGCTCCCCTCACCTCTGTCGAGTTGAAGGGCCTTGTCGACAGCGCGCGCGAACAGGGTGTGCTCACCCACGCCGGCAGAAGCGCCCTCGAGACCGTGCTGCACGCCTACGGCGCGTCGGCGTTCGAGCCTAGCGCGCGCTCCGCGCTCAAGAGCTTCCTCGATGATCCGGCCCGTCCACAGGTCGTGCCGTCGACCTGGACAGGCGTCCGTCCTCCCTCATCGATGGTCAGCCTGCGCGCCAATGGCTCGGTGGTGTCGCCGCAGAAGCGCTCCGTCTCCTTCATCTTCGACGCGGGCGACCATGCTGCGCTCACGAACGTGAGAATGAACGGGAGCTTCGACAAGGCGACGGGAGCGCACCGCACCGACTGGGGAGCGCAGACGATCCCCATGAGGTCCCTCGGTAACGGCCGATTCGAAGCGACGATTGAGCTGCTCGACGACGGCACCGGCAAGACTTTCGAGTGGGGCGTCATCGCCGACGGCCCCTTGGGCAAAGACCTGTGGGCCGTGATGGGTGAAGACAACCTCACACTCAAGCTCGACGGCAACACGACGTCGGCGACGTACGCACCGACGACCTATCACAAGCTCGGCGCACACAGGCACGACGACGGCGACGTCTCCTTCGGCTTTTGGGCACCCAACGCGCGCGACGTGAAGGTCAGACTGACGGACAGTGACGGCAACGTCACTCGCCACAGCATGGTCAAAGACGAGGCGGGCAACTGGTCGGTGCGCGTCGACGATGGCTGGAAATCAGCCGTCGGCTGCGCCTACGTCTACGAAGTCACCCGCTCCGATGGCGCCGTGGCCGACAAACGCGATCCCTACGCGCGCGTGATGCAGGGCGAGCAGCGCGGTCTGTCGCGTCTGTACCTCGACAGGAAAACCGGCATTGAGACGACCCCCTTTGGCAAGGACAAGGTCGAGTTCATGCGCTTCGAGATCGGCAACGAGCCGAGCTACACGTCAGCGACGTTGGTGTTGAAGGACCGAAACGGCAAGCCGCTCGACCGCACGTCGCTCCTGCGGCTGATCGGTGACTTTGATCCAACCATGGACCCGAAGCTGAAGAACCGATTGCGCGGCGGCACCTTCGACGACCTGTGGTCGAACAACGTCGACGCGAACGGCGCCATCAACTTACAGAACGAGGGCGGCACCTGGACGACGTTGGTCAACAACCCTGAGAAGCTCGTCGGCCTCCGCTATGAGTTGCAGGTCTGGTCGAAAGACCCCGCCACCGGGAAACTGGTGTTGCACGACGACAAAGACGGCGACGGCATCTTCTCCGCCGCCGAGAGACGCGCGAGCCCGAACAACGACGCATGGAGCGACGTGATCGAGAAGGACAGCGGGCTTTCGTTCCGCGGCTCCGTCGTCGCCGACACCTCATTCGCCTGGCAGCACGACGCCGCGCCGCGCGAACGCGACCCGAAGAAGTGGGTCATGTACCAGCTGCACGTCGGCAGCTTCCTCGGCATGGCAATGAACTCGCAGCGTTCGAGCTTCGATGACATCCGCAAGAAGCTCGAATATTTGAAGAAGCTTGGCATAACGACGATCGAGCTGAATCCAACGAATGAATTCGAGGGAAATCGCGATTGGGGCTATATGGGCACCAGCAGCCTTGCGACCGAAAGCTCTTACGGCTTCGAAGACGCGAGCGGCAAGTGGGTGACTGGCTACCATGCGCTGAAGCAGCTGATCGACGAAGCGCATCGCGTCGGACTCAACGTCGTCAACGACGTCGTCTACAACCACATCGGCGGAAACGACAATCACCTGTGGGAGACGAACGGGAAAGAAAACCCATACTTCAACTGGTCTGAAGATCCGACGAAGCTTCAGCGGAAGGACACTGACTGGGGCGCGATGCCGGCATATCGAAATCCGCGCATCAAGCAGCTGTTTGTCGATCATGCGGTGATGCAAATTGAGGAGCTCCATTTCGATGGTTTGCGCTTCGATTTCACAGAGCCCATGAAGGCAACTTGGGGCGGGTGCAGATCACGCCCTGAGCACGGCGACGTGGCGTCGTCGATCGGGTAATG
>CAZONM010000256.1:0-8767 GCA_964580865.1 uncultured Myxococcales bacterium | reverse complement strand
GGCGCTCACCGCCGCCTGCCTGCGCGCCGTGGGCCACGCCGCGCGCGTGGTCACCGGCGACGCTGGCGGCGCGCCGCGCACCTGGGCGCAGGTGTTCGTGCCCGACGGCGCGGGCGGCGCGTGGCACGACGTCGATCCCCTCGACGTCGACCTCGAGGGCAAGCAGGCGCTGCCGCACGTGGCCCGGGTGGAGGGCTTCCCCGGCCCGCTCACCACGGGCCTCACGGCGCCGTGAAGGTGAGCGTGACGAGGTAGATGCTCGTCCCGTCGAGCGCCCCTTGGCCCTCGAGCCAGGTGCGCTCGGGGTCGTCGAGCGGCGAGGTGTAGTTGGCGATGAGGAAGGTGTCGGCCCCGGTGCGGCGCACCGAGGGGAACGCCGTGTCGCCCGCCGACGGCAGGTCGAGCACGTGCACCACGCGCCGCTCGGCCTTGTCGATGCGATAGAGCGCCGTGCGCTTGGGGCGGTTCCAATAGGCGGCGGCGTACTGGGTGCGCTGATCCTCGAGGCTGAGGTCGTCCCTGCCCTGATCGAAGGGGCCGCCCACGTCGCGGCGCGCGAGCAGGTACACGTCGTCGCCGTGGCGCAGGAGCTTCGGCGAGTCGTAGCGCTCGGGGTCGCTCGCGCTCGGGCACTCCCACGCGGCGAGGTCGTCGGCGGGCGCGTGGCACAGGAGCGAGCCGAAGCCGCTCGCGTCGCCATCTTCGTTGCGCAAGACCGCCCACAGGCCACCGTCGTCGTCGAGCTCGAAGGCCGCCTCGGAGGCGCCGCCCCGGTACACGTCGGGGCGATCGCGATCCACGTCGGTCCACGCGTCGCCGTTGGCGGTGCCGCGGAAGTGCACGCGCACGTCGGGGACGCCGCTGCCGTAGTGCTCGCCCGAGTACATGGTGAGCAGGCCGCGCCCGCCGCGCACCTTGATGTCCCACGGCACCTCGGTGGCGCCGCCCCACTGCTCGAGCTCGGCCCAGGCGCCGTCGACGGCGCGACGCGTGCGCCACATGGCGATGGGCTCGAAGGCGTACGGGTCGGCGCCGGCCTGGAAGAACGACAGCCACAGCGTGCCATGCAGCACGATCAGGTTGGGCTCGCGCACGTCGCTGCCCAGGGCCACGTCGAGCTCGCCCTGCCAGCTCTCGCCGTTGTCGGCCGAGGACACCACGTGCAGCTCGGCGTCGGCCGAGGCGAAGTGCGTGGGCGCCGTGCGCCACGCGAGGTAGAGGCGGCCGTCGTACAGCTCGATGGCGACGTTGTTGTTGGCCGCGTTGGTCAACACCGGTAGGCCGGTCGAGGGCACCACGAAGCGCGGCTCCGACAGCTCGGGGCGGTACTCGACGGTGGTGTCGACGTCCCAATCGGCCGGGTCATCGCTCGGCGAGGCCACGATGCCGGGATCGGGCGAGCACGCGCCGGCCGCGACGAGCAGCACCACGGGGCCGAGCGAGCGCGCGCGCGCGGTCGTCATGGTCACTCCACCGTGGGCGCGGCATGCGCGCCGCGCTGGCGCATGGCCTCGAGCAAGGTGCGGAAGCCCTCGTCGGTGCGCATCTGGCTCATGCCCTGCTGCACCAAGCGGCTCACCTGCCCCTTGTCGCGACCGAGGAAGTCGGCCACCTCGGTGACGGTGCGACCCGCCTGGCGCACGGCCGAGGTGGCGAGCAGGCGGCGCGCCATCACCAGGTCCTGCTGGCGCGCTGCGCTGGTGACGTCGTCGACGTGGACGTTCATCAGCAGCGACACCCGCCGCGCCAGCGTGGGGAGCGCCGGCCGACGTCGGCCGCGCCACACCACGCCGGCCTCGGCCAGCACGCTCTCGGCGAACTTGCGATCGCCGCCCACGCCGGCGATGACCTGCTCGATGGGTAGCTCGTCGTTGTCGAGGGCGCCGGCCTCGACGAAGCGCGCGAACGCGCGCTGCGCGGCGGGCAGCGTGGCGGCGTAGCGCTCGAGCACGCGCCAGGCGTCGACCAGGTCGCCCCACTCGTCGCCGCGGGCGGTGTAGGCGCGGTGGCTCGACCACGGCCAGCTCTCGGCGCGCCGCACGCGCCCGTCGCGCACCGGCCACAGGTGCACCCAGCGAACGGCCTCGGCCAGCTTGGCCTCGGGGATGATGAGCGAGCGAAAGCGCCCCTCGAAGAGGTGACCCGTGCGCCCGCGCCGCTGGTTGATGCGGCGGGCGTGGCTGCCGTGGAGGCGCTGCACGGCCTGCGCGAGGCCGATGCGGCGCGGCGCCACCACCAGGCGCACGGCGTTCTTGGTGAGGCACCACGCGTAGAGCACGCACAGCTGGTCGCGCACCAGCTCGCGCACGAGCTCGAGGTATGCCTGGTAGTCGCGATCGTCGAAGAACACCGGATCGCCGTTGTTGCCGCGCGCGATGACGACGTGCGGGTGATCGACGAGCGCGATGCGGCGGCTGCGCGGCACGGGCCGCGGTTAGCGCGGCGCGCGGGCGTCGTCACCGGGGAACGCGCGCGCGGCCGCGTCAGAAGCCGTGCTTGTGCTCGGCGACGACGAGGCCCCGGGCCACCTCGGCGTCCATGGGCGCGCCCGCGAGCCAGGCGCGCGCGCACGCGTCGCCGTCGAGGTGGGCCACGAAGGCCGTGAGCCACCGGCGCGTGAGCCGGCGGGTCTCGGTGGGATCGTCGGTGCCCGCGTCGCACGCGTTGCACGTGAAGCCGCACGCCGGGTCGTCGAGGAACGACATGTGGTTGGCGCCGATGACCTCGACCTGCCACGCGGGGCCAGTGGCGGCCGCGTAGTAGCGCGCGAAGCTCTCGGCCTCGGGCGCGCACGGCTGACAGAACAGCCCGGTGCACGTGGCGTTGACGGTCTCGCCGACCAGCGCCACTGGCACGGTGACCTGCGGCATCAGCTCCGGCGTCACCGAGGGGTTGTCGGCGCTGGGGCTCGCCCCGGGGCCGCCGGCCGCGTCCACCGGGTCGATGGCGAACACACCGATGGGCCGCGCGTCGCGCGCGGCGGTGAGGAGCGCGATCTTGCCGCCGAGCGAGTGCCCCGCGAGCACCACGCGCGCGGGGTCCACGCGGCCCGTGAGCGCGCCGCGGCTCTCGTCGTCGATCCAGTCGATGACGGCGCGCACCATGTCGGAGAGCTCCAGGTGCGTGGGACCGCCGAAGAGCGCGAACGGCGGATCGAGCAGCACCACCGCCACGCCACGCGACGCCAGGTGCGCGGCGTAGCTCTGGTAGTCGGCGCCCTCGAGCTGGAAGCCCGGGTGCAGAACCACCACCGACGCCGCCGCGCTCTGCGCTGGCAGGAACAGGCTCATGCCGAGCGTTCGGCCGTCGATCTCGAGCTCGTGATCCTGGCGCTCGACCGACGTCGCGCCAGCCTCCTCGGGCGCGGCGGTGCCGCACCCGGGATCGCCCTCGCCTTCACCCTCGCCTTCACCCTCGCCTTCGCCCTCGCCCTCGCCCTCGCCCTCGCCCTCGCCTTCGCCCTCGCCTTCACCCTCGCCTTCGCCTTCACCTGCTGAAGGGCCCGCGTCGGGACCGCGCGCCGTGGGCACGGGCGCGCACGAGAGGGCAAGCAGGAGGAGGGCCGGGGTCGCGGATCGGCGCATGAGCCGACGATTATCAGCCTTATGGCTAATATGGAAGGCGGATCCGGCTGCGCAGCGACCCGTCGCGAAGGCGGAATCCCCGCGTCACTGGCTTTGGCGGTAGCGTGCCGGCATGGCACGAACGACGTCGATCAAGCGACCGCCCGGGCGCCGACGGCGGCCGGGACGCCCGACCGACCCGATCCCCGCCGGCGCCATCGTGACCGCCGCCCGCGACCTCATCGCGCAGCGCGGCTACGAGGGCGCCAGCCTGCGCGAGGTGGCGGAGCGGGTGGGCGTGACCAAGGCCGCGCTCTACTACCACTTCCCCACCAAGGCCGCGCTCTACGACGCGGTGCTGGAGGAAGACACCAGCGCCATGATGGCGCTGGTGGCCGCTGCGCGGCTCGACGACGGCGGGTTCGCCGAGCGCCTCGACCGCCTGGGCACGCTCGTGTGCGACTACCTGAGCGCGCGCCCGGCGGTGGCGCGCCTGTTCCTGAGCGAGCTGGTGGGCCACGGGCCGTACCTCTCGGGCGCGGGGGCCAAGCGCGTGTCGGAGATCCTCGAGCTGACGGCGGAGTTCCTCGCGACCGGGATGGGAGATGGGGCGTTCGCCCGGAGCGACGCGCGGCAGCTGGCGGTCTCCATCGCGGGGCTGCACCTGTTCGCCTTCGCCGCCGCCGACTTCGTGGAGCCGTTCCTCGGCGCCCCGCTGCATCAAGGGCGCGGCCTGACGGCGCGCCGCGCGGCCGTGCTGGCTCAGGTGCGCGTGCTCTGCGGCTTGCCTCCTCGCGACGCAGCGCCCGAGCGTGGCGCATGACCCATAGCGCGCTCGCCTTGCTCGGCTTCGCCGCCTGGACCCTCGCGCTGTTGGTCGCCATCGTGGCCCACCGCGCCACGCTCACGCTCACGGGCAAGCGCGCGCCCAACAGCTTCTCCCCCGCCGGCACCGACGTGTCGCCGCTCGGCGGGCGCATCGTGCGCGCGCACGCCAACTGCGTGGAGAACCTGCCGATCGCGGTGGCGGTGCTCGGCCTCGCGCTCGTGACCGGTCGCACCGAGGTGACCGAGGCGCTGGCGCTGCTCTACCTCGGCGCTCGCGTGGCGCAGTCGTGCGCGCACCTGGTGTCGACGGCCAACCCCGTGGTGGTCGTGCGCTTCACGTTCTTCGCCGTGCAGCTCGGGATCCTCGCGTGGTGGATGGTGGGGCTCGCGCGCGCGCTCGCCTGAGCCGTCGATCGGCCGTCAGCCGGGCTCGCGCTGGTCCGCCGCGGGCAGCAGGTCCTCGAGGAAGAACGCGGCCAGGTCGGCGCGCCCCGAGAGCCCCGCCTTGCGGTACACGGCGCGCGCTTGCTGGCGCGCCGTGGCCTCGCCGATGGAGCGCACCTCACCGATCTCCTTGTGGCTCAAGCCCTTGAGGAGCAGCAGGGCCACCTCGCGCTCGGCGGGCGAGAGCGCCCAGCGCTCGAACTGCTTGTCCAGCGCGGCGCCGAGGCCGCGCAGGATGTCCTTGGACTCCTCGCGCCAGCGCGCGGCGTCAGCCTCGCTCTCTTGGAGGCGCGCGGCGAGCTCCGCGGCCTCGGCGCGCGCGGTGCGCGCCAGGCGCACGATGGCCGCGAGGCGCCCCACCGAAAGGCCAGCTCCCGCGACCCCGATGAGGATCACGGCGAGCTCCGTGACCACGTGGCCGAGGCGGGTGCCCTCGGCCAGATCGGCCGCCACGTCGATCCCCACGAGCAGCGCCACGGCGACGAACCCCGCCAACGCCAGCGCGAGCGCGCGTCTGTCGGATGGCAGGTGGTCGTCATGCAACACGTTGATACTCCGCGCTTTCCTCTCGCCTATCACATCTGGCAGCTGGGCCTGATCGAGGGACGCGGGTAGGGTGCCGCACGTGGCCGCCGTCGCGCGGACGCGCACAAGGAGAGCCGTCATGGAGTCACTGCTGTTTCACCCGAAGGTCGTCCACCTCCCCATGGCGTTGGCCGTGCTCATGCCGCTGGTGGCCGGCGGCTTGGCGCTCGCCTGGTGGCGCGGCTGGCTCCCCGCGCGGGCCTGGATCATCGCGGCGCTCCTGCAGGCCGTCTTGGTGGTCTCGGCCGTGATGTCGCTGCGCACGGGCGAGGCCGACGAGGAGGTAGTCGAGCGCGTGGTCGCCGAGCAGCACATCGAGGAGCACGAGGAGGCCGCGCAGCTGTTCACGGCGGTGAGCGGGGCCGTGCTCCTGGCGATGGTGGCGGCGGCGGCGCTGGCCAAGCGCGCGGCCGGGCTCCCCGTGGCGGGCGCCGCCGCGCTCGGCACCGTGCTCGTCCTGGCGCTCGGCTATCGCACCGGGCAGGAGGGCGGCGCGCTGGTGTACCGGCACGGTGCGGCGCAGGCGCACGTGGGGAGCGGGGCCGCACCCGCGGGCGCCGCGCCGGACGGGGCCGCGAAGGGCGACCACCACGACGACGACTGAGCGCCCCCCTTTCGGCTGCAAGGCCGCGGTGGCATGGGAGCGCCGATGGACGTCCGTGCGGCCGCACCCGCGCTCGCGTTGCTCTGGTGCCTCGCATGCCCGAGCGAGGCACCGCCACCGCCACCCGCGGAGATCGAGCTCGACACGGTCGAGGTCATCGCGGGCGAGACCAGCGGCGGTATCGCCGACGGCGTGGGCGGCGCCGCGCGCTTCAACGGCCCCGCCGCCATCGGCGTCGACGGCGCGCGCGCGCTCGTCAGCGACACCTTCAGCGTCAGCATGCGGGCCGTCGACCTCGCGACCAGCGCGGTCACCACCCTCCTGCGCTCGCCCGACCTGCTCGAGCCGCGCGGCATCACCGGGCGCGAGGGTACGGTGTACGTCGGCGACGCCACCTGCGTCCGCGTGCTGCCGCCCGACGGCCCGGCCGCCGTGCTCGCCGGCGACTGCTACCGCGCCGGCTACGTCGACGGCGACGCCGCAATCGCGCGCTTCGACTTCCTGCTGCACGACCTCGAGCTCGACGTCACCCGCGGCGCGCTCTACGTCACCGATCGGCTCAACGACGCCGTGCGCGTCGTGGACCTCGCGACCGGCGGCGTCACCACGCTGGCGGGCGGCGCCGGCGCCGGTGACGACGATGGCGTGGGCCCCGCCGCGCGCTTCGACGGGCCGGGCGGCCTCGCGCTCGACGAGGCGGGCGGCGTGCTCTACGTGGCCGACACGTTCAACAACACGCTGCGCGCCGTCGACGTCGCGACCGGCGCGGTGACCACGATCGCCGGCGTGGCGGGCGACGCCGGCGACACCGACGGGGCCGTCCTCGTCGCGCGCCTCGACATGCCGCAAGGCGTCGCGCTCATGGGCCGCACGCTCTTGTTCGGCGGCTTCGATGGCGCCGTGCGCACCCTTGACCTCGACGGGGCGAGCGTGACCACGGTGGCGCGCGGCTTGGGCGGCACGTTCGCGAGCCCCGTGGCGATCCCCGGCGAGCGCGCCGCGCTGTGGATGGACCTCGGCAACGCGCTCTTACGCATCGACCTCGACGCAGCGGTGGGCGCGCAGGTGACCCACGTCGCGGGCCCGCGCGCACCGTACGGCTTCGTCGACGGGCCCGGCGCCGAGGCGCGCTTCGTGCGTCCCACCTCCGTCGCCGTCGACGACGACCAGCGCACGGCCTACCTGACCGACACCGACAACCACGCGGTGCGCGTGGTGGACCTGGTGGAGCGCACGGTGCGCACGCTGGTGGGCGGTCCCGAGCGCGAGGGCGATCGCGACGGAGCCTTCGACGATGCGCGCCTGTCGTCGCCCACCGGGCTGGCGCTCGACGCCACCGCGCGCACGCTCTTCGTCGCCGACGCCGGCAACCAGAAGATCCGCGCCATCGATCTCGACCAGGGTGCGGTGGCGACGTTCGCGGGCAGCGGCGCACGCGGCGGGCGCGACGGCGCGGCCGGCGACGCGAGCTTCGCCGAGCCGTGGGAGCTGGCCCTCGACGACGAGGCGCTCTACGTCGCCGACTCCGGCGGCGCCGTGGTGCGCCGCATCGAACGCGCCGACGGCGCCGTCACGACGCTGGCGGGACGCTACGGCGAGGCCGACCACGTCGACGGCAGCGCCGCCGACGCGCGCTTCCGCGTACCCGTGGGCCTGGCGCGCGCGGGCGACGCACTGTACGTCACCGACTACGAGGCCCACACGCTGCGGCGCATCGAGCTGCCCGGCGGCGCCACCAGCACGCTGCTCGGCTCCGACGGTCTGGCGGGCGCCGTGGGCGGCCCGCCATCCTTCGCGGCGCTCTCGCTGCCGAGCGGGCTCGCCGCGAGCGCGAACGGTAGTCGCCTGTACGTCGCCGAGGAGGGCGGCAACGTGCTGCGCGTGGTGGAGCTCGCCGACGGCACCTCGCGGCTCCTGGTGGGCAACGGCGTGTCGGCGGGTGGCCTGCCCACCACCGTGCCGGTGCCCATCGCTGACGCCACGTTGCTCGCCCCGCAAGACGTGGCGCCGGCCGGCGACGACCTGGTGATCCTGGCGGACACCGCTGTGTGGCGCGTGACCAGCCTGACGCCGCCGTGACGTGCACCGCGATCTGGCGGTGATGGGGCCGCGCGCCCACCGACGAGGACGCGGAGGGCGGTGCGCGCACGGGGCCGGCTCCCGGCGCCGGCAAGCGCGCCACCGCGAATGAGCAGGTCGTCCTCGAACACCGATCAGGTCGATCGGGGCTCTAGGAGGCGCCCTCGGGCGCACGCGACCTCAACGTCCGGCGCACGGGCACCGACCAGAACAGCTCTCGGGCCGCGGGCGGGAGCCGATCGGCGCGCTCGTGCAGGAGAGCGCATGCGCGCCGCAGCACGCCGTCGGCCTCGTCGTGGTCGCCCAGTGCCGTCAGCGCGCCCGCCCACGCCAACAAGACGTCCTCCACCGGCAGCGACGTCGCCGCGCGATCGTCGAGCAGCTCGGCGGCCCGCTGCGTCCACGCCAGCGCCTGTCCCCCGTCGCCCTCGAGGAGCATGGCCTCGCCCACGGTGGCCATGCCCAACACCTGGCCCGAGAGGTACCCGTGCTGCTCGCCGAGGCGCGCGGCCTCACGTGCCCGCGCCACCGCCGTTCGGATCAGGCGGTCGCGCGCCGCACCCGACGCCTCGCGCGCGCGCGCCAGGCGCGCACGCGCGCTCCACGCCGCCACCTCCATCACCGAGAACGCATCGCGCGCGCGGCGCCGCACGGCGTCGAGCAC
>CAZONM010000255.1:0-8804 GCA_964580865.1 uncultured Myxococcales bacterium | reverse complement strand
GCAGCCCGTCGACGTCGAAGCGCGCGTCGGCGGTGCCCGCGACGGCGGGCGGCGGCCCGTCGGACTCGTCGAGCTCGGGGGCGCGCGCCAGGGCCTCGTCGAGCGCGGCCGCCAGGTCGTCGTCGAGGACCTGGGCGCGCACGAAGTGCGTGCCCCACGTGCCGCCGCTCCAGCCGAGCTCCGCCAGCCCGCGCGTGAGCGCGTCGCTCACCACGATGAGCGGCGGCGCGGGGTCGAGCGCCGTGAGCGCGCTCGCGAGCAAGCGCGCGCGATCGAGGTGGCCGGGGTCGACGAGGAGCACGGGGCGCCGAGGCAGCCGGCCCGCGTCGTCGACGTCGAGAGCACGCACGGCTGTCACAGGAATGCGCCGGCCCTCGAGCCAGCGTCGCACACCGCCGCCCTCGCCGAGGCCGGCCACCAGCCACACGCCGCGACGGCGCAAGAGGCGCAAGGTGCGCGCGCTCGGGTCCATGGGTGCAGGATGGTCGGTCGCGGACGCCGTGGGAAGTGCGTGGTTGGCGGTCGCCATCTCGAGGGCGCTCGCGTCGGGCCTCAATAGACGTCGTGGGCGGTGTTGAACACGTTGAACTTGCCCGTGGGCGTATCGAGGTTCGCGATCCTGTCGAGCTCGGCGAGCGTCACGGCGTCGTAGATCACGAGCGCGCCGTCCTCGTCCCACACCGAGACCCAGACCTCCGTGCCATCGCGGTTGAATTCGAAGTGCGTCACGCGCCCGCGGTCGGCCACGGGGAAGCACCGGTCGACGCCGCCGCTGTCCTTGCCATACGCGCACACCTGGCGCGAGTCGGCCGGGTCGCTCGCCATGGTGAAGTCCATCAGCACCCACGGCGAGCTCTCGTGCGTCTTGAGGAACAGGCTCCCCGAGGCGGCCAACGGCACCCGGCGCACGACCTGCCAGGCGTGCTCGGGCCGGCCGACGGGATCGGCGCCGTAGACGGCGAGTGTGCTCTCTCCCACGTGTACCGTGGCGTTGACCCATCCGTAGGTCGGGTCGACCCAGTTGGCGCCGCGCCCCGGGTGCGGGCGAACGCCGGTCTCGAACGAGGCCTCGAGCTCTCGGTCGAGCACGTCGATGGCGAGCATGCGATCGGCGCCTGGCGCCGCCGCCAGGAACCAGCGCCCCGAGTGATCCCAGCCGCCGTCGTGCAGCGTGGGGACGGCCGCGATGCGCTCGACGAGCGGGAAGCCGGGCTGGGTGTAGTCGACCAACCCGATGTAACCGGCCTCCTTGAGCGTCAGCACCCACTGGGGCGCGAACGGCGACGCGACCACCGAGGCCACGCGCACCTCGGGCAGCAGCTCGCCGGTCCCCACCAGGTCGAGCGGCACGTCGACGCGCGCCAGCGGCTCGAGCGTCTCGCCGTCGTACACGACGTACTGCGGCGGCCAGTAGCAGCCCTGGATGAGGAAACGCTCCTCGTAGCCCGCGAGCTTGCTCGACTCGACGCTGCGGGAGTCGTGGCATCCGCGCACCTGCGCCACCGCGCTCGGTGGCGCCGCCCAGGTGTCGATGAGGGTCACCCAGCCGTCGCGGCCCACGGCGTACAGCAGGCGGCCGGTGCTCGAGGCACGCAGGATGTGCGTGGCGAAGCCGGCGTCGATGCGCGCGACCTCGGCGTGCGTGTCGCCGTCGAACAGCGCCACCTCGCCGGGGTCGCGCAGCACCACGGCGAACAGGTTCTCCCATTGCAGGTCATGCGCGGGCGCCGTGGGGCGCGACGCCACGGGCACCACGAGCTGCCAGCTCGCGAGGATGTCGTCGAACGGCAGCGGGGGCGCTGCGGGCGGCGGGAGCTGCAGGAACGCGGCGAGGCGCGCGATCTCGTCCTCGCTCAGGATGCCATTGTCGCCCCACGACGGCATGCCGCCGGGCAAGCCATGCCGAATGACGGCCTCCAACGTGTCGGTGCCGAGCTCGGTGCTGCGCGCCTGGGAGATGTCGGGCCCGGTGGCGCCGAGGCGGTAGGTGCCGTGGCAGCCGGCGCAGCGGTTGAAGTACAGCGCGGTGGTCTGTTCGACCTCGGCGCTTGAGAGCGCCACGGGCGGCGCGGGCTGGAGCGGTCCGACGTCACTCTGCTGATCGATGAACGCGAGCACGTCGGCGATCTCCTGACATGACAGCTCGGTATCGGGCATGACCGAGCCCCACTGCGCGACCAAGTTGATCGCGCGCATGTTCCAGGTCGCCATGTCCTCCGAGTCCTCGAGCCAATGCACCAGCCAGTTGGGCATGGCGCGGTCGTGCACACCCATGAGGTCGGGCGCGCGCAGCGCGCCGCGTCCGAGCGTGTGGCAACGTGCGCAGTCACGGCGGAAGATCGCCAGGCCGCGGTTCACGTCGCCGACGAGCGGGTTCATGCCGCCGCCACCGCCGCCGCCACCGCCGCCGCCACCGCCGCCTCCACCACCGGTACCGGCGCAGTCGCCGAACTCGGCGTCGAGGTGCGGCGCCGCGACGCCCGCGTCCGCGTGCACCTCTCCCCCGTCCACGACGCCCGCGTCGTCTCCACCGTGGGTGTGGCCCGCGTCGTTTGTGCTCGTGCCCGCATCGCCGCCGTGGGTGTGGCCGGCATCGGTGAGCGCGGTCCCGGCGTCGTTGTCGCCCGTGAGACCGGCGTCGTCGACGACGGAGCCGCCGTCGTCGGGTGCCGCGGGTGGTCCCGCGCAGGTGTCACACGCCGCGGCGGCGAAGAGGAGCGCTGCGAAGGCGCCGGTGGTGGCGACACGACCCAGACCCGCTGGGCGGCAGTGTTGCTGGGTAAGCATTTACTTACCATATTCACGCGGCGCTCACGCGAGGCTGCGACACGATGTCGCGACCGGAGCGTGTGCCGGCGCCGGTCGCCACAACGCAAGCTAATCGGGCGAGTGCGGACGCGTGAGGCTGGTCGTGCGCGCCGACGCCGTTCCCGGCCGCCCGCTCCAACGCTCACTCGCGCAGACGCGGACGGTCCCGGCGCCGAACGCCGGGTCCCAGTCCTGCAGCGGCCGAACCGCCGGTCAGAGCTTGTCGAACGTGAACCGCTGCCCACCCACCGACGCGTCGGCGATGAGGCCGCCCTTGCTCAAGGTCACGATGGCGACGCCGTCGCTGTAGCCGAGCTCGCCCTGCGCGGCCGCGCTCCCCACCGCCGCCGTCGCGCGCGCGTTGAGCTCGAGCCGCCCGGTGATGAAGCGTTCATAGGCGGCCTTGTCCTTGAAGAAGACGATCTCGGTGTACGCCTCGCCGCCAGCGCCGAGGCCGATGCTCAGCTGCGCGAGCGTGGTCTTGCCGGTGCGCTTGCCCTGCCTGAAGACGAAGCCTTCGCCGTAGGCACCGCCCACGGCGAAGGCGCCGCGGCCCACGGTGGGAAAGACGGCGTAGCCATAGGCCGACGCGAGGTAGGGCTTCGCGACCGCGCTCTGCTTCACGGCGCGCATGGCCGCGCGCACCTCGTCGTCGCTGGGCCAGGCCAGGGTCGGCGCGGCGACGGTGAGGGTCACCAATGCGCAGAGCGCCGTCGCGGTACGAGAGATCGACATGGAGCCTCCGTGTGCCGATCGACTGCAGCACCTCACGCGGCTCGTGAACACGACACGTGGCGGAAAAGCGAAACGACCCAAACGCGTGGACGCGGCACAGGCGCTGCGATCGGCCGGTGCTCAGCCGCTCGAGCTTGCCTCTGCGCTCGGCGCGCTCGCCTGCAGCGTGCGTTGCAGGCGCGTCAGGTCGTAGTGCTGCGCGCGCAGGCGCTCGAGGATGGCGTCGTAGGTGGCCGGGGCCAGCTCGGGCGTGCGGCTCAGGACCCACAGATAGTCGCGGCTCGGGTGGCCCACGACCGCGTACGAGTAGTCGGGGGCGAGATCGATGACCCAGTAGGCGCCCCAAAACGGCCCGAAGAACGAGACCTCGAGCTTCGCGGTCTCGCTGGCGTCCACCACGCGGGCCCGACCCACCGCGCGTCGCCCGGGCCCGTCGAGCGTGTCGGCGCGGCAGCGGTTCTCCACGCGAACCTCTTGGTGCTCGCCCGCGCTCGCGTTCAGGCTGTAGCTCGCCGTGGTGGCGGTGCAGCCTCGCTGAAACGCCTGCGGAAACGACGCGATCTCGTACCAGGTTCCCAGGTAGCGCTGGAGCTCGACGTGCTCCACGGTGCGCAAGGGTGGCAGGCCGGCGCGCTCGGTTGTGGTGGCGCAGGCGGCGGTGGCGACGATGACGACGGCGGTGGCGATGGGCGCGCGCATGGAGCTTGGATGCCTCGCCGCGGTGCCGGTTGCAGCTAGCCATCGTGCGGTGCGGGGGCGGGCCCGAGAGGACCGGTCGCACGGGCGCGCTGCGGGCTCGCGATCGACGGGCGGCGCCGCCCACCGAGCGCTTGCGACCACGCCGAACGCGCGATGCGGTGCGACAGCGCCCACACGCGTGCACCCGAGCCGCACGCGCCGCGTGGCCCCCCGCGTCCACCTCGGTACAGCTGCTTGGCGCGCCGCCGCGCGCGTCCGCGGCCTGCTACCGTCACGCAGGAACGCGGGCGCGGCCAGGGATCTTGCAGTGAGCGGGCAGTGAGAACACGTCGTCGGGTGCTCTTCGTCGTCAACCTGACCGCGGCGGTCGCCTTGGTGGCGCTGGCGGCCAGCGCCATCGGCATGGGCCTGAACGCGCGCATCGGCATCGCCGCGGGTGGCGTCGCGTTCACGTACATGATCATCCGGGCGCTGCTCGCCTTCGGCATGGAGCGCGCCGCCGCCTGGATTACGGCGTCGAGCTACGCGGCGCTCATCGTTGGCGTCTGCATCTTCGACGACGGCGTGCGCTCCGCGTCGGCGCCGTCGTTCCTCATCGTCATCGCCGTCGGCGCCGTGTTGCTCGGTGCCAGAGGAGCGGCGGTGTTCACGGTTCTCGGTGTGACGGCGTTCGCGCTCCTCGAGGTCGCCTCCACCAACCATCTGCTGCCCACCGCGCTCCCCGCCCCCGAACACGGCTACGCGGTGGCGCTGGTAATCGACTGCGCCATCGCGGGCGCGCTCGGCGGGCTGGCAGCACGCCACACGGCCAAGGCCCTCGCCGACGCGCGCGGCAGCGCGGCCGAGGCCGAGGCAGGCCGACGCGAGCTCGAGGCGCGCGCGCGCGACCAAGCGACGCTGGCCGAGCTCGGGCGACTCGCGCTCACGCGCGCGCCCATCGCCGAGCTGCTGCGCCAGGTCGCGTCGGACCTCACCAAGGCGCTGGCCGTGGACTTCGTCGACGTCATCGAGGTCGACGCACAGCGGCCGCAGGCGCGCCTGTTGGCGTCGACCGCCACCACGCCGTTGGCGGCCGCGGGTGAGTC
Source organism: uncultured Myxococcales bacterium (assembly GCA_964580865.1). Classification (GTDB taxonomy): domain Bacteria; phylum Myxococcota; class UBA727; order UBA727; family VGSZ01; genus JACOUT01. The sequence goes on along the minus strand of CAZONM010000255.1, from coordinate 3,477 downwards.
ATTCGCCCTCGAGGAGGGGGCCTTGGTGCTGCGCGCCCGCGACGCGGACGGCCCCGTGCACGTCCGCGACCTCGAGGCCGACGCGACCATCGCCGCGCCCATCCTGCGCGCCGCCGGCGTTCGCTCGAGCCTGTGCGCACCGCTCCGATGCGGCGATCAGGCCATCGGCGTGCTGGCCGCGCACAGCCGGGTGCCCCGCGACTTCGACGAGCACCAGCGCAGCTTCCTGCAGGCCGTGGCGAGCGTCGTCAGCGCCGCCGTCGCGCGCCTGCGCGCCGAGGACGCGCTCGCCGGTGCGGAGGCGCACTTGCGGCAGACCGCGAAGCTCGAGGCCATCGGTCGGCTCGCGGGCGGCGTGGCGCACGACTTCAACAACCTGATGACCGCCGTGCTGGCCTACGCCGACTTCCTCGCGGCCGAGCCGCTCAACGAGCAGCAGCACGCCGACGTGGCGCAGGTGAAGCGCGCCGCCGAGCGCGCCACGGCGCTGACCCGGCAGCTGCTCGCCTTCAGCCGGCGGCAGGTGCTGCGGCCGGTCGTCGTCGATCCCTCGGCGAGCATCCGCGACATGACGAAGCTGTTAACGCGCGTGCTCGGCGAGGACGTGGAGCTCATCACCGCCCTCGATCCCGCCGCCGACGGCGCGTTGGTGGACCCGGTGCAGTTCGAGCAGGTGCTCTTGAACCTCGCGGTGAACGCGCGCGAGGCCATGCCCAACGGGGGTCGCATCACTATCGCCACGGCGCGCGTGGCGCACCCCGGCAGCGACGACCTCGCCGCGGGAACCTACGTCGAGATCAGCGTTACCGACACGGGCCCCGGCATCGCGCCCGGGGCGCTGCCGCACCTGTTCGAGCCGTTCTTCACCACGAAGTCCGAGGGCACCGGGCTCGGGCTCGCCACGGTGTACGGCATCGTCAAGCAGAGCGGCGGTGAGGTGCGCGCCGAGTCGCCGCCGGGGGGCGGCGCGCGCTTCCGCGTGCTGTTGCCGCGCGCGCAACGCGCGGCGCCGGCGTTGGGGGACGCGCGCACCGCGCCGACCACGCCCCTGGGGAGCCAGCGCATCCTCGTGGTCGACGACGAGCACACCATCCTCGGTGCGGCCGTGCGCGTGCTGAAGCTCGCCGGCCACTACGTGGTGGGCGTGACCACGCCGGCCGAAGCACTGCGCATCAGCGCGGCCGAGGTCTTCGATCTGGTGCTCACCGACGTCGTCATGCCAGACATGAGCGGACCCGAGCTGGTGGAGCGGCTGGTGCAAGGCGGCTGCAAGGCGCGCTTCCTGTTGATGTCGGGCTACGTGGGCGACGCGCTCGATCGCCGGTTGCCGGCCGCGGCCCACGCGGCCTTGCTCGCCAAGCCGTTCACGGCGGCCACGCTCAACGAGGCCGTGGCCCACGCGCTGGCGTCCTCGCGCGCGGCGTGAGAGCTCAGAACGCGCCGCCGACGTTGGCGCGGATCACGGGCAAGAAGCCGAACCCCTGTGATCCCGCCAGGTTCATGCCGAGCACGTTCACCGTGCCGCCGAGCCCGAGGCTCACGTGCAGGTGGTCCCAGAAGCGCCACGCCCAGCCGGCCACCGCGCCGGTGCCGAGGCCGAGATCGGCGCCGGTGGTGTCGCCGAGCGAGTCGAGGAAGGTCAGATAGAGCTCGGGCGCGATGAACAGGCCGTCGGGCGCCTCGCCGAACGGGTAGAGCTTGGCGCCCGCCACCAGGCCGGGGCCCCTGATGCCGAGGCTGAAGCCCTCCTGCGCCGGGATGTTGAAGAACGTCGGCTCCACGAACATGCCCACGTGGCTCGTGAAGACGCGCTCGTACTCGAGGCTGTAGGCGCCGAAGACATTCGACGGCACATTGAGCGAGAGCACGTTGCGCGGCCGCTCGCTGAGCGCCGGTGGCGATGGGGACGGCGCGGCCGTGGCGGCCGGCGCGGCGGGCGCGACAGGTTGTGCGCCGGGTGCCTCGGCGGTCGGCGCGGGCCCCACCGGCACGGCCGGGGCGTCGGGCGCCATCGGAGGTGCGCTCGCGGGTGGGGCGTCGGATTGACCCTGCGCGCCGAGTGCGATGGCGGCGGTGAAGACAACTGTCGTGAGCACGGCGAGCTCCTCTCGGCACCAAGCGGCGCAAGACCATACACCGACCCGGGCGCGCACCTCGTATGGATCGGCGCGGTGCCGTCAGGCGAGGAGCGAGGCCGCGGCCATGGGCGCGATGACCCGCTCGCGAAACAGCGCGTAGGCCGCGCTGCCCGGCGGCAGGTCGAGGTCGCCGCGAAAGAGCACCGCCAGGCACGCGTCCGCGGTCGTCACGGAGGGCGCGCTCTCGTCGGGCGCGCCCTCACGCAAGCGGCGCAAGAAGGCCACGGGCGCCTCGTCGCCGCGGCGCACGAAGGTGTCGGCGCTCCCACCGACGCCCCGCAGGTGCACGCGGCGCGCGCGCGCGGCGGCGTGGAGCAGGGCGAGGTCGCGCATGGACGGGCGCACGCCGCTCGCGAAGTAGCTCATCAAGCGCGGGCACACGGTGGTGATGGCGGCGCTCGAGGTAGCCACGTTGTTGAACGCCAGGGCGCCCTTCGACGACGTGTCGAGCCAGTGCAGCACGTGCTCGCGCAGATCGAGCGCCAGCGGCAGGTAGATGCCGTGGTCGCCCTGCAGATCGAACTTGAGCGTCACCGTGCGCGGGTCGACGTAGGCGCCACCTGCATCATCGCGCAACATGACGCCGGCGAAGCCGCGCTCGAGCGCCGAGAAGCTCAGCCCGTTGTAGTTGTTGACCACCATGACCGCGAAGCGCGCGCCCGCCGCGCGCGCCGCTGCCACGTCGACGTCGACGAGCTCGGTGGCGCCGTCGGGAGGCGGGGCCGAGCGCAGGTCGCCGGCGCTCTTGGCCAGCACGTGCCCGCGCGTGTCCTTGAGGACCAGCTCGTAGTAGCTGCACGTGCCGAGGTAGCTCCAAGCGTCGTCGTACAACGCCACCGACAGATCGATGTCGGTGGTGCGACCGCCCGGCGGCTCGCACCAGTGCAAGAACAGCCGCACGATCTTCCCCTCGGGCACGTCGATGCGTGAGCCGCGCGGCAACGCCACCGCGGCGCGTGCGGCCGTTCGCTCGTTGAACGGCACGATCACGGTTGCCAGCGCGTCGTCGACGATGGCCGCGTCGAAGCGCGGCTTGGTGGCGAAGCGCGCCAGCAGCTCCGCCTCCACGGCGCGCACCGCGGGCGCGATGGCGTCGACGGGCAGGGGCGCGCGCCGATCGTCGGCGGCCGCGCCCACCGACACCTTCGACTTCGGCCAGAACACGCGAATGGGTGCGCGCGCGCGCCGCGTGGGCAGGAGCGCGGCCAAGGTCACCAACACCGGCGTCGCCATGGCGCTCACGTGGCGCTCGAACGCGGCCACCGTCCGCGCCACGGTGCCCGGGTCGCCGGCGCCAAGGCGCAGCGCCAGGTCGAAGCGGCGCGCGAGCTCGCCCGGG
>CAZONM010000254.1:3463-8805 GCA_964580865.1 uncultured Myxococcales bacterium | reverse complement strand
GCCCCGGCCACGGGCGCACGGCCGCCAGGGGCGCGGCGCTGCCCGTGCGCAGGTGCGCGAGGGCGAGCACGCCCACGGCGGCGCCCACGTAGCCGGCCCAGTAGCCGAACGCCGCCACGCGCCGGCCGTCGTCGCGCTTGAGGTACTCGAGATCGAGCAAGACACCGCCGCCCACCTGAAAGCGGCGCAGGATGTCAGCCCAGCCCTTCTGCTCCTTGAACGCGTGCGCGAAGTACACGTGGCGATGCACGAGCGGCAGGTCGGCGACGGGCAGCTCCTTGATGCCGAGGATGACCGCGTCGGCGGGCGCAGCCTGCCACGCGCCGGTCTGCGCCATGGTGGCGCCGGCGGCCGCGTACTCCTCGTCCCCGAACACGCGCGTGGGGCTCGCCTCCACCGTCACCTGCACGCCCGCGTCGACGAGCCGCCGCACGCCGGCGGGCGTCACGGGCGCGCGCTCCTCGCCGGGCTTGCTCTCGGCGCGCAGCCACAGGTGCAGGCTCACGGGCGCGCTCCAAGCGCGAGCTCGCGGCGCGACGCGTGGTAGCGCACGCCGCGCTCACCGAGCGCGGCCAGCACGTCGTCGACCAGGCCAGGAACGGCGGCGAGCTTCTCGGGGGGCAAGACGCCCTTGGCGGTGATGCGGCCGGCCAGCACGCGCCGCGCGACGATGGTGGCGGGGAACGCCGTGGTGCGCGACATCGAGCGGTAGCCGGTAGCCGGGTCGTAGCGATCGAACAGATCCCAGCGCAGCTGCACGCGCTTGCCCTCCTGGGTGCCCGTGGCCTCCACGCGCATGACGGTGAGGTCGGCCTCGCCCTCGTCGAACGTCCACTTGGGGAACAAGAGCGCGGCGGTGACGTCGAGCGGCCGCACGGTGGCGCCCTGCACGGTGATGGGCTCTTTTTGGAAGAAGCCGGTCTCGCGCAAGACGCGCATGAGCTCGATGTGCCCGGGGTAGCGCAGCGTGCGCTCGCGCATGTGCGGCACCTTGAGCGTGTACGCCAGGCTGCGCAGGCCGTCGGTGTTGAAGGCTTCGAGGGTGCCGAGGCCGGGGAAGTCGACGAGCTCGGGCTCGGAGAGCGCCTCTTTCACCACGAGCTTACCGCCCTCGATGACGCGGGACGGGCGCACGTACTCCTCGATGACGTCGTGGGGCGCGAAGCCGGCCTTGTACTCGTAGGGCCAACGCCGCTCGGCGGGCAGGCCGCCCACCATGATGTCGATGTGCTCGCAGGGCGCGAGCACGTGCGCGGCGTAGCCGGCCAAGAGGTTCGACATGCCCGGCGCCACGCCGCAGTCGACCACGGCGGTGACGCCGCGCTCCTTCGCCAGCGCGTCGTACTGCAGGGCGTCGTCGGCCATGAACGAGATGTCGACGTAGGGCTTCTTGGCCTCGATGACGGCGCGCAGGGTCTGCAGGCCGATGACCGACGACAGGGCGCCGAGCACGATGTCGGCGTCGGCGATGGCGGCGGTGACGGCGCTCGGATCGCCCAGGTCGGAGCGACGCACGGCCACGCCGTGCTTGTCGCGCACCCGCGCCAGCGCGGCGTCGCGCGCGTCGACGACGGTGACGCGGATGCTCGGTTCGCGCGCGAGGTCCATTGCCATGGCGGAGCCGACCATGCCGCCGCCCAAGATCACCGCGTGGTGCGTCATGGCGCGGACGGTAGTCCACCACCAACGGAAGGGAAGGCCCGCCCTTGCCTCGCGCGCGCCTTTTCCTCACCATGGGGCGTGGCTGGACCTGGGTGGAGCTTGGGCGCGCGGCTCCTCGAGCCCCGCGGCATCGACGACGCTGGCGACCGGCACACGGCGCGCCTCTTGGCGGGCGTGTCGCTGTGCTTCGTGGTGCTCGGGCTCGGCGCCATCGCCGTCGAGCTCGTGCTCATCCCGGCGTTCTCGTGGCAGGCCACCATGCAGGGGATCGGCGTGGTGGTGATGGCGCTGGCCTACGTGCTCGCGCGCGGGCCGCGCTGGCGCGCGGGCGGCGCGCTCTTGGCCGCGGCGCCGACGTTCGCCGCCGCGGCGGCCCTGTGGGCGAACCCGGGCGACATGGTGGCGCCCGCGTTCATGTTGCTTGGCGTGGTGTTCGCCACGTTCTTCTTGCGCCTCGCACATGCCGCCGCCGTGGCGGCCGCCATCTTCGCCGCGCTCGTGGCGCTGTTGGCCCTACGCACCGAGCTGCGCGAGCCCGCGCGGGCTGTGCCGCTGGTGGTGCTGCATCTGGTCGCGTCGCCGTGCTTGTTGTGGGCCGCGGCGCATCGTGAGCGCGTGGAGCGCCGGCGGCGCGCGAGCCTCGTCGAGGAAGAGCGCGCGCGCGCCGAGCGCGAGCGGCTCGAGCTGGTGGGCCGACTGGCCAGCGGCGTGGCCCACGACTTCAACAACATGCTCTCGGTGGTGCGCGTGGACGCCGACGTGCTGTTCGAGTCGGCCGACGCGCGCGAGCGCCAGCTCCTCGAAGAGATTCGGCTGGTATGCGACCGCGGCGGCGTGCTCATCCAGACGCTGCTCGCCTTCGCGCGCCACGAGCCCGTGGAGCCGCAGACGCTCGACCTGCACGACGCCGTCGGGCGCGTGAGCGTGATGGTCGGCCGCCTCCTCGGCGAGCGCGCGGCGCTCACGGTCGAGCACGGTGCCCCGGCGCCGCTCGTGCACGCGGCGCCGTCGCAGCTCGAGCAGATCGTGATGAACCTCGTGTTGAACGCGCGCGACGCGCTCGAGCACGGCGGCACCATCACCGTCGTCACCGATGTGGTCGACGGCCGCGCGCGCCTCTCCGTCAGCGACGACGGCGTGGGCATGGCGCCCGAGACCGTGCAGCGCATCTTCGACCCGTTCTTCACCACCAAGGCCACGGGCACGGGGCTCGGCCTGGCCACGGTGCGCGCCATCGCCACGCAGCTTCACGCCACCATCGACGTGCGCTCGGCGATCGGCGCGGGCACCACCATGCGCGTGACCTTCCCGCCGCCACCGCAGGGCGCGGCGACCGCAACGCCGACCGAGCGCGCGGCCCCGCGCACCGTGCTGGTGGTCGACGACGACGAGCTGGTGCGCCGCCTCATCCAGCGCGTGCTCGAGGGCGACGGGCACACGGTGCGCGTTGCCAGCAGCGGCGACGACGCGCTGCGTATGCTCGAGGAGCTGCGCGACACCACGGTGCTCGTGACCGACGTGTCGATGCCCGGCATGACGGGCCCACAGCTCGTGGAGCGCGCGCGCGCCGTGGCGCCGCAGCTCCGCGTGCTCTACGTCTCGGCCGTGGCCGAGCGCGAGCGCGCCATGCACCTCGGCGACGCCGTGCTGGCCAAGCCCTTCGCGCCCCACGCGCTGCGCGCCGCCATCGCGGGGCTGTAGGGCGCGTCCGCTCCGACACGGATCGGTGCGTCCACCGGGCCACACTTCCGCCGCTGACGCCGAGGTGCGCCGCGCGCGCGCGGCCGGCGCCGTCGGCCCGGGCCTTGCTTCGGCACCGTTGCGCCTACCAGGACCCAAGGAGCACCGTCGTGACCACCCTCCGGCTCATCGCCATCGGCTTCATCTTCTTCTGCACCACCATCGCGTGGATGATCCTCGGCTCCACCGTCACCGCGCGCAGCGGGGAGGCCGACGGCAGCCTGCGCGCCGAGGTGGAGCAGCTGTGGGGCGGCGAGCACCTGCAGCGGGCGCCCACGGCGGCCCTGGTAACGCACGACGTGGTGCGGGCCATTCCCGACTTCAAGGACGGCAAGCAGGTGGGCACGCACAACGAGACCGTGCGGCGCGAGCGCGAGCGCCTGCCCATCGCGCTGGTGGCGAGCGAGGTGCGCGCGGCGCTCGACCTCGAGCACCGGCGCAAGGGCCTGTTGTGGTTCCCCACCTACGGCGTGGGCTTCGAGGGCCACTACCGCTTCGTCAACGACAGCGCCGAGCGCGGCGACGCCGAGATCGCGTTCTCGTTCCCGTCGGCGCAGGGCGTGTACGACGGCTTCGTGTTCCGCGTGGGCGGCAAGGAGGCGCCCGCGGTCACCGACCTGTCGCGCGGCGCGCTGGTGCGCGTGCCCCTCGAGCCCGGCCAGCAGGTCGACGTCGACGTGGCCTATCGCTCACGCGGCATCGGCACCTGGAGCTACTGGTTCGGCGAGGGCGTCTCGCAGGTGCGTGACTTCTCGCTCACCCTCGCCACCAACGTGGCCGACATCGACTTCCCCACGGGCTCGATCTCGCCCTCGACGCGCGCGGGCAACACGCTGACGTGGTCGTTTCAGAACCTGGTCACGGGCCAGCACATCGCCGTGGAGCTGCCGAGCCGCTTGAACCCGGGCCCGGTGGCGGCGCGCATCTCGTTCTTCGCGCCCGTGAGCTTGCTGTTCTTCTTCACGGTCATGGTGATCATCGGCGTCGTCAAGCAGCGCAGCCTGCACCCCATGAACTACTTCTTCTTGGCCGCGGCGTTCTTCGCCTTCCACCTCTTGCTCGCCTACCTCGTCGACGTGGTCGACATCTTCGCCGCCTTCGGCATCGCGGCGGTGGTCAGCGTGGCGCTGTTGGTCAGCTACCTGCGCGTGGTCATGGGCCAGCGCGCGGCGTGGCTGCAGGCGGCGGCGGCGCAGGTGACCTTCCTGGTGCTCTTCTCCTGCGCCTTCTTCGTCGAGGGGCAGACGGGCCTGTCGGTGGCCGTGGGCGCCACCGCCACGCTCTTCGTGCTCATGCAGCTCACGGCGCGCGTGAAGTGGGCCGACGTGTTCGCCGACCATGCGCCCGGGCCCGCGTCGTCGGGATCGCCGGTGGCGGTGCCGCGCGGCGAGCGGTGACAGCGCGCGCCGTGGGCCCCCAAGCGGCCCGCGCCCGTCGCCGGTCAGCGGAACACGGCGCGCGCCGACGCGCGGTGCACGGCGGCCTTGGCCGCGCACAGGCGGATCGACTCCACGGCCTGCGCCAGCGAGCGCTCCATGCCCGGCACCTTGGGCACGCGCGGCGCGAAGAACGCCTCCACCTCGACGGCGCGCTCCTCGGTGCACCAGCTCGCGCCCAGGAAGGGCAGCGCGGAGCCGTGGCTCTCGGGCAGCCGCGCCGTGAGCTGATCGACATGCTCCCGCACCCACGCCCAGGTGGCGTCGCGCGTGCGCACGTCGTCGGCCTGGGGCCACAGCGGCGCGAACACCTCGTTGGTCTTGAGGCGCGGGTCGAGCGCCAACGCGCGCGCGCGCGCGGCCAGCGCCTCATCGTCGACGCCGCCGAGGGCGCGCAGCAGGTAGCCGCGCATGGTGCTGTCGGTCTCGGTGCCGAGGCGCTCCACCAGCGCGTCGAACACCGGCGCGCCGCCCACCTTGACCGCGGCGGCGATGGCCGGGCCC
>CAZONM010000254.1:0-3363 GCA_964580865.1 uncultured Myxococcales bacterium | reverse complement strand
CGAGGTGATCGTGGGCCAGCCACAGGGACCCGGCGGGCGCGCCCGCCACGCTCGGCTCGGCGTCCTGCGCCAGAGGCTCGGCGGCGAGGAGCGCGTCCGCGAACGAGAGCGTGCCCGCGCCGAAACCCGCGTCGACGGCGTTCTTGAGCGAGATGCGCTCGCCGGGCGTGAGGCTCTTCTGCGCGCGCGACAGCGCCGTGAGCTGGCTCGCCGGCAACGACCAGCGGTAGTAACCCACGCCGTCGGCGTTGGGGTGCACGGCCTTCGGGCAGCCCGCGCCCGGCAACGGCACCTTGGCCGCGCTCCCGTCGACGAGCGCGCACGTCTCGCGCCACGTGCCGTCGGCGCCGAGGACGCGCGCGCACAGCGGCAGGCCCCAGCGCTTGCCGCGCTCGCCCTTGCTGCCGACCGGCAAGAAACGCGTGACCTTGACGTCGAGGACGGGGGCGCTCGTGCAGTCGACGGCCGCCTCCACGTAGGGGATGCCCGGCTGGTCGAGGAAGGTGGCGAAGGGCGTGGCGACGTCGCGCTTGGCGTTGCGCGACAGCGCCCCCAAGAGGTCGGCGGCCGTGGCGTTGCCATGGCGGTGCTCGGCCAGGTACGCGCGCACGCCCTGCTGGAAGGTCGTGGCGCCGAGCCAGTGCTCGAACATGCCGATGACGGCGGCGCCCTTGGTGTAGGTGATGCCGTCGAAGGCGTTGATGATGTCGCTCTTGCTGAGCACGGGCTGGCGGATCTGCCGCGCGCTCACCAGGCTGTCCTCGCCGCTCACCCAGTCGGTGCCCGCGCGCGCCTCCGTCTGCGCGTTGAAGTCGGGGCGCACGGCGTGCACCGCCAGGTTCTCCATCCACGAGGCGAAGGCCTCGTTGAGCCACAGGTCGTCCCACCACGCCATGGTGACGAGGTTGCCGAACCACTGGTGCGCGAATTCGTGCGCGATGACGTAGGCGTTGCCCTTCTGCTGCCCGATGGGCGAGCGGTCGTCGACGTAGAGGTAGCTGTCGCGGAAGGTGACGAGGCCCGCGTTCTCCATGGCGCCCGCGCCGAAGTCGGGCACCGCCACGATGTCGAGCTTGTCGTAGGGGTACGCGACGCCGAACCACTGCTCGAGCCACGTGAGCACGCGCGCCGACGTTGCGAGCGAGGCGGTGAGCTTGGCGCCGTGGCCGCGCGGAGCGACGCCGCGCATGGGCAGCGCGCGATCGCGCAGCGCGTTCTTCGGCAGCACGGGACCGTCGACGACGTCGAGGGGCCCCACGGCGAACGCCAGCAGGTACATGGGCAGCGGCTGCGTGACGCGGAACTCGAAGGTGGCGCCGCCCGACGCCGGCGTGCGCCGCTCGAGGGGCGCGTTGCCCACGGCGATGTTCGGCGACGGCGTGGTGATGCTCACGGTGAGCGGCGCCTTGACGGCGGGCTCGTCGAAGCACGGCATCGCCTCGCGCACGTCGATGGCCTCGAACTGCGTGAACACGTAGGGCGCGCCGGCGAACTCGACCTTGTACACGCCCTCGAGGTCGTCCTTGAGCGGCGCACGCCAGGTGAACACCACGTCGACGTCGCCGGGGCCGGCGGGGCGCGCCAGCGCCACCTTGGCCAAGCCGTCGTCGTCGACCTGGGTCCACGTGCCGGGCTGTCCGCCCACCGACGCCGTGACGTCCGAGAGCCCGCGGCCGTGCAGCCAGAGGGTGCGCTGCGCGCGCGGCAGGTGCACGCGCCACACGGCGCGACCCGTGAACGTCGTGGCGGCGGGGTCGATGTCGAAGGCAAGCACCCCCGACAGCGGCCGCACGTCGGCGGGCAGGCGCAAGGCGGGCGCGGGCTCGTCGGGCGGCGCGGGCGCTAGGCTCGTCGACACGGCGGCGGTGGGCAACGAGAGCGCGGCGGCGGCGAGGAGCGCGAGGGTGTGCATGGGCGCTCGCTACCGCATCGTCCGGTCACGTCATAGCGGCGCCGGGGGCAGCACGCGCGGTCGCCCCCGGCGCCGTCACCGCCTCGGGGAGAGACGCCCAGCCCGCGCGCTCGCGGGACCCGGTCGCGCGGCGCTACCGTGAGAGCCCATGGGCATGTTCGATCGCGTGCGCGCGGCGCTCGGCGGCGCCAAGGTCGACGGTGGCGACGGCGTCGATCAGCTCACGTCCACGGCCATCCCGTCGGAGCTGCCGGCACACACCGTCATCGAGCCCGACGCGCGCACGTTGGCGCTGGTGCCCATGTCCGTGGCGCGCGGCGCCGCCGCCGTGCCCCTCTCGTCGTCGTCGACGACGCTGGTGGTGGCCATGGAGGACCCCAACGACGAGCGCGCCCTCGCCAAGCTGCGCGCCAGCTCGGGCTTGGAGGTGGCGCCCGTGCCCGCGACGCGCGCCACCATCTCGGCCGCGCTCGATCGCCTGTACCTCGATCCGCTCGCCCACGTGCTCGACGACCTGGCGGACCTTGAGCACCTCGACGAGCTGGCCGACGGTGCGGACACGCCGCTCGCCATCACCGACCTCGCGGGCGCGGCCGACGACAGCCCCATCGTCAGGCTGGTGAACCTGATCTTGGTCGACGCCGTGAAGAAGCGCGCGTCCGACATCCACCTCGAGCCCTATGAGAAGGACTACCGCGTCCGCTACCGCATCGACGGCGTGCTCCACGAGGTCATGAAGCCGCCGCGCCGCCTGAAGGACGCCGTGGCGGCGCGGTTGCGCGCCATGGCCGCCATGGGCGCCAAGGACGTCACCGGCCGCATCGCGCTGCGCCTCGGCGGCAACGTGGTGGTGTTCTTTCGCATCGCGTTCGTGGGCGCCGCCTTCGGCGACGTGGCCGCGATCCGCGTGATCGACCCGCGCCTGGAGCCGCCCTCCCTCGCCGGCCTCGACCTCCCTGACGACGTGCGCGGCGCCGTCGAGGCGGCCTACCGCGAGCGGCACGGCCTGGTGCTGGTCGCGTCCCCCGTGGGCGGCGGCCGCTCCACCACGCTGCGCGCGCTGGCGCGCAGCGTGACCGAGCGCTCCGTGTCGGTGGGCATGGTGGAGCGCCTGAGCGAGCTGCCCCTGCACGGCGTCACGCAGCTCCAGGTGGGCGCCAGGGACGACGACGGTCGACACGCGCACGCCGCCGCCACCCTGCACGGCGCCGACAGCGAGCTCATCTTCGTCGACGACGCGGCGCCCGCCGCGCTCAAGGAGCTGGTGCGCCTGGTGCGCGGCGGCGCGCACGTCACGGCCACGGTGGCGGCGGCGAGCGCGGCCGACGCCGTGGCCGTGGTGCTCGAGGCCGGCGTCTCCGCGTGCGCCCTCGCCGACGTGCTGCGCCTGGTGGTGGCGCAAGCGCTGGAGGAGCAGGCGTGCCCCGCATGCCAGGGCGCATGCGCTGCAC
>CAZONM010000253.1:0-8824 GCA_964580865.1 uncultured Myxococcales bacterium | reverse complement strand
CCATCGCCGCGCCGGAGGCTCGCGTGGGCCATTGCGGCTCGGACGCCGAGGGCCCGGCGCCCGCAGGCGCGCCGGTGGCCCCGCGGCGCGTGCGCTCGACGCCCGCGTCGAGGATGGCGATGGTCTCGGCCCACGACTGCGGCCGCCGCGCCGGCTCCTTCTGCAGGAAGCGATACAGGATGTCGACGACGACGATGCCGGCGTCGGGCACCTCCGTGGCGATGGACGGGATGGGCTTCCTGCTGTGCGCGGCCAGCACGTCGGCGCTGGTGCCCTCGAACAACGGCCGCGCGGTCAAGAGCTGCCACAGCGTGGCGCCGAGCGCATAGACGTCGGTGCGCACGTCGGGCGGTGCGCCGCGGAGCAGCTCCGGCGCCAGGAACGCCGGCGTGCCGAACACGCCCGCGGGCCCGCCCACCAGCGACAGCGGCGGCGCGAAGCCGAAGTCGGCCACGCGCACGACGCCGTCGTTGTCCACGAACAGGTTCGACGGCTTCACGTCGCGGTGCACGACGCCGATGGTGGCGGCGGCGTCGAGGCCCTTGGCGGCGTCCCGCACCGCCGTGAGCGCCTCGAGCACGCCCAGGCGGCCGGCGCGCACCAGTCGTGCGCGCAGCGTCTCACCCTCCACGCGCTCCTGCACCACGTAGGGCCCGGCCCCGGCCTCTCCCACGTCCAGCACGCGCACGACGTTGGGGTGGTTGCGCAGCCCCGCCACCAGGCGGTTCTCGCGCAGCACGCGCTCCTTCACCGCGCGGTCGCTCGCCATCGCGGGCTGCACCACCTTGACGACGACGACGGCGCCGAGGCGCTCCGATGAGCACTCGTACACGCGCGCCATGGTGCCTTCAGCCAGCAGGCGCACCAAGGCGTAGCCCTGCACCACCTCGAGCGCGTGGGCGCTCGCCAGCAGAGGCAAATCGACCGCCGAGTCACGGGGCTCGCGGGTCATGTGGGGCGAGTTTCGATCGCAAGCGCCCCTGTGCGCCAGTCCATGACCCGCGGAAGCCCGACGGGACGGGCGCCCGCACGTCGTCGAGGCGGGCGGTGGACGTTGACACCGCCGGCGGCGCCCTGCTAGCACGCGAGCCGTTGGGTCGCAGGCCCGACGCGAACGAGGAATCTACCCGGTGCACATGCACCCGAACAAAGAGAGCACGAGATGAAGCTGGTCTCCACCCTGATCCTGAGCGCTGCTTTCGCCCTCGCCCTCGCGGCCTGTGGCACCTCCGAGAAGAAGGCGGCCACCGAGCACCCGACGAGCGAGCACCCGGCCAGCAGCGAGCACCCGGCCTCGACCCCGCCGGCCGACGCGCCCGCCACGGGCGACGCCGCCGCCACCCCCGCGCCTGCCACCCCCTGAGACGGCGGGCCAGAGGACACGCCCGTGGCTCACCACTCCTCCTCGGTGCACCGCCGTCGAGTCCGAGCCCACGGGAGCGTGTTCCTCGGTGCGCTCGCGCTGACGGCGAGCTGCACCAAGCAGGAAGGGACGGACGCGCAGCGCGCGCCCGTCCCTTCCGTCGTTTCTCCCGCGCCCACCACCAACGCGCCCATGCCGGCCGGCGACCCCGACACCGTCGTCACCGCCGACATCCAGGCCGGCATCGAGCGCCACATCGCCGAGCAGGTGAAGCGCGGCGACGGCTACTTCCAGCTCGCGTACCGCGAGCCCGCCGCCAAGGAAGGCGCCGCGCCGGGCCCCGAGCACCAGCTCGACCTCAAGCTCGTGCGGGTGCACACCGAGTACCTCTCGAACCTGGGGCCCAAGCGCCACTTCGCCTGCGTCGACCTGGTCGACGTCACCGGCGACGTCTACGACGTCGACTTCTTCTTGCAGGGCGATCCCGGCGCCATGAGCGTCACCGAGACCACGGTGCACAAGCTCAACGGCAAGCCCTTCTACGCGTGGGAGCAGGACAAGGGCGACAAGACCTGGCGCCGCATCGCCGTGGACCAAGCCAAGGACGTCCACTTCGGCGTCAAGCGCGGCGAGGATGACTTCGAGTTCCGCTACCAAGGCACGCTCCCCGAGCTCCAGGGCGCCGCGCGTATGTGGCTGCCGGTGCCGCAGAGCGACGCCTTTCAGACCGTCACGATCGCCGCCGTGGACGCCCCGGGCACCCAGGCGCGCGTGACCGACACGCGCCACGGCAACGAGGTGCTGGTGCTCAGCCTCACCGCCGCCGACAGCGGGCGCACGTTCGACCTGCGCTACCGCGTGCACCGCAAGGAGAAGGCGGCCTACGCCTCGCCTGCCCCCGATCGGCACTACCTCGAGCCCGAGGCGCGCGTGCCCATCACCGACAAGTTCCGGCAGACCGCCGCCGAGGTGACCGCGGGCAAGGACCAGCCCTTGGTGAAGGCGCGCGCGCTCTACGACCACGTCATCGATCAGATGAAGTACATGAAGTTCGGCGACGGCTTCGGTCAGGGTGACGCCGTGCGCGCGTGCGGCGCCAAGAGCGGCAACTGCACCGACTATCACTCGTACTTCATCGCGCTGGCCCGCGCCGTCGACATCCCGGCGCGCTTCGCCATCGGCGCCAGCATCCCGTCGGACCGCGACGCCGGCGGCATCGACGGCTACCACTGCTGGGTCGAGTTCTACGCCGAGGGCAAGTGGTGGCCCATCGACATCAGCGAGGCCGACAAATACACGCCGCTGTCGACGTACTTCTTCGGCCACCACCCGGCCAACCGCCTGGAGCTGTCGCGCGGGCGCGACCTCCTGGTGGACCCGCTGCCGGCGTCGGGCCCCATCAACTTCCTCGCCTATCCGTTGCTCGAGGTCGACGGCGCCGTGGTGAAGGCGCCGGTCACGTTCTCGTTCGTGCGCACGCCGTCAACCTAGCGCCTGGCGCAGGCCGGGCCCCCGACGCCCTCAGGCGTTGCTCTCGCCCTCGCCGCCCATGGACTCGGCGGCCTCGGCGTACATGGCCTCGGCCATGCGGTGGCTGGCCGCCTCGAGCTTCTTGATGGACTCGCGCATCGCCTCGACGTCGCTGCCCTCCATCACGCCCTTGAGCTCGGCCAGGTAGGCCTGGATGTCGTCGCGGTCTTGATCCGAGAGCACGTGGCCGTACTCCTCGAGCGACTTCTCGGCCGTGTAGATGAGGCCCTCGGCGTTGCCGCGCACGTCGGCCAGCTCGCGCTTGCTCTTGTCGCTGTCCTTGGCGCTCTCGGCCTCGTCGACCATGCGCTGAATCTCGGCCTCGGTCAGGCCCGACGACGACGTAATGCGCACGCTCTGCTGCTTGCCGGTGCCGAGATCCTTGGCGGTGACGTGCACGATGCCGTTGGCGTCGATGTCAAAAGTGACCTCGATCTGCGGCACGCCGCGCGGCGCCGGCGGGATGCCCACGAGCTCGAAGCGCGCCAGCGTCTTGTTGTCCTCCGCCATGGGGCGCTCGCCCTGGATGATGTGCACGCTCACCATGGGCTGGTTGTCGGTGGCCGTGGAGAACACCATCGACTTCTTGGTGGGGATGGTGGTGTTGCGCCCGATGATGCCCGTGGCCACGCCGCCCGCCGTCTCCACGCCGAGCGTGAGCGGCGTGACATCGAGCAACAGCACGTTCTTCACCTGGCCGGTGAGCACGCCGCCCTGCACGCCGGCGCCGATGGCGACGACCTCGTCGGGGTTGATCTCCTTGTTGGTCTCTTTGCCGAAGAACTCCTTCACGGCCCTCTGCACGAGCGGCATGCGCGTCATGCCGCCCACCAAGAGCACCTCGCCGATGTCTTCCTTCTTGACGCCCGCGTCCTTCAGGCACTGCGCGCACGGCGTGAGCGAGCGCTGCACCAGCTCGTCGGTGAGCTCCTCGAGCTTGCCGCGCGTCAGCGTGTACGTGAGGTGCTTGGGCCCGCTCTGATCGGCGGTGATGAACGGCAGGTTGATGTCGGTCTCTTGCGACGACGACAGCTCGTGCTTGGCCTTCTCCGCCGCCTCGCGCAAGCGCTGCAAGGCCATCTTGTCTTGTCGAAGGTCCTTGCCGTTGTTGTTCTTGGCGAACTCGTCGGCCAGGAAGTTGATCACGCGCTGATCGAAGTCTTCGCCGCCGAGGTAGGTGTCGCCGTTGGTGGCCTTGACCTCGAAGACGCCCTCGTTCAGCTCGAGGATCGAGATATCGAACGTGCCGCCGCCGAGGTCGTACACCGCGACGATGCCGCCCTTGCCCTTCTGCTTCTTGTCGAGGCCGTAGGCCAGCGCCGCCGCCGTGGGCTCGTTGATGATGCGCTTGACGTCGAGGCCGGCGATACGCCCGGCGTCCTTGGTGGCCTGGCGCTGCGAGTCGTTGAAGTACGCGGGGACGGTGATGACCGCCTCGGTGACCTCTTCGCCGAGGTAGTCCTCGGCCGTCTGCTTCATCTTCGACAAGATGATGGCCGAGATCTCCTGCGGGCTCATGGCCTTGCCGCGCACCTCGACCCACGAGTCGCCGTTGTCGTGCCGCACCACCTTGTACGAGGCGCTCTTCTTGGCGCGCTCGACCTCGGGCGTCTCGAACTTGCGGCCGATGAGCCGCTTGACGCTGACGATGGTGTGCTCGGGGTTGGTGATGGCCTGGCGCTTGGCGATCTGACCCACCAACCGTTCGCCGCCCTCGGTGATGGCGACGACGGACGGCGTGGTGCGCGCGCCTTCGGAATTGGGGATCACCACCGGCTCGCTGCCCTCCATGAAGGAGACGCAGGAATTGGTGGTGCCGAGGTCGATGCCGATGATCTTGCCCACGGTTCAGTTCTCCGCCGGAGGTCCCATGGAGACGACCACGAGCGCCGGCCGCAACAAGCGGTCGTGCAGCATGTAGCCGCGCTGGTACTCCTCGCACACGTGCTGCGCCAAGGTGTCGGCGTCGGGCCGGGAGCCGATCGCCTCGTGCCGCGCGGGATCGAAGGGCTGCCCGAGCGCGTCGAAGCCGACGACGCCGAACTTGCCGAGCACGTCCTCCATCTGCTTGGCGACGAGCTTGACGCCGTCGAGCAGCGACCCGCCGTCGGCGCCGGCCGCGGTCAACGCGCGCTGCAGGTTGTCGAGGACGGGGAGCAGCTCCTTGATCACGCTCTCGTTGGCGAACTTGATGGCCTCGGCCTTCTCTTTGGTCTGCCGCTTCTTGAAGTTGTCGAAGTCGGCCGAGACGCGCGCGAGGCGGTCGAACATGTCCTTCGCCTCCTTCTGCGTCTGCGCCAGCACCTCTTGCAGCTCGCCCTTGGCCTTGAGCACGCTCTCGAGCATCAGGTCGCTGGCGCTCTTCTTCTTGGGCGCCTCGGCGGGCGCGGCGTCGTCGAGGATCTCCACCTGCTCGGGGTCGGCAGGCGGCGGCGCGTCGGCAAGCGCTGGCGCGGAGCGCGACTCGCGCTCGATCCGCTCGACACTCTCGAGCGCCTCGCGGATGGCTCGATCCGCCGCGCTCTCCTTCGTTTCGCTCATGCCCATCCTCGTCACGCTGGACGTCCCACCCGACTATGCCCAAAACCCCCAGGTCGCAACCAGGGGGCGCGTCAGCCGCCGCCGCCCGGGCGCCCCTAGAACGCCCATCAGGTTGACGGACCGAGCGCGGCGCTGTCCTCGTGGCCGAGGGCAAGGAGCCCCGCAGCCAGGTAGCAGCGCTACCTGGCGAGGACGCGGCGCAGCCATCGGTCACGAGGACAGCGCCGGGCGTCGGGAGTCAACCTGTTCGGCGTTCTAGTACCTTGGCCACCACCTGGGCCGTGAGGTCCACCAGCGGCACCACGCGCGCGTAGTCGAGGTGGCGCGGGCCGATGACGCCGAGGGTGCCGAGGGCGCCGCCGGCGCCGAGGGGCGCCACCACCACGCCGCGCTCGGCGAGCGCCGCCGGGTTCTCGTCGCCGATGAAGATGCGGATGCCCGGCGCGGCGTCGGCGCGCTCCAACAGCTCCGAGGTGCGCTCGGCCTCCTCGAGCAGGTGCAACAGCTCGCGCGTGCGCGCCAGGTCGGCGGCGTCCTCGAGGAGATGCCCCGTGCCCTCCACCAACACCTGCGGCGCCGCGGCGGCGTGCAGCCCGTCGGCCGACAGCGCGAGCAGGCTGCGCTCCAGCCGATCGAGCTCGGCGCGGTGGCTGCCCGCCTCGGCCACGAGCGCGGCGCGCCCCTCGGCGAAGGTGCGGCCCGCCAAGAGCGAGTCCAGGCGCTGGCTCGTGCGCTCGAGCGTGCGCTCGTCGGGCGCGCGCTCGATGCCGGTGCCGCGCCACTGCAAGAGCCGGTTCTGCACGCGGCCCTCCTCGGAGACGGCGATCAGGAGCACGGCGTCGTCGCGGAGGCGCAAGAGCTCCACATGGCGGATGCGCTCGGCCGCGGACCGCGCCTGCACCACGATGGTGGTGTGGCGCGCCAAGCGCGTGAGCACGCGGCTCGCCTCGCGCAGCGCGCCGTCCACGCCGCCGTCGACGATGCGGGCCTCGATCTCCGCCTGCTCGGCGCCCGTGGGCGCCTGCCAGCGCAACAGCGAGTCCACGTAGTAGCGCAGGCCGCGATCGGTGGGCACGCGCCCCGCCGACGTGTGCGGCTGGTCGATGAGCCCGCGCTCGTGCAGCGCCGCCAGCACGTTGCGCACCGTCTGCGGCGACACGCCGAGCTCGGTCATCTCGGCGATGGCCTTGCTCGCCACCGGCTCCGTGGTGGCGATGTGCGCGTCGATCAGCGCCTGCAGCACCGCGCGCTCGCGCTCGCTCAATCGCCCGGTTCGGTCCTCGTCACCGCGCATGCCGATGGATCTAGCAGGTTGGGCGGCGCGGGCCCTCTTCCCTGTGCGCCCGAACGCACGGGGCCCGGACCTCCGCAGCGCCGCTGCCCCCGGTCACGCGAGGCGCTCCCGCAGCGCGGCGATGGCTCGGCGGACCGCGGTCTCCAGGCCGTCGACGTCCGGGGCGGCCGCGGGGTTGCGCTCGATGTCCAGCGCCAGCGCGGCCACGTGGGCGGCGCCCAGGTTGGCCGCCGAGCCCTTGAGCGCATGTGCCGCTTGTCGACGTGCGTTGGCATGCGTGGCCGCTCGGAGCGCCTCCAGGCGAGCGGCGCTGTCGCGCTCGAAGAGCGCCACCAGATCGCCGAGCATGTCCTCGCCGGGCCGCTGCACCTGCGCGCGCAGGTCGCGCAGACGCTTCACCACGACATCATCGAGCACCATGGCGTGCTCCGCGGGCTTCCCCGTCACCGGCATACCCCCTGACCACGAGGCCGACCCAGGCGATCTCTACCAGGAGGCGCGGTTGGAAGTTTCTTTCTTTTTTGGCGCGATGTGGCATAGGGTCGGCGCACCCGGCCGGGTGGCCTGGGGTTGTGCATCTGCATCGTTTGGTTGGCCACTTGGCCTTTTAGGAGTCGGTCCATGAAGAAGATTGCGTTCCAGTTCCTCGCGGCTCTCTCGGTGTTCGCCATCCTCGGTGGCGTGGCGCTGACCCAGGCCGCTTGCCCCACCGCCGAGGGCGAGGGCGAGGGCGAGTGACCTTTTTTCGCTCTTTGAGCTGAACGGAATCGGGCGAGCTACGGCTCGCCCTTTTTCGTAGCCCCCCGACGCCCCCTTCGACGCACTGCGCGATCGAGCGGCGAGGCCGGGCGGGGTGGTCGCCATGGGGATCCGCCAATTCATCGGCATCTCGCTGGTCTCGGGGGCTTTGGGCTGCGGCGCGCCCCAGAGCGAGCAGTGCCGCGCCTACGTGGCGTGCCAGCAAGCCTACGACGAGGCCACGGGCACCGCCCCGGTGGACGTCGCCCAGTACCTCGAGGGCGGGGCCTGCTGGGACGACGCCAACAACGCCGCCCGCTGCACCGAGGATTGTGAGGCGGGTCTCACCCTGCTCGCCGACGCCGCCGACCGCGAGGGGCTGCCCTTGCCGGCCTGTCCGGGCGACTAGCGCGACCCTATACTCCTCCCATGGGCGACGCCCCCGACAAGCCGACGCGGCGCTACCGCGAGCTCGGCGTCTTGGCCGAGGGTGGCATGGCCATCATCGCGCAGGGCGTGGCCGACGACGGCGCCAGCGTGGTGGTCAAGCGCGTGCGTGCGCCCTTCTGCTTCGATGCCGGCTACCTGCGCCTGTTCGACGACGAGGGCGCCGTGCACGCGGCGCTCGATCACCCGTGCATCGTGCGCCTCTTGGATCGCGGCCACGACGACGACGGGCCGTTCTTGGTGTTCGAGCACGTCGACGGCACCGACCTCGGCGTGGTGCTGGAAGCAGCGCAGGCCGAGGGCCGCGGCCTCGACGTGGAGCACGTGCTGGCCGTGGCCGTGCCGCTCTTTCAGGCGCTGGCGGCGGCGCACCGGGCGTGCAGCGCAGACGGCTCGTCGCTGTGCGTGGTCCACCGCGACGTCTCGCCCGGCAACGTGCTCATCGGCACCGACGGCTGCGTGAAGCTGGCGGACTTCGGCGTGGCGGCCTCCACGCTCAAGACCGAGGTCACCGTCGCCGGCGAGATGAAGGGCAAGTACGCCTACATGGCGCCCGAGCAGACGCGCAGTGAGCGCGTGGGCCCCGCCGCCGACCTGTTCGCGGCCGGCATCGTGCTCTGGGAGTGCCTGGCCGGGCGCCGCCTGTTCGACGGGCCCACCGACGCCGACGTAGTGCAGGCCGTGCGGCAGCACGAGGCGCCGCGCCTCGACGCCGTGCGCGCGGATCTGCCCCCCGCCTTGGTGGAGCTGGTGGACGAGCTCTTGCGCAAGGACCCCGCGTCTCGGCCGGCCTCGGCGCTGGCCGTGGTGGAGCGCCTGCACGCCATCGCGCTCGAGCGCGGCCTCGACGAGGGGCTGGCGCGCCACGCCGCGCGCCTGGCGCGCACGGCGCCGCGCCGCCAGGCGGCCGT
>CAZONM010000252.1:0-8844 GCA_964580865.1 uncultured Myxococcales bacterium | reverse complement strand
GAGCAGCGACGCGAGCAGCAGCGCGCCGAGCACCAGGCCGCGGCGCGGCTGGTCGGCGGGATCCGCCAGGCCGCGGGCGGCCAGCGCGGCCTCGGTGACGCCGAGCCCGCGCGGGCCGAGCAGCGCGGCGCGGAAGCCGATCTCCGAGATGGCGCGCGACAGCGCCGCCAGCTCCACCAGCGACGCCGGTGAGCGGTAGTCGACGCGGCGCGCGTCGAGCAGCCCCGAGAACAGGCGCGGGCGCGGGCGCAGCAGGCCGGCGGCGGTCTCGCGCAGCGGCGTGTCGAGGCGCAGCAGGCCGGCGTCGTCGAGGCCGGAGTCGCGGGCGCGGATGCGCGCTTGCAGCTCGCGCTGCAGCTTGAGCGCCAGCGAGTTCCCCACGGCGAAGAGCGCTGCCACGGGCTTGGTGCCGAGGAGCACGCCGAGCTGCGCCGGGTCGCCGGCGGCGCGGTACGACAGGCCCACGCCCACGGTCTCGATGACGCCGCGCACGGTGGCGCGCAGCGAGCCCGGGTCGCCGAGATCGCCGCCCTCGGCGCAGTGCACGCGGTTCGCCGTCATCATCACGTCGTGCAGCACGCGCGCGCGCGCGGGCTCGGGCAGCGCCGCGGCGGCCTGCGCGAACGCCTCGGTGCCGCTCTCGAGCGCCTCCCAGGGGAACACCACCGACGCCGACAGGTCGGTGCCGGGCTCGTCGTCGGCCGTAGGGAGCGGCGCGGTGGCCACGTCGGGCAGGGGCGCGTCGGGGTCGCGCCACGCGAGCACCGCCACGGCCTCGTGCTTGGGCGAGAACCCCAGGTCCGCCAGGCGCCCGTTGCGCCAGCGGAAGGCGTCTTCCTCGAGCTGGCTCGGCAGCTCGCTGCGCGCGGCCTCGCACAGGCGCAAGACGAAGAACATGTCCCGACCCATGAGGCGCTCGATGGCCTCCTTGAGCACCAGCTGCGTGCGCTCGTCGTCGGTGACGCCGCCGTAGACGATGAGGTAGCGCTGATCGGGCGTGACCGTGTGCAGGCCCACGTCGGCCTCGGGCTGCTCCTCGATGCTCAGGTCGTAGATCTGGCAGCTGGCCTTGACGAGCAGCGTGAACAGCTCGAGGTCGAGGCCGCGCAGCTGCCCCACGGCGCGGTCGGGGTTGGCGGCGAACAGCGCGTGCAGCCAGCGCGCCATCGACACCGGGTCGACGCGGTCGCCGCGCCAGCCGTCGAGGTCGAGGAACGCCTGCACCTGCTTGGCCGAGCACAGCTCGAGCAGCTCCAGGCAGTCGTCGAGCCCCACCTCTTGGATGGTGGAGAACAGGTCTTGCGCGGGCAGCGCGCGCACCACCTTCATGGCGTCCTTGCGCTCGAGCACGCGGTCGACGCGCTGCTTGGGCGAGAGCGCCGCGATCTCCCGCCGCAGCGCAGCCATGGCGTCGCGCGCGAGCTCGGTCACGGCCGGCTCCGGCGCCGGAGGACCAGTCCCATGGATGCGAGCGCCAGCGTCGACGCCAGCGCCCATGGCTGCGCGCCCGTCGCCTGCCCGCCGTGGGCGCAGCGGCAGCTCTCGCCCACCATCGTCACCGAGGCGGTGCCCACCTCGGTGCCGTCGACGGTGACGGTGACGGTGGCGGTGCCCGGCGCGCGCGTGGACTGCAGCTCGACGGAGTAGAAGCCTTGCGTGGGATCGCGCTCCACCTCGTCGAGCAGGCGGCCCAGGTCGGCGCTGATCTGCACGTCGTGAGGCTCGCTGGTCTCGTCGAGCTGGTTGTTGAACTCGTCCACCAGGCGCACGCGGATGAGCGAGATCGAGCGGTTGTCGGCCGGGATCTCGTCGGGCTCCACCTCGATGATGGTGCGCGCGAGGTCGAGGTCGCCGGGCCGCACCACCAGGCGCGCCGCCGAGCGCCCCACGCCGTAGCGATCGTCGCCGGAGAACTCGGCGTGGACGCCGTTGTCGTAGCTGCCCGCGAGCACGAACTGGGGATCGAGCACGAAGCTCAGCGAGGCCACGCCGGCCGCGTTGGTGGTGGCGGTGCCGATGGACTCGTTCAGGCTCGGGCGGCCGTCGTTGTCGGCGTCGTAGAAGAACTGCACGGGCACGCCCACCAGGAGCGTGGGCTGGGGGCCGTCGACGTCGTCGCCGGTCTCGGCAGCGTCACCGGTGGTGTCGGACACCTCGGCGCTGACCACGAGCTCGTCGCCGAGCTGGCCCTCGAAGCCCAGGCCCAAGGACAGCGCCGGGATCTCGGGGAAGAGCGCGACCGTGCGCGTGGCGCTCGACGGGCACAGGTCGCCGTTCGCTTCCTCGACGGCGCCGTCGGCGCACGCGCTGGCCGGGCTCGGCTCGCACGGGGCGCCGGGCGCCACGCCGTTGCCGAGGAAGCACGCGCGGATCACCCACGGCGCGCCCTCGTCGGAGGCCACGAACGCGCTCTGCGTGCCGTAGCGCCCGTCGACGAAGGTGAGGCGCTGCGACGCCGCGCCGAGCGAGTCGACCGCGGGGTCATAGACGAAGAAGAACGTCCCTGGGTCGTCCGCGGGCCCGACCGACACCTGCACGCGGCAGGTGCCGCTGCACGCCGCCCCCGGCACCGCGCTGCCGTCGGCGGTGAGCGCGAGGTGCAGCACCACCTCGATGGCCTGGGAGTAGCGCGGCGCCGCCAGCGCTGGCGCGTCGATCGTGAGGGTGGTGAACTGCGCGGCGCGCGCCGTTGGTGCGAGCAGACAGGCCATGAGCACGCCGGCGCGGAGCACCGGGCTGGTCGGGAGCGTCGGCGAGCGGTTCACGGGGCACCCACCATCACGTTGAGCCATGCCCGGGCGCGCCCTGCAACCCAGGGTCGGCGCCGCAAGCCCTTTCCTTTTTGCGCCCGCGCTGCATATCCCTGCCCACCGTCGGCGCGTTGCCGACGAGCGAGGTTCGAGCATGGCCGGTTCCGACGTGAAGCCCGGGGCGACGGATTGGGACGCGATGCGCGGCGCGCAGCGCGAGCGCCTCCAGCGCATCACCGACACCGCCTTCGCCGGCGGCGGCAAGGAGCGCATCGAGAAGCAGCACAAGCAGGGCAAGCTGACGGCGCGCGAGCGCATCGAGCTGCTCCTCGATCCGGGCTCGTTCGTCGAGATGGACCGGCTGCGCACGCACCGCTGCCTCGACTTCCACATGGAGAAGAACCACCCGCCCGGCGACGGCATGGTCACGGGGTACGGGCAGGTCGACGGCAAGCACGTCTTCGTGTTCGCGCAAGACTTCACGGTGTTCGGCGGCTCCATGAGCGAGGTGGCCGCGCAGAAGATCTGCAAGCTGTACGCGACCGCCATGAAGGTGGGCGCGCCCGTCATCGGGCTCAACGACTCGGGCGGCGCGCGCATCCAAGAGGGCGTGGCGTCCTTGGCCGGCTACGCCGACATCTTCTGCGCCAACACGCTGGCCTCGGGTGTCATCCCGCAGCTCTCGGTCATCCTGGGCCCCTGCGCCGGCGGCGCCGTGTACTCGCCCGCGCTCACCGACTTCATCGTCATGGTGAAGGACACGAGCTACATGTTCCTCACGGGCCCCGACGTCATCAAGCAGGTGACCCACGAGGACGTGACCATGGAGCAGCTTGGCGGCGCCATGACGCACTCGCAGAAGTCGGGCGTGGCCCACTTCGCCGTCGACGACGACACGCGCGCCATCATGGTGGTGCGCGAGCTGCTCTCGTTCATCCCCTCCAACAACTCCGAGGAGCCGCCCCAGGGCAAGATCGCCGACGACCCCGAGCGCAAGGACGAGGCGCTCAAGACGCTCATCCCCGCCAACCCGAACCGCCCCTACGACGTGCGCGACGTCATCAAGGCCGTGGTCGACGATCGGCACTTCTTCGAGGTGCAGCCGCACTTCGCCGGCAACGTGGTCATCGGCTTCGCGCGGCTCATGGGGCAGTCCATCGGCGTGGTCGCCAACCAGCCGCAGGTGATGGCGGGCGCCCTCGACATCGACGGCTCCGACAAGGCGGCGCGCTTCGTGCGCTTCTGCGACTGCTTCAACATCCCGCTGCTCACGCTGGTCGACGTGCCTGGCTTCTTGCCCGGCACCAACCAGGAGTACGGCGGCGTCATCCGGCACGGCGCCAAGCTGTTGTTCGCCTACGCCGAGGCCACGGTGCCGAAGCTGACGGTCATCCTGCGCAAGGCCTACGGCGGCGCCTACTGCGTGATGGCGCCCAAGCACCTGCGCGCCGACGTCAACCTGGCGTTGCCCACGGCCGAGATCGCGGTCATGGGCGCGGCGGGCGCGGTGGCCATCATCCAGCGCGACGAGATCGGCAAGGCGTCGGACAAGGACGCCAAGATGAAGGAGCTGGTGGCCGACTACGCCGACAAGTTCCAGAACCCCTACAAGGCGGCGGAGCTCGGCTACATCGACGAGGTCATCCTGCCGGAGGACATGCGGCCGCGCCTCTGCCAGGCGCTCATGCTGCTGCGCAACAAGCGCGACGAGATCCCGCCGAAGAAGCACGGCAACATCCCGCTGTAGCGCCTACTCGTCACCGGCGGCGAGCCACGGGTTGGTGGCGAGCACGAAGGCCTGCCCGTCGCTCAGCGCCGTCGACGCCCCGGGCAGGGCGCTCATCAGGTTGTCGGTGAAGGCGGGATCGTCGGGCGTGTCGGCGATGACGTCGTAGATGGGCGGGTCGGCGCCCGACACGAGCTCCATGGTGTGAAAGAGGCCGAGCAGGTGGCCGAGCTCGTGGACCGCCGCGTGCGCGGCCGCGGGCGGATCGTCGCCGACCACGCCCAGCGCGATGGCCACGGCGCCGTGGGGGCCACCCTCGCGCAGCACGTCGCCAGGGATGGCGGTGGCGAGGCCGGCCAGGCCGTCGAGCGTGGCGCCGCGCGCGCTGCAGCGCAGCCGATCGACGAACACCAGGTCGACGGCGCCCGGCGTGGGCGTGAGCGCCTGCGCCAGCGTGGCCAGGGCGCCGTCCTCGCAAAGCTCGGGCGCGAGCTCCACCGTGCGCCACGCGTCGCCGCCGGGCACGTCGAACGCGCCGCCGTCCTCCACGTCGATGGCCACGGCGCCGAGCGCGTCGTGCAGCGTGGCGCGCACGGCGCTCACCACCGCGTCGTCGTCGCCGGCGCTGAGGCCGGCCGCGCCGGTGAAGTGCAGGGCCACCGGCAGCCGCGCGCGCGTCGGCGTCCGTCGGGTGTCGACGAGCACGGCGAGCTGCACGGGGCGCTCGAGGCTGGCCACGTCGAACAGGCCGTCCGCCGTGGCGCTCACCTCGCCCTGGCGCACGCGCGCGCGCCAGGTGCCGGGCGTCAGCACCACGTCGGGCGTGGCCGGCACCACGAAGGCGCCGCCGCCGCGCTTGGGCGTCACGCGGTTGTCCGACAGGAAGGGGCCCGCGAAGCCGCGCGAGAGCCGGCGCGCCTGGCGCGACGCGTCGGGCGGAGTGTCAGGGTCGACCACACGTGCGCCCTCGGGCGACTCCACCAGGTCGACCACCACGTGGGCGGTGGGCTGGGCGCTCACCTGCAGGGTGAAGGAGCGCACGGCGGCGTCGACGTCGATGAGGATCTCGGGGCTGCGACCGCCGGCCATGGTCACCAGGCCGAGCTCGTGCACCTCGACGCCGTCGGGGGCGGTGGCGGGCGGCAGGGGCGGCGGCGGGTCGTCGGCCGGCGCGGGGGCGTCGCCCGCCAGGCGCACGCGCCCGTGGGGGGGATCTGGCGGCAAAGGTGGGCAGGCCGCGCCGGCGAGCACGAGCAGGGCGATGGCGAGGCGCATGTCTCAGCGTACCCCGGCCCGGGAATGTGTCCGGGCTAACATCTGTCAGGCGGGATCGGCCGCGCGCCTTTTCTGTGCCGGACGGTCGCAGGGTCCAACGGTCGATCGCCAACCTGGAGACACCATGAAGACGCTTGCCGTACCCGCCCTCCTCCTCGCCGCCGTCGCCTGCACGCCCTCGGCGCCCATCCAGACCGCCGACCCCACCATCGACCAGGCGCAGCTCGAGCGCTTCCGCCGCGCCGTGCCCAAGAAGCAGCACCTGTCGGCCGCGCTGCCGGAGAGCGCCGCGGGCGCGGGCTCGCTGGTGGGCGACCCCGCCGTGTACCCGGCCATGGCCGTGCCGCACGTGGTGGGCGTCAACACCGTCATCGGCAACATCCTCGACACGGTGGAGGCCGTAGTGGCCCTGCCGCCGACCCTCTACAACTCGGAGACCCAGGAGTTCCTGTGGGGGCCCTTCGACAACGAGGACTCGCCGCTTCCGGGTGACAAGGCGCTCGTGTACATCCGCGAGCAGGCCGCCGGCGAGGACTTCCAGTACGTGTTCGCGTTCGCGCGCCTCATGGGCGACGACGTGGCCACCGCGGTCCCGGTCATCTGGGGCGGCGTGAACCCCACGCCCGACGTCGAGGACCAGGGCAACGGCGTGCTCTTGCTCGACTTCGAGGCGAGCCGCGCCTTCGCCGAGGCCAACGGCGGCGATGTCGCCGCCGAGGCGCGCGGTCGCTTCGCCGCGGGCTTCGCGCGTGGCCCCAACGACGACGGCAGCGACAGCATGGTCACCCTGGTGGTGGGCTCGTTCCGCGGCTTCAACGGCGAGGGTGGCAGCGAGACCATCGACGTGGACCACCTGTGGGGCAACGTCGAGGACGCCGACGGCAACACCATCGACTTCATGAACCTGGCCATCGACGGCAACGTGCTGCACGACACCGACCTCGCCGAGACGCTCGACCTGCAGCTCGTGTTCTGGAACCGCGGCATCGGTCGTGGCGAGGCCCTCCTCACCGGCGGCGACGCGGGCGCCAACATCGGCGAGGGCACCGAGTGCTGGGACGCGGCGGTGGAGCAGCAGCACTACCAGGTGGTGGTGACCGACGAGGCCGGCACCGAGACCGTGCTCGAGACCCAGGGCGACGCCGCCACCGGCTGCCCGGCGCCCTTCGATCAGCCCCTCGCCGACCTCGGCATCCCCACCCTGGCGGACGTCGACGGCGGCATCCTCGAGGCGCTGCAGAACGCGGCCGAGAACGGCCTCGGCGGCTGAGGGTCGTCACGGTGTTGCACGTGAGGCGGCGGGCCCTGGAGCCCGCCGCTTCGCGTTGCGCGCCCGCCGACGTGGACTTCCGAGCGCAAAGGCGCAAGCGTCGCGCGGGTGAGCAAGGCGCGCCTGGTCCTGGAAGAGCCCCACGGATTCCTCCGCTGGCTCGCGACCGCCATCGAGTGCGGCGAGGCCAACCTCGACGACGTGGAGGTCGCCCAGGTGTTCGCCATCGCGGCCACGGCGGCGCTCGCCCGCTCCGAGCAGCTTGGGCACCTCGAGGTCGTCGGAGGCGCCAGCGGCGCCAGCCGCTTCGCGCACGCGATCGGCGTCGATCAGGTCGTCACCGGCGCGCACGAGCCAGAACCAAGGGAACGCGACCGCACGGTGACGCTCACGCGGGTACGGGGCCGAGGGCCGAAGGAGCAGATCTCCTCGAAGGTCGTCAAGCTGCTCCTCCCGTCGACGCCCGAGACCCTCGAGGCCGCCGATCTGTTTCGCTACGTCCTCGTCGAGCTCTTGCGCAACGTCGGCCAGCACAGCGCCGACCCGCTCGGCGGCATCGTCGCGGCGCAGATCAACGACACGGGCCCGTACGCGCGCAAGCCCGCGCTCCAGCTCGTGGTGGTCGACAACGGCATCGGCATCTTCGAGGCGCTCCACCGCGCGCGTCCGTCGATCACGACCGCATCGGAGGCCATCGTGCGCGCGCTCGAGCCGCACGTCTCCGGCGCGTTCGCGGAAGGAGAGTCCGGCAGTGGGGAGAACGCCGGCCTCGGCCTGTTCTTCATCGCCGAGATGGCCAAGCTCACGGACGGTCGCCTGTTCATCGCCACGCGCGGGGCCACGTTGTTCCTCGACCGGTCCGCGGATGAAACGACGCAGCCGGTCCTGACCAACGGCAGCGCCGCCGACTACCCGGGCACGCTGGTGGTCTTCGAGACCGCCATCGACCACGTGCACGACTATCAAGGGATCATGGCGCGCATCCGCGATACGGCGCGGGAGCGGACGCCCCAACGGATCGTGACGCACTGGCTTCGCTTCGACGACCCGCCGCCTGAGGTCTTGCGCGTCCTCATCGGCGTGGCCAGCGAGGACACCGCGGAGGCAGCAGCGTTCGCGCGTTCCACGCTGCACCCGCGCGTCACCGCGCGGCAGCCCGTCGCCCTCGACTTCAGGAACATGCGGGTGTGCACCCAGAGCTACCTGCATGCGCTGCTGCACGAGACCGTGCGCTTGGCGTGGGCGGTCAAGACCCCGATCTACGTCGTGAACGCGGCGCCGGCCGTGCGCGCGCAGCTCGAGCTGGTCGAGAGCTACTCCCTCGGCGGGTAGCCCGCACGGCGCTCCGTGCCCTACTCGCAGCTCGCGCTCGCGGAGCGGCGCGCGGCGGTGATGGTCTCGTCGCCGTAGTCGATGGTGACGCTCTCGGCCGAGAGCGCGCGGATCTCGCCCTCGAGCGGCTCACCGCCCGCCCACACGAACGTGACGGTGGCTGGCTCGCCCTCCCGCACCTCCCAGGTGCCGCGCGTCGGCGGCAGGTCGGCGAGCAGCTCGGCGATGGCGGCCACGCTGGTCTCGGGCCTCACGCTGGCGCGCCCGTCGGCGCACAGGTGATAGACGTTGAGCACCGGGCCGGGCATCTCGACCACCCACGTGCCCACCAGGCGGTCGCGCACGGTGAGCGCCACGCCGGCATCGGGCGCCGGGCCCGCGTCGCCGTCGTGGTCGCGCTCGTCCACGGCCGGGCCCGCGTCGAGCGCGGTGGCGTCGCGCGCCGGGTCTTTCGACGCGGCCGCGGGCGTGTCGGCGACCGCGACGGCGGG
>CAZONM010000251.1:0-8882 GCA_964580865.1 uncultured Myxococcales bacterium | reverse complement strand
CCGCCCGCGGCTCCGTCGACGGCGGTGGCGGTGGTGCCGGTGGGCGAGCCGCTCGCAATTGCCGATCCGTTCGACGCGCGCGGTGCCGTACGCGTGTCGGCTCGGCAGAGGCTCGCGGAGCTCGCGCTCGCCGCCGCCGCGCAGGGGCTGTGGGTGCGCATCGAGGTGCACAGCGACGATCGCGGCACCAAGCTCGAGGAGCGCACACGCTCGCAGCGGCAGGCCGAGCTCGTGGCCGCCGACTTCGTCGCGGCCGGCGTGGCTCCCGAGCGCGTGAGCGCGCTCGGTCTCGGCTCCGACGCGCCCCTCGTGCCCAACACGGGCGTGAAGAACCGCGCGCGCAACCGGCGCATCGTGGTGATCACCGGCAGGCCCGACGTCGCCGTGCTGGATCCGTTCGCCACCACGCCCGCCGCGGCCTCGCCAGGCGTGGTGGATCCGTTCGCGTCACCGGCGGCACCGCCAACGGTCGGCGTCGTCGATCCGTTCGCCGCGCCGGCGCCCCCCATCCCGCCGGCGCCTCGCTTCTTGGCGAACGGCACCACCGTCGCCGCGGGTCCCGATGGCGTGGCGCGCGGCGACGTGCCCGCCATGGCGAGCGGCGAGGTGGTGCTCGACGTGCGCACCGCCGAAGGAGCGCGCGCGTCGCTGCGCGTGCGGCCCGACGGGCCGGCCCTGTGGCAAGGCGACCAGGGGGCGTGGGAGCAGTTCGCGCGCGAGGGCTGGCCTTTGGCGCCTCCGCCCGCACCGGAGCCGCCCGCGCCCGCCGTGCTCGAGGCCGGCGCTGACGCGCCCACGCACCCGCCGTGGTGGCCCGACGAGCGCACGCTCGCCGCTGGCACCCTGCGCGTCGAGCTGCCGACCGATCTCGGCGCCGTGCGCAGCGAACGCGTGCTGGTGCGCGGCCAGACCGCGCCCGGCAACCGTGTGCGCATCGGCGGCGAGGACGTGACGGTCGATGCCGCCACCGGCGCCTTCACGCACTTGGCGCGCGCGCCCGAGGGCGACAGCCAGCTCGTCATCGAGGCCGTCGACGAGCGCGGCAACGTCGGCCGCATCGCACGGCCCATGCACGCCGATCCCTACGGCTTCTTCGTCCTCGGTCTCGCCGATACCGCGTTCGGCGGCGACGGCGCCGCGCTCGGCGAGCGAGGCCCGTTCACCTCGCTGACGCTGGGGCCCGTCTTCCTCTATGGCCGAGGCGCCGCGGTGGTGAACGGCCGCTTCGTCGGGCCCATGGTGTTCAAGCGGTACGATCTCACGTTGAACCTCGACACGGCGCGCTGGCAGAACGACGTGTTCGCGCCCGACCTGCTCGATCCCGAGCGCTTCTATCCGATCTACGCCGACTCGTCGGTGGAGAACGCCGACGCGGCGTCGTCGGCCTTCCCGCTCTACCTCGACCTGAAGGCCGACGCCTCGCGCGTGCAGGTCGGCTCCATCCGCACCGACCTGCAGGGCGCCGATCTGTTCCGCTACCAGCGCGCGCGTGCCGGCGCGCAGCTCACGCTCGATCGTGGGTGGACGGGGACCCTCGAGCACGACGTGAAGAACCACGATCCGGCGCCGCCGCCCGACGGTGATCCGTGGCGCACCACCGCCACGGGCTTCGTCGCCGGCGGCGGCGGCGAGCGCCATGCGCGCGTCGAGCTGCTCGGCACCGGATCGTCCATCTACTTCCTGCGCCACGAGCGCGTGGTCGAGGGGAGCGAGCGGGTGTCGATCCTGGTGCGCGACGGCGTCACGGGCGCCGAGCTTGCGCGCACGCCGCTGGTGCGCAACGTCGACTACACCGTGCGCTACCTCGAGGGCCGCGTGGCGCTCAAGGAGCCGCTCGGCGCGTTCGCCGACGCCGCGTACATCACCAACCACAACCTGGGGCAGGTGGCGGCGGCCAACCGCGTGGCGCTCGAGGTGGAGTACGAGCACCGGGACGACGACCCATTCCAGGGCATGGCCGCGGGCCTGCACCTCAAGCAAGCGGTGCTCGGTCACGCCGAGGTGGGCGGCGGCTACGTGTACGAGGCGCGCGACGGCGGCGCGCTCGGCTACCAGCTCGGCGGCGGCCACGTGCGCCTCGCGCTGAATCAGGGGACGTGGGTGCAAGGCGAGGTGCTCGGCTCGCAGTCGGTCGACGCGGGCAACTACTTCTCCACCGACGGGGGTCTGAGCTACAGCGCGCTCGGGCAGCCGCTCGACGACAAAGACCCGCGCGGCGCGACGCAGCTCACGCCGGCGCGCGCGGGTGCGGCCTTCAAGCTCGAGGGCCAAGCGCAGCTCGGTCGCCTGGTGGGGCGCGCCACCGATGCCGATCTGCAACTACGCGCATATGCGCAGCAGCTGCAGCCGGGGTTCTTCGCGGGCGCGTCCATCGTCGAGCAGGGGCAGACCAAGCTCGGCGCCGAGGGCGCGTGGCAGCTGATCGACGCGGGCCGGCTTAAGCTGCGCTGGGACGGCGTCATCAGCGAGGTGCCGAGCACGCCGACGCTGACGCCGCTCACGGAGTACCGCACGCTGCACCGCGAGATCGTCACGCTGCGCTACGAGCACAAGGTGGCCGCGCCGCTCGTGCTCGCCGGGGAGTATGGCTACGGCTACACCTGGGACAGCGGGGCGTTCGGTGCCAGTGGCATCGCCGTGCCGCGCGAGTTCCACACCAACGTGGCGGCCCTGGGCGTCGACTGGGCCGCGCTCGAGCGCCTCTCGTTGGCGGTCAAGCAAGAGCTGATCCTCACCGGCGACCCGGCCCAGGTCCCCGAGGCGACCGACCACTTCATCACGCACCTGCTCGCCAAGGTTGGGCTCACCGAGGAGCTCTCGCTGCTCGGCGGCGCCAGCGTGCGCTGGAGCGGCGAGAACCAGGCGCACCTCGGCCTCGCGTGGCAGATCAACCCGGCGGCGCGCGTGTACGCCACCGAGCGGTTCGGCCTCTTGCCCGCCATGGGGTCGGGCGCGCTCGGGTGGACCACCACGTCGGTGGTGGGCGGCGAGACCGATCTCGCGCCGGACTCCGCGAGCATCGACAGCAAGGCGTACGCCGAGTACCAGCTCGACGGCGGCATCTCCGGCGATCAGAGCCGCGGTGTCATCGGCCTGAAGAACGGCTTCAAGCTCCCGTGGGGCTTGACGCTCCAGGTCGGCTACGAGCGCGTGTTGGCGCTCGGAGGCATGGTGCCCGCCACCGAGCTCGGCACCGTGCCGCCCGGCGCCTTCACCGACGGCACGTTCTACGCGGCGCCTGGCGCCAACGGCGGCGGCAGCTTCCTGGCGGGTCAGGGTTCGCGCGACGCCGTCTCCACGGGCGTCGAGTGGCGCCACGGCGAGCTCGCCGTGGCGAGCCAGCGCTTTGAGCTGCGCTACGACAACCTCACGGAGTCGCGCGGCGGTCACGATCGGCTCTGGCTCATGAGCGCGACCAACGGCGCCGTGCGGCTCTCGCCCGAGCTCTCGCTGTTGGCGCGCTACAACGTCGCGCTGGCCCAAGACCTGGCGCTCGCCGCCCGTGAGGCGTACCTCGAGGAGGGCGTGCTCGGCGCGGCCTACCGGCCCATCACGCACGACTGGATCAGCGTGCTCGGCAAGCTGTCGCGCCGCGTCGACGTGCGCCCGCTGTCGTTGGCCGGCGGCACCGTCGACGACTACACCGTGCACGCGGCCAGCGTCGAGCCCATCATCGAGCTCCCGTGGCGGATCCAGATCGCCGAGAAGCTCGCGCTCAAGCATGCGAGCCAGGTGTACGGGGAGGTGCCGCGCGCCGACGCCGTGACGGCGCTGTGGATCAACCGCCTGACCTGGCACGTGCACGACACCATGCGCGGTATCGGCATCGAGCCGCTGGTGCCGGGCGCCTTCGACCTCGGCGTGGAATATCGCGTGCTCGCCGGGATCACCACGGCCAGCGTCAAGCACGGCCCGCTTCTCGAGGTGCAGATGGCGCCGGTGGAGTACTTCCGGTTCGGCGTTGGCTGGAACTTCACCAGCTTCTCCGGCGACGAGCTCGATCGCGGCACCGTCGATCGCTCGGGCTTCTTCGTGCGCGCCGTGGGCGCGTTCTGAGGCGATCGCGCGCTGCTTGACGTCGGGAGCGGTTGCGGCGGAACCTCCCGCCGTGGACCCGGTGACCATCACCTTCCTCGTGATCGGCGCGCTCCTCATCGCGAGCGAGGCGCTGCACCCGAGCTTGGTGCAGGTGTTCTTCGGCGTGGCGGCGCTGTTGGTGGGCGGCCTGCGCGCCCTCGGGATCGTCGACTCGGTGTCCAGCTCGCTCTTGTTGTGGGGCTTCATCTCGCTCGGGCTCACGTTGCCGCTGCGCCCGATGTTCAAGCGCTACCTCAAGGCCGGCGAAGCCAAGCACGACCCGAGCGACGAGGACAAAGACGCCAGGGGCGAGGTCGTCGAGGTGCTCGAAGCGGTCGACGACGTCGGGCCCACGGGTCGCATCCGGTTCCAGGGCACGAGCTGGTCGGCCCAGTGCACCGACGGGACTATCCCCGTCGGCGGGCGCGCGCGGCTGGTGTACAAAGACAAGCTCGTGTGGATCGTCGAGCCGCTCGATGCGCTCGAGGCCGCGCGCGAGCGTGTCCCCATGCCAGACAAGGACAAGGTGAAGGCATGATCCCGTTCCTCGCAACGCTCGGATTCCTCGGCGCGGTGTTCTTCATCACGCGCACGTTCATCGTCGTCAGCGAGCGCGAGAACATCGTGAAAGAGCGCCTCGGCAAGTTCCAGGGCGTGCTGCAGCCCGGGTTCCACTTCATGGTGCCGTTGCTCGACCGCGCCGCCTATCGTCAAGAGATGCGCGAGCAGGCCATCGACGTGCCGCCGCAGATGTGCATCACCAAGGACAACATCCAGGTGGAGGTCGACGGCATCGTGTACATCAAGGTGGGCGACGCGAAGGACGCCTCGTACAACATCGCCGACTACCGCATCGCGGCCATCAACCTGGCGCAGACCACCATGCGCAGCGAGATCGGCAAGCTCAACCTCGACGAGACCTTCTCCGAGCGCGAGAAGATGAACACCAGCATCGTGCGCGAGATCGACAAGGCGAGCGATCCGTGGGGCATCAAGGTGCTGCGCTACGAGATCAAGGGCATCACGCCGTCGCCTCGCGTCATCGAGACCATGGAGAAGCAGATGGAGGCCGAGCGCCAGAAGCGCGCGCAGGTCACCATCTCCACCGGCAACAAAGAGGCGAAGATCGCGGTCTCCGAGGGCGAGCGCATCGAGGCGGTCAACCTGTCGGAGGGTGAGCGCCAGAAGCGCATCAACGAGGCCACCGGCCGCGCGCAGGAGATCCGGCTCATCGCCGACGCCAACGCCAAGGCGCTGGCCCTGGTGGCCGAGGCCATCCGCGCGCCCGGCGGCGACTCCGCCGTGAAGATGCAGCTCGCCGAGCAGTACCTGGTGGAGCTGGGCCGCATCCTCGAGCACGCCGACGTGAGCGTGGTGCCGGCGCAGATCGCGCAGGTGAAGGCGTTCTTCGAGGGCATGACCAAGGTGCAGGGCGCGATGGGCGACGGTCCGTCGGCGTTGCCATCGACGCAGCGGAGGGGTTGAGCCATGGGCATCTACTACGCCGTCACCGCCATCATCTGGACGTTCCTGGCGCTCTACACCTCGTACAAGGTCCTCCGCAGCGTGCGGCTGGTGCCGAACCGGACCGAGCTCATCGTGGAGCGCCTGGGGCGCTATCACGAGACGCTCGGGCCTGGCTTGCACGTGCTGTTGCCGTTCTTTGATCGCGTCGCCTTCACCATCGACATGAAGGAGGAGGCGATCGATGTGCCTCCACAAGACTGCTTCACCAAAGACAACGTGCGCGTGGAGGTCGACGGCATCCTCTATCTGCGCGTGGCCAACGCCAAGCAGGCGTCATACGGCATCACCAACTACCACTTCGCCGCCATCCAGCTCGCGCAGACCACCACGCGCGCCGTCATTGGCACGCTCGAGCTCGATCGCACGTTCGAGGAGCGCGACATCATCAACGCGCACGTCATCAAGGCGCTCAACGAGGTGGCTGCGGCCTGGGGCATTCAGGTCATGCGCTACGAGGTCAAGAATATCGTGCCGCCCGCGTCGGTGAAGAACGCCATGGAGCGCCAGATGGGCGCCGAGCGCGAGCGCCGCGCGCTGTTGGCGCGCGCCGAGGGCGATCGCGCGGCGCGCATCAACGACTCCGAGGGCAAGAAGCAGGAGCTGATCAACCGCTCCGAGGGCGAGATGCAGCGGCGGGTCAACGAGGCGCAAGGCAAGGCGCAAGAGGTGCTGGCGCTGGCGCAGGCCACCGCCGACTCGATTCGCACGGTGGGCCAAGCCATCACGGCCGATGGTGGCGCCGAGGCGGTCAACCTCAAGCTCGCGCAGCAGTACGTGCAGAAGCTCGGCGCGCTCGCCAACGGCGCGCAGGTGGTGGTGCCCGCCGACCTCCTTCGTGTCGACGACGTGCTCGGCTCCATGGGCGGCACGCTCGCGACCGTGGGCAAGGTACCCCCGGCGCGCACGACGGTGCCGGTGCCGCAGCCCGTGATCGCGCCGCCGCGCGATCGGGAGTAGAGCGATCGGTCGACGCGCGCTCCCCCGCGCTCCTCTGCTAGCGTGACTGGCATGCTCGCGCTCCCGCTCGCCGCGCTGGTCGCCGTTGGCTGGCCGTCCTTCGCCACTGACGTGCCAGGCACGCGCCTCGGCGCCAACGACGCGGCGGTGATCGCCGGCGTGAGCAAGCCCTTCGTCCTGCCCGAGGTCAAGGGCGCAGTGGAGAACGCCACGGACTGGTACGTGTGGCTGACGCGCGCGCGCGGCGTACCGGCCGAGCGAGTGACGCTGCTGCGCAACGCCGAGGTGACGCGCGAGAGCCTGCTGGCGGCCGCCGCGAAGGCAAAGGACCAGGTGGGCGAGGGTGGCGTGGTGTGGCTCGTCTTCATCGGCCACGGCGCGCCCGCGGCCGACGGCAGCGACGGCCTGCTCCTCGGCGTCGACGCCCAGCGCACCGAGGCGAGCATCGCCGAGCGCGGCCTCCTGCAGCGGGATCTCGTGCGCGCGGCGCACGGCAAGCAGCGCTCCACCATCGCGGTCGTCGACGCATGCTTCTCGGGCATGGCGAGCGACGGCCGCACGCCGCTCGTGGCGGGGAGCCAA
This sequence comes from uncultured Myxococcales bacterium, assembly GCA_964580865.1. Lineage (GTDB taxonomy): Bacteria > Myxococcota > UBA727 > UBA727 > VGSZ01 > JACOUT01. The sequence continues at coordinate 1,739 of CAZONM010000251.1, read as the reverse complement.
GCGACGTTGCCCGTGCGGCGCGTGCCACCGGAGACCGGCGTGCTCACGCTGGCGTCGAGCGAGGAGGTGGCAGGGCCGCTGCCCGGCCACGATCGCCCGGCGTTCTCGTATCTGCTGTTGGGCGCGCTGCGCGGCTGGGCCGACGGCGACGGCGACGGCAAGGTGACGGCGAGCGATGCGCTCACCTACACGCGCGCCGCGCTCACCGCGCTCGTCACCGACAAGAACCAGGTGCCGAGCGCGCGCGGCGGCCCCCTGGACGTCGTGCTGCACGACGGCGCGCGCGAGCGCGGGCCCGACCTCATTCAGCTCGTCGCTGACGCGCGCGCACCATCGACGACGGCGCCGGTGCCCCCACCTGCGGCGCCGCGCGGCCCACCCAACCGCGAGCTCGAGCTCGCGTACCGGGAGCGCGAGGTCCGCCTCGACGTCGACCACCGCTGGGTGCGGCGCGACTTCCCGGGCCCGCTGTCGCGCAAGGATCTCGCGCGCCTCGGCGGCGATGGTGCTCCCCAAGCCAAGCAGCTCGTCGAGGAGCTGAGCGCGCGCGAGGAGCTGCAGAACAACTTCCTGGTGACCGCAGCGCCCCCGCTCGTGGGCATGGGGCTCGGCACCGCCGCCGGCATCGGCGTGGGTGCGCTAGCGGTTGGCGGCGGTGCCGATGCCGATCGCGCGTACCTGCTCGGCGGCTTCATCGGCGCGTTCGCCGGCGCAGCGGCGGGCGGCCTCTTCGTCACCACGCCGCTCTTCATGTACGCGCAGCTGAGCCCCGACGAGCGCGCGTCGCTCACCAACGCCGAGGCGCAGCTCGCCAAGGCCAGCAACGACGCCGAGCGCGCCAAGCTCGGGTTGCCGCCGCAATGATGGTCGCTGCATGCAACGTGGCGGCGCTTCTTGCCGTGTCGCTCACGTCGTCGTTGTCGTCACCGTGGCCGGCCATCGACCAGGCCGCCCCCACAGGCGCGCCCCCGAACGGCGGCGCCAACGACGCCGCGATCATCGCTGGCGTCAGCCGGCCCTTCGTGTTGCCGCCCATCGCCGGCGCCGCCGAGAACGCCACCGCCTGGTTCACGTGGCTCACGCGCGTGCGCGGCGTGCCGCTCGAGCGCGCGCACCTGTTGCGCGATGGCGAGGTGACGCGCGAGCGCCTGCTGGCGGCGGCCGAGGAGGCGCGCACCGAGGTAGGTCCCGGCGGCACGCTGTGGATCGTGTACGTGGGCCACGGCGCGCCGGCGCCCAATGGCGACGATGGTCTCCTCGTGGGCGCCGACGCGCAACCCACGGAGCTGTCGATCCGCGAGCGCAGCGTGACGCAGGCGCAGCTGTTGGCCGCCGCGCGCGGCGCGCAGCGTGTCACCGTCGCGGTGTTCGACGCGACCTTCGCGGGCACCGGCGCGGACGGGGTCACGCCGCTGGTTCCGGGGAGCCAAGCGACGGCGCCCGTGCGGCGCGGCGCGCCCCCCGTCGACACCGTGGTGTTGTCGTCGAGCGATCGAGGCGCGGGACCCTTGCCCGGCCACGATCGACCCGCGTTCTCGTACCTGCTCCTGGGCGCGCTGCGCGGATGGGGCGACGCCGACGGCGACGCGCGCGTGACCATCGACGAGGCCGTGGCCTACGCCGCGCGCGCGCTCCTGGTGGCGCTGCCCGAGCAGCCGCGCGCGCCGAGCGTCCGCGGCGCACCGCTCGATCAGGTGATGGCGGAGGGCGCGCGCGAGCGCGGGCCCGACCTCGCGCAG
>CAZONM010000250.1:0-8961 GCA_964580865.1 uncultured Myxococcales bacterium | reverse complement strand
GCGCACGTTGGCGTCGGCGGTGCCCTCGCCGTGGAACGACGCCTCGCCGAGCCAGTCGGACGCCAGGCGCACGCCCGCGCCCGTGAGCCCGGGGCGGCGCGTGGTGATGCGCACCACGCCGGCGAGCGCGCCCACGCCGTTTTGCGAGGTCACGGGCCCGCGCACCACCTCGATGCGCTCCACGTCGGCCAGCGAGATGGCCTCGTCGACGTCGAGGAGGTCGCGCTCGCCGTCGACCACCAGGGGGACGCCGTCGATGACCAGCGCCAGCGCGTCGGGGACGCCGCGCAGCCCGTAGCGCGCTTGCAGCGTCGTGGGGAAGCGCACCGCGCCCACCACGTCGGCCAGCGCCTCGCCCACGGTGCGGTAGCCGCGTCGCACCAGCTCGTCGCCCGTCATGACCGTGGTGCCCTGCGGCTGCAGGTCGAGCAGCACCGGGCGGGGGGCGCTATCGTCGACGCCATGACCAAGCGGGTCGCTGAGCGGGTCGGCGAGCGGGTCGGCGAGCGGATCGGCGGGCTGATCCGTGACGCGGGGACCCTGCGCCTCGGGCCGGTCGGCCCACGCGGGCCCCGTGGCCAGAGCGCCCGCGGCGATCACGGCGCTGACAATCACGTGGTGCACGGCCACACGTCGATGCAGCGGGCGTGCCGCCGCCACGCTCGTGCGCGCGCTCACGTCGGCGCTGTCAGCGGGGCCTGTCAGGACCTGCTCGGCCATGCAGTCAGGGAAACGGTGGATCAAAAGAGCCAGGTGGCGCATCTGCGCCACGAAGAATGCCTGGAATTCCGCGCGCCGTGCGGTCTGAACGGCGCGCGGCGGGTGGCACACGGGTTGCCTTGGCGTCTGGCACCACCCGCCGAGACCCGGCAACCAGGAGAGAGACGATGATCCGCCACACCTATTCGCTCACGCTCGTGCTCGCCGTGGCCGCGCTGGCGGCGTGCGACAGCGCCGTGCCGCAGGCGAGCGACCGCGGCGCCGTGCTGCCGAGCATCGCGCCCAGAAGCCAGATCGCGGCGCTGGCCGCCCCTGCCCCCGACGAGGCCGCCGCCGAGGTGCCGGCCTGCGAGGACTGGGTCGAGCTCGAGAACACCTGGGACGGCATCACGGGCGCCTTCCACAGCGTCTGGCAGTGCGAGTCCGAGGGCGTGGTCCAGCGCTCCATCACCGACGGCGTCGACAACGGCGACGGCACCGGCACCTTCACCCGCGTCTTCGAGGTCGACGGCGTCGCGGTGGAGACGTGGACCTTCGCGTACACCACGTCCGACGACAACCTGAACCAGACCTACACCGCCACCAGCGACCAGGGCGGCACCTACCAGGGCAGCTACGTCTACGCCGAGGACGGCAGCAGCACGGTGCACGAGGTGTGGACGCTGGCCGAGGGCACGTACCTCATCGACGGCGCCTACGACGCCGCCGGCAACTTCACCGGCACCACGCGCTTCGACGACCCGGCCACCGAGGCCAGCCCCGACTACGTGGTGGAGAACAGCATGCTCGACGACGGCGGCTTCCGGCAGGAGGTCAACAGCCAGGGCGACGGCTTCACCTCGCACTACATCGCCGACTTCTCGGCCGCCGGCGCCACGCACTACACGTTCGAGACCGACGACACCTCGAGCGCCGTGGACCCCGACTTCGTGGGCAGCTACGACTGGGACGCGAGCGGCGCCGGCAGCGGCAGCTACACGCAGAGCTTCGACGACGGATCGCTCCTCACGGTGAGCGACACCTTCGGCGGCGACGGCAGCACCGACGAGTCGTGGGTGTTCGACGACGCCACCACGGAGCAGCCGGTGGATCAGGAGGGCCAGGTGCACTACGCAGCCGACGGCTCGGGCGAGGGCACCATCACCACGCACGTGGTGGGCGGTGCGGCCGAGACCTGCCAGATCCACATCGACGCCGCGGGCAACACCAGCGTCGACAACTGCTCGAGCGGCGCGCTGTGAGCTGACGGCGACCGTGTGATGAGCGTGCGGACGGCGCGAGGGGTCACCCTCGCGCCGTTCGCACGAGAGCGACCGTGCTACCGCCGCGCCTTGCGCGCGCCGTGCTCGATGGCCTCGTCGAGCGTGCGGGTGAGCTCGGCCAGATCCCACGGCTTGCTGACGCACTTGAAGACGTTCTCGAGGTGCAGCGCCTGCACTAGGTCGAGCGGGCTCGTATATCCGGTGAGGATGATGCACGGCATGGCCGGGCGCTCGACGAGCGAGCGGCGGCACAGCTCGACGCCGGTCATGCCCGGCATGCGCTGGTCGGTGATCATGGCGGCGATGGGGCGGTCTTTGATCTCCTGGAGGGCGGCCCACGCCGACGAGGCGATGACCACGTCGTAGCGATCGGCGAAGCTGTCTCGCAACACCTCGGTGACGTCGAGCTCGTCGTCGACCACGAGGAGGATCGGTAGCTTGGCTGGGCCCCCGGTCACGCGCCGATGATGGCGCACGGGCGCGCGCGGCGCCAGGGACTTTGGACGTTCCTGCCTCGGATGCTGGGTAGAAGGCGTGGGTGGCGCTCAGTCAACAGCGCCGGAGCCTATGCACCGCCGCTCATCGAGGCGATCTTCGATCTGTTCGCCGTTCCCAGCCACGACGTCGAGCGCGCGAGCTTTTTCTGCGCCTTTCCGGAGCCTGTCGGCGACGAAGAAGAGCTGAATGAGCGGCGGGTGGACGCTCCGCCCCACAGGGGTTGCCCGTCGCACCGTCGATGTCATCGAGGATTCGTGGGCATAGGCGCCGGGACGCCGCGCGCTCTCGCCCCGCGCTCTACGGCCCGCAGCAGCTTGCACTCAACATCCTCATCCTCCCCGAGCGCCCTTACGGGCATTTCGTCGACCACGAGGCGACGTTGCGGCGGTGCCTCGAACAGGATCTCGAGATCGCGAAGCCAGAGCGCCTGCGCTGGGCGCGTCACCGGTACATCAACCAAGTCACTGTGGCTCCCGATGAGGATCCCGCGGCGCTCATCACGCTGTACCCATCGCTGCCACCGGCGCACAGCAAGAGCCACCCCGGCGTCAACGTGCAGGTCGAGAGCGCGCGTTTCCCAGGGGGAGTGGTCGAGGCCAACCTGGGCCTCGCGTTCAAGAACCCGGACCGGTGCCTCTACGTTCTCGACGTCTATGCGCGGTCGGAGGGCGCGCTGTCGACGTCATCCATCGCAGAGCTGTTGGACTGGCATCGCCGCGCCCACGAGCACGTCGTCGCCACGTTCCTGTTCGCCATCACAGCGACGGGACGCGCGCGGTTCAAGGAGCGTCCGGCATGAGCTTTGCCGTGCAGATCCCGCACACGGAGACGAGGCAGGCGCGCCCGACGGTGGAGGTGCCACCCGACCTCGCCGCCACGGTGTCGGCGCCGCCGGCGCTGCGCTTCGCGGAGGACTTCATCGTGCGCGTGCGCAGCCGACGCCCGACAGCCGCGCCCGTGAACCGATCACCGCGAACCGATCGCCGCCGACCGAAGATCGATTTGCTGCCAGCTCTTCGCCGCCGTTCGCGCCCGACCCTATCGCCGTCGGCACCGCGCAGAGGCGACGTCGCTCCTGCGAGCCATCTCTGCCCAGCTCCCGAGCCTTCCCCCGCCCACCATCGGTCTGGGTGATGCCGGCATGGTTGGCATGACGTGGCAGGACGACGCCACCCACGTCAACGTCGAGGCATTCGCCGACGGGCAGCTCGAGCTCATCCGCGAGGACCTTCGCACCGGCGAGCTATGGGAGGGCGCGGATCGCACGCTGCCCCGCCCGCCGCCCGAGCTGCGCCTACGCCTCGCGCGCCTGGCTTGAACACGGTGGTCGCGGGGGATGAGGGCGAGGCGGTGCCCGATGGCACCAGCGTTCTGACGCTGGGTCGCAGGAGCGGCGACGGGCGCGCCACCGTCGAGGGCATCGAGCTCTCGAGCGCTGACCGAGCTCGCCCGGTGGCGCGCTCGTCGGTGTGGTGCACGGCGGTCACCACCGCCGAACAGGCAGACACGCTCACCGATTGCCGCTTCCCGTTCGCTGCCGTGCACGGCGGCGCAGATGTCCGCGCGCTGCCGCCACACCCGGACGACCCGAACGTGCGCGCGCTCGACGTGCAGTGGGAACGCGCGCGCCGCTTGGTGGACGGGGCCTGCCAGGTCGTCGAGGGGCCGGGGGCGCTCGGGCACGCCGGCATCGCGCATCTCGATCAAGATGGTCGAGACGCGCGGGGCGACGGCCTCAAGAGGTACCGGAAGCGCCTGCGCCGGAGGCTCGCCGACCTCGCCAACCAGCGGCCCGTCGTGTCGCCGCGCGGCGAGTGCGGGCCGCCGCGCGGGTAGCCCACCTCACATCGCCACGAAGCAGCCGAGGCCGTGCTGCTCGGCGCGACCGAACGCGACCAGGGTCGCCAGGATGTCGCCCACGCCCTCGCGTTTGGCGCGCTGAAAGCGGCCGGCGACGTCGTCGGGTGTGGCGGCGCGGCCGAGCGAGCGCAGCGCGCCCTCCACCACGAGGACCTGCTGGGGCAGGCTGCCGGGCCACGGCGTCTTCTTCGGCTCCTTGGCCTTGCCCTTCTTCATCGGTGCGGTCGGCGCGCCATTGTCTTCGCCGGCGCCCGCGCGCCGGTCGCCGCGGACGCACCCGTGGCGAACGACGGGATCTGGTCGTCGCGCCTGAGCCAGCACACCAGACTGCGCTTCTCCTCCTTGGCGCGCTCGTGGTTGAGCGCGACCAGCCACTCGAGGAGCTGCTCGTCGCCGAGACCCCTAGGCCAGCGATAGGCGTCGGCCGCCGCGGCGTCGAGGTCTGTCGCCGCCCACGCTCCCGTGCCAAGTGTACGGCGCCCGTCGGGCGCGATGTAGGCGCTGATGGTCGTGGCGGTGCCGCGCCGCCACCAACCCCCGAATAGGTGAGAGGCGCGAACGAGCTGGTGCCCGCGCCGCGACCTGTTGCCACCGTGCCCTCGTGAAGTCCCAGCTCGACGCGCTGCGCGTGGGGACCCCGGCGCAACGGCTCGCCGCGGCGAGGCGTCTCCCTTGGTCTGCGCGTCAGCTGAAAGTGGCCGCGGTGCGCGCCGCACCCGAGCTGGCCGGACGAACAGGTGCGACGCGCCGTGAACGACGCGTTCCTCGATGCGCGTCGCCAGCCTGTTCCTCACGTTCACGGAGCGGCTCCGAGCCGCCCGCATCGAGTACACGGTGACCGGCGGCGTCTCTTGCACCGTGGATCGCGCTCGGCCCCACCCGCCCTCCCCACCTGCTAGCCTCTGCCCCGCATGCCCGAGCGCGTCGGCCCCTATGAAGTCACCGAGCTCCTGGCCGCCGGCGGCATGGCCGAGATCTTCCTCGGCCACAAAGACGGCCCCGGCGGCTTCGAGAAGCAGCTCGTCATCAAGCGCATCGCCAAGAAGCTCCTGGGCGACCGCGAGATCGAGCACATGTTCGTCGACGAGGCGCGCGTGCAGGCGCTGCTCGACCACCCGAACATCGTGCAGATCTACGACTTCGGCGAAGACCGCGGCTCGTACTTCATGGCCATGGAGCTGGTGCGCGGCTGCACGCTGCGCTGGGTCATCGACAACGCCAACGCCGTGCGGCGGCCCATCCCGATGCAGCACGCCCTGCGCATCGCCGCCGACGTCCTGTGCGGGCTGCAGTACGCGCATGAGCGCACCGACGACGACGGCAAGGCCCTCAAGCTCATCCACCGCGACATCTCGCCGGTGAACGTGCTGATCTCGCGCGCCGGCATCGCCAAGCTGTGCGACTTCGGCGTGGCCAAGAGCGAGATCCAGCGCGTCATGACGCGCGCGGGCATCGTCAAGGGCAAGTTCCGCTACATGTCGCCCGAGCAGCTGAACGCGGGCGAGCTCGATCGCCGCGCCGACCTGTTCGCCGTCGGCACCGTGCTGTGGGAGATGCTCACGGGGCGCCGCCTGTTCGATCAACAGAGCGAGGACGACGTGGTGGCCGCCATCCGCTCGGGCGACTACCCCGCCCCGTCGGAGCTGCGCCCCGGCGTGCCGCGGCCCATCGATCGCATCCTGCGCAAGGCCCTGCACAGCAACCGTGAGCGGCGCTTTCGGAGCGCGCGCGAGTTCCAGCTCGCGTGCGAGGAGATCCTGCGCATGCTGCCGTCCGCGTCGAACTCGGTGCTGGTGGGCGAGTACGTGAGCGCCGAGCTCGACGGCACCGCGGGCCTCGTGCCCACGCGTCGACGACAGCACACGCCCGAGAACGACTCGCTCCTGGCGTCGGGCTTCGAGGTGCTCGACCCGCCGGTGCCGTCGTCACCCACCACCATCTCGAACCCGCCGCCCGCCGACTACGCCGACGAGGGCTCCGATCGCGTAGCGCCGCCGCCGGGCGTGGCGGGGCGCGTCGCGGGCGCGATGCTGATGGCGCCGGCCGCCGTGTTCGGCGGGCTCGGCAAGGCGATCGAGGGGATCGGCGGGCTGTTCTCGCCCCGGCGCCGCGACCCCGACGTGCGCGTGACGCGTACGCGCATGCGGGATTGACGAGACTCAGGCCCACAGCAGCGGCACGTCGCGCGCCCCAACGCCGCGGAGCACGGCGACGTCAGATGCGCGGCTTGCGCCCTGCCAGCTGATCGACGCGCAGCGTCCCCTCGGGGGCCTTCTCGCCCACCCTGCCCGGCTGGGCGCGGGGCGCGGCGGCGATGGCGCCTCGCGCCTTGGCCAGTGACGCCGCATCGACCTCGGCATCGCCCTTGGCCACGCCAATGAGGTTCTTCTCCTCAATGATCTGGTTACAGAAGTGCAAGAGGTGGCCGCCCGCCATCTTTCCGCCTGGGCTCTGCCCCACGGCCGACGCGATCTGGCACAGGTCATAGACCGCGAACTTCAGGTGCTGCTTGGGGACGGCGTCGAGCGCCTTGCGCAGCTCCTCGATGTTCTCCGCGGGCATCCCCTCGGGCCACCAGCGCGCCTCGCCGTCCTGCATGAGGAAGAGCGCGTCGCGCACCACCGGGTGCATGTTCGCTTCCTTGAGCTGCGCCTCGAGCTTCGCGAGCAGCGCCTCGAACTCCTGCTGCTGCTCTGGGGTGGCTCCCTCGATCTGCTGCGACATGCGGTCCTCCCGGGCACGCCCGCCCCAAACGAAGCAGGGCGGCCGAAGCCGCCCTGACGGTACCGCGCGCCCGCCGGCGCCTCAATGCGCGGCGGACATCAGTTCCACCACGACTGTTGCGGCCGCGCCACCGACTCCATGGTGCCCATGAAGATGCCGGCGACGGGGCCGCTGCCGATCTTGACGGCCGAGAACGCGAAGCCCTTGGTGGCGTCCCACAGCTCGGAGGCGTTCTTCTTCAGCCCCTCCTTGTCGCCGGTGACGACGTTGCCGACGATCTGGAGGGCGTTGCCGACCATGCGGGCGGCGTTGATGGGCGCGCGAATGAACGAGGTGGCGTAGTTCACGGCGCCACGAACGACACTGCCAATGAGACCCATCGCATCCTCCAGGTACGAGTGCAGGCAGAAGTATCGCACGGATCCGTGCATGGTTGCCGGGGTCTTCTCATGCCAAGGCGCGTGACGAGGGTCATGGGCGCGCCGCGGCACAGGGCCGTTCCACGGCACCCCCTTCGGCGCGCGACCGGGCCGACGGGCTGCGCCGCGCGACCGTCGGCGCGCGGTCGCGCGTGCGCCAAGCCTGCTACACTCCCCTCCATGGTCGACGACGGCGAGGGCAGCTCCGACGCGCTCACCGACGGGATTCGGGTGCAGGTGCGCTCGCAGTTCCTGCCGGAGCACTCGAGCCCCAACGAGCGGCGCTGGGCCTTCTCGTACACGGTCACCATCACCAACGAGGGCGCCGAGGGCGCCACGCTCCTGGCGCGCCACTGGCAGATCACAGACGCGGCGGGCCACGAGGAGCACGTGCGCGGGCCGGGCGTCGTGGGGCATCAGCCCGCGCTGGCGGCGGGCCAGACCTTCACCTACCAGTCGGGCGCCATCCTGCGCACGCCCCACGGCGTGATGCAGGGCGAGTACCTGATGGAGCGCCCCGACGGCTCGCGCTTCGACGCGAGCATCGCGCCCTTCGCGCTGGCCACGCCGGAGTCGATCAACTGATCGCGACGGGCCGCGGCGCGATCACCCGTCGAACGGGTCGAGCCGCAGGCGCACGCCGGCGCCGAACAGCACGCCGGGCTCGGGCCACACGCGCGGCGTGCAGAACAGATCGACGTCGAAGCTCTCGACCCGCCCGTAGGTCATGGTGAGCGGGATGGTCACGCTCTGGTCGCCGCCCTCGTCGCGCGCCAACAGGTGGCTCATGCCGGGCCCATCGGTCTCCACGAACGCGATCGACAGCTCGCGCACCGGGCCGCCGATGGTGGTGGCCACGCCGAGCCCGGCCGAGACGGCGAGCGCGTCGAGCAGGTCGTACGTGAGGTGCGCGTCGGCGGCCACGGCGTGCTGATCGTCGTTCGGCAGGAGCGACAAGCGATAGCGATAGTGCGCCTGTCCGTGCACGGCGAAGCGCTCGCCGAGCGCGCGCGCGTAGCCCACGCCGCCCTCCATGTGGAAGCGCATGCCGACGTTGGCCTCGCCGGTGTCGGGGACGATGCGCAGGCCCGCGTCCCAGTGCGCGAGCCCCGCGTCGAGCAGGAACGCGCCGAGCGGTGACTGCTGCGCGCCGATGCGCGCGCGCACCATGAGGCTCGAGGGGTACGGCACCAGCGCCGTGCGCAGCTCGAGCCACTCGGTGACGCCGAAGCGCACGTCGTCGACAAAGCGGGTGGGCCCGGTGCCCACGAGGCCGTAGCGCGCGCCCACCATGAACTGCAGGGCGTCGAGCGTGGGCTCGCGCCGCGTGAGCGGCACCGGATCGCCCACGCGGCGCGCCGGGCGCGCGTCGTCGGTGGCGGTGGCGGGCGCGCTGCTCGCGGGCGGCGCGCTCGCCGCCGGCGCGGCCGCGGCGCGCTCGGGGTCGCTCTCGAGCGCGGCCGGCACGTGCGTCTCGG
>CAZONM010000249.1:0-8974 GCA_964580865.1 uncultured Myxococcales bacterium | reverse complement strand
GCGCGCCCGCCGCCCGGCGCCGCGCAAGGACGACAAGGTGCTGACGTCGTGGAACGGCCTCGCCATCGCGGCGTTCGCGCGCGCCGGCTTCGCGCTCGACGAGCCGCGCTACGTCGAGCGCGCGGCGCGCGCCGCCACGTTCCTGCTCGAGCACCACCGCGCGAAGGACGGCACGCTGTTGCGCTCATCGCGCGGCGGCACCGCGCAGGTGCGCGCGTTCCTCGACGACCACGCGTTCCTCATCGCGGGCCTGCTCGAGCTGTTCGAGGCCAGCGGTGACGGTCGGTGGCTCCAGGCCGCAGTGACGCTGCAGCGCCAGCAGGACGATGCCTTCGCCGACGACCAGGGCGGCGGCTACTTCACCACCTCCACGTCCCACGAGGCGCTGTTGGTGCGCCAGAAGCCCGACTTCGACGGCGCCGAGCCGTCGGGCAACTCGGTGGCGGCGCTGAACCTGCTGCGCCTGTCGGCGCTCACCTCCGACGACGCGTACCGCGCGGGCGCCCTGCGTACGCTCGCGGGCCTCGGGCGCAGGCTGCGCGGCGCGCCCTTGGCCTTGTGCGCCCTCGACCTCGCGCTGCACGACGTGAAGGAGGTGGTCGTGGTGGCGCCCGACGCGGCGAGCGCGGCCCCGCTCCTCGAGGTGCTGCGCACGAGCTTCGTGCCCGATCGCGTGCTCGTGCCCGTGATCGGCGGAGCACCTCCGGGCGCGCCGATCGCGCACGGCAAGGTCGCCATCGACGGCGCGGCCACCGCCTACGTGTGCCGACGCGGCACGTGCGAGCAGCCGGCACGCGACGCCGCCACGCTGGGGCGCCAGCTCGGCGTCGCGGCGGTGCGGTGAACGGCGGCCGCGCTCGCCGGCTTGACCTGTACGGGTGTTCAGGCGAGCATGGCGACCATGATCGGCTGGCTCAAGGGCACCGTGCGCATCTCCGATCTCACGTCGGTCGTCGTGGACGTGGGCGGCGTGGGCTACCGCGTGCTGGCGCCCGTGGGCGACCTCGCGCGCCTGCCGGCGGGTGCCACCGCCGAGCTCCACGTGCACACGCACGTCCGCGAAGACGCCATCGTGCTCTATGGCTTCCTCGCCGCCGACGGCCTCGAGCTGTTCGAGCAGCTCCTGGCGGTCTCGGGCGTGGGCCCGCGCACGGCGCTGGCGCTGCTCTCGGGCATGGACGCGCCCGACCTCGTGCGCGCCATCGCCGAGGGCGACGAGGCGCGCCTCACCAAGATCCCGGGCGTGGGCAAGAAGACGGCGGCGCGCATCGTGCTCGAGCTCGCCGACAAGCTCGCCAAGCAGACCCTCGGCGCGCTCGGGCGCAGGCCCGGCGGCGGGGCGCTCGACGACCTGCGCTCGGCGCTGGCCAACCTCGGGTATCGCGCACCGCAGATCGACCGCGCGCTCACCAAGGTGAAGCCCCTGGCCGACGAGGGGCAGGGGCTCTCGGAGCTGGTGCGCGAGGCGCTCAAGCACGTGGCGTAGGAGGGAGCGATGGCGAAGGCAGCTCACCACGAGGCGGCCGAGCGCGGCGTGCTCGGCCGCGCCGCCAACACCGACGACGTCAAGCTCGACCACAGCCTGCGGCCCAAGAGCTTCGACGACTACGTGGGGCAAGCGGAGCTGGTGGCGAACCTGCGTGTGTTCGCGCAAGCGGCCAAGCGGCGCGGCGAGCCCCTCGATCACGTGCTGCTGTGCGGCCCGCCAGGTCTCGGCAAGACCACGCTGGCGCACATCCTCGCGCACGAGATGGGCGCCGCGCTGCACACCACCAGCGGGCCGGCCATCGAGAAGAAGGGCGACCTGGCGGGCCTGGTCACGCACCTCGGCGCCGGTGACGTGCTGTTCATCGACGAGATCCACCGCCTCACGCCCGCTATCGAGGAGAACCTCTACCCGGCCATGGAGGACTTCCGCTTCGACGTGATGATCGGCGAGGGCGCGCATGCCCGCAGCATCGCGCTCGATCTCAAGCCGTTCACGCTCGTCGGCGCCACCACGCGCACGGGCCTGCTCACGTCGCCGCTGCGGGATCGGTTCGGCTTCACCGCGCGCCTCGACTTCTACGCGCGCAAGGATCTCGTGCGGATCCTCCAGCGCTCGGCGGCCCTCCTTGAGGTCCGCCTCGACGACGACGGCGCGCGCGAGATCGCCGCGCGCTGCCGCGGCACGCCGCGCGTGGCCAACCGGCTGCTGCGCCGCGTGCGCGACTTCGCCGAGGTGCTCCACCAGGGCGACATCACCCAGGAGGTCGCCAGCGGCGCGCTCGATCGCCTGGGCGTCGACGGCCTCGGCCTCGACGAGATGGACAAGCGCTTGCTGTTGCAGCTCATCGATAAATTCGACGGCCGCCCCGTGGGCCTCGACACCTTGGCGGCCGCGCTCGGCGAAGAGGCGGGCACCATCGAGGACGTGTACGAGCCCTACCTGCTGCAAGAGGGCTTCCTGTTGCGCACGCCGCGCGGCCGCGTCGCGACGCAGCGCGCCTACGAGCACCTCGGCCGCAAGGCGCCGCGCGCGCAAGGCGCGCTCTTTGGCGGCGCGCTAGACTGAGCCGGTGACCCGCCCGCCGCCGAAGCCACGCGTCATCCCGCCGCCCGGTTCGCTGCGCACGCTCGGGCCCCTGGTGGTGGTCGACGGCGACTGCCCGTACTTCAAGGACGGCCGCCCCAACCGCACGGCCTTCGCGCTCCCCGGCGCCACCCTGCAGCCCGCCGAGTACGAGGTCGCCATGGGCCTCGGCATGCGCCGCTCGGGATCGCTCGTCTATCGGCCGCTGTGCCCCACGTGCCGCCGCTGTCAGCCCTTCCGCCTCGACACGCGCGCGTTCACGGCGTCGCGCTCGCAGCGGCGCGTGGAGCGGCGCTGCGCCGGGCGCTTCGAGATTCACCTCGGTCGGCCCCGCGCCGACGCCGAGCACCTCGAGCTGTACCGTGCGTACCAGGCGTCGCAGCACGGCGCCGACGCGCAGGCCGCAGACGAGGAGTCGTACGAGCGCTTCCTGTGCGAGACCGTGGCCGACACCTGGGAGCTGTCGTGGCGCGACTCGAGCGGCGCGCTGGTGGCGGCGGGCATCATCGACGTCGTGCCCCACGGCATCTCCACCGTGTATTTCTACTGGCACCCCGAGCTGCGCGACCTGTCCATCGGCACGTACTCGGCGCTCTACGAGATCGACCTCTGTCGCCGCTGGGACAAGCGCTACTACTACCTCGGCTACCTCGTCGCGGGCTCCAAGACCATGAGCTACAAGGCGACCTTCGCCGGCGGCGAGGTGTGGGACGGCACGCGCTGGGTCCCCGTGGGCGGGCGCAGCCTCGACGACGACGCGGTGGCGACCGCGCTGCAGGCCGCCGAGCGCACCGCCATCGCGTCCGACGCGCAGCACTTCCGCATCATCGAGTGACCGCGATCAGGGCGCGCGCTGGACGCGCGCGATGGTCTGGCCCGCCTCCACCTTGTCGCCCACGTCGATCAGCACCTCGACCACGGTGCCGCTGACGCCGGCCGCGAGTGAACGTCCGCGGCCGGCGCGCTCGAGCTCGGCGATGGCGGCGCGCACCTCCTCGAGGTCGCGCTCGGCCTGCTTGTTGCCCTTCTTGGCGGCGCTGGCGAAGTCGCGCTCCTCCTCGCGCAGGGCGGCGAGCTTCTTCGGATTGCCGCCGCCCTCGAGGATCGCGACGGCCGACGAGGCCCGCACGGTGGCCCCGGCGGTCACCGCGACGCGCGCCACCTTGCCGCCGGCCGCCGCCTTGATCTCCACGAGCACGCCGGGCGCGGCCTTGGCGTCCGCTGCGGCCTTGGCGTCCGCTGCGGCCTTGGCGTCCGCTGCGGCCTTGGCGTCGGCGGCGAGCTGAGCGTCTGCTGCGGCCTTGGCGTCTGCTGCGGCCTTGGCGTCGGCGGCGAGCTGAGCGTCTGCTGCGGCCTTGGCGTCTGCTGCGGCCTTGGCGTCTGCTGCGGCCTTGGCGTCTGCTGCGGCCGTGGCGTCGGCGGCGAGCTGAGCGTCTGCTGCGGCCTTGGCGTCGCCTGCGGCCTTGGCATCGGCGGCGACGTGCGCGTCGGCGGCGGCCTTGGCGCCGCCGACGTCGTGGGCGCGGGTCGTGGCGGCCGCGGACTCGACGGGGCCGGCGTCGGGTGCGGCAGGCACGTCACCGGGCGCGGCGCCGCCGTTCAACAGGCCCAACAGGTAGCGCGGCCCAAGGAAGGTGTCGGCGGCGGCGGCACCGAGCGCGATCAGCACCAGCAACGCCACGACCATGAGCACGCCCATGGCAGACACGCCGGCTTGCTTCTGCACCTTGGTGCCGTGGACGTACGGCGTCGAGCGCTCGGCGTGCCGGGGCGGCGTCGCCGGCGGCACCGAGTCGTCGTCGAGGTCGGGCTGACCGAGCGGCTCGTCGAAGTCCTGCGTGTCCGGCTTTGCCAGCGGCTTGGTGCGCGTGGGGTCGTCGATGTCGCGAGGGACGTCGATGTAGTGGGACTTGGTCTCGGGCGGCGGCCGCGCCTTGTTCGACAGCGCCGACGGTGCGTCGAAGCCGGCCAGCGCGTCGGCGGGCGCGGTTCTGTCAACGAAGGGCGCGGGCGCCGGCCCCTTCTTCGGCAAGGGCGGCGGTCGGGAAGCGCGCGTGGCCGGCGGCGCGCGCGGCGCGCCGTGCGACACGAGCTGCGTGGGCCGGTCCTCGATGTCCTCGACCTCGTCGATGGGCTTGGGTGTCCGCTGGGCCACCTCTTTGGGCGGCTTGGCCGTGAAGCGGATGTGCTCGTCACACACCTCGATGAGGTCGCCGTCGTTCAACAGCTCGCGCGCCACCTGCTTGCCGTTGACCAGCGTGCCGTTCCTGCTCTCGAGGTCGAGCGCCACGTAGCGCTCGCCCACGAGCTGGATCTTGGTGTGGCGGCGCGAGACCCCTGGGCTTCCCTTGAGCGAGAGGTCGCACTTGCTGGAGCGCCCGATGACCACGGTGCCGGCGCCGAGCTTGAGCACCTTGCCGGCGTGCAGCCCGCGCTCCACCACCAGCTTGGCGTCGTTGGCGAGCTGCGACTTGAAGTGCTGCGTGTGCTCTGCCGCCGACGGTGACGACAGCGGCTGGTCACTGGAGCTGCTGGCCCCCGTGCCGATGGCGTCGCGCTTGGTCCCGTGCTCGGGCTCCTCCTCGGAGAAGAGCGCGTTCGGGTTGGGCGCGTGGCGCTTCGTGGCCGGAGCTCGCGGTTTTGGCGCCATAGGGACACCGCGATCATACGAGCGCAATTCGCCCTGATCCAGCGAATGGCCCCTACATCCCCCTACCTACGGATCTCCCGACCCTCAGGTGCGCAGGTACTCGCGCTCGATCAAGCCCTTCATGAGCTGCGCGGTCTTCAGGTCGGTGAACGGGCTCTTGTCGAGGATCGACTGGAAGAAGCCCTCGTTCATCGCCAGCTGAATGAGCTCGAGCTCGTCGGGCGAGAGCTTGGAGAGCGGCGGCTTGAGGGGCCGCGGCAGCACGATCATGTCCTCGACCTCGGGCAGGTCCGACTGCATCGCTGTCAGCTCGGTCGACTCGCGCAGCGCGTCGGCCACCAGCTGGTCGGTGGGCGTCTCGAGCTCGAGCACGAACTCCTCGTCGGTGGCGGCGCCGAGCTCGTACGAGCCGCTCTGCAGCGCCACCATGCGGTAGAGCGCCTTGATGGGCCCGAGCTCCTCGTTGTCGTTGAGCACGGCGTAGAAGATGCGGCCGCCCTTGAAATAGACGCGCCCGTTGTCGCTCTCGCCCTGCACCGTCAGCACGCCGGACTTCTTGTTCGACGAGATGAACGTGAGCACGTCGGCCAGCGGCAGGTCCTCGATGCGCCCGTTGGTGACGTCGACCTTGGGGCGCGAGCGCGACAAGTTCTCGAGCTGCTGGTTCTGCTCTTCGCGCGTGCCCTGCACGGCCGCGTGCGCCTCCGAGGCGGAGATGAGCTTGAGGATGCTGGTGCCGATGAGCACGCGGTCGCCCTCTTTGAGCTTGGCCCGCTTGATCTTCTCGCCGTTGACGAAGGTGCCGTTGGTGGAGCCGAGATCCTGGATGACGATCTTGCCCTGCTGCATGGTGATCTTGGCGTGCTTGCGCGACACCATGTCCTCGACGAGCACGATGTCGAGCTCGCCGCCACGGCCGATGACGATCTCCTTCTCGGAGGGCAGGGGGTACTCGCCTCCCTGGTACTTGCCCGAGATGAAGCGCAGCGCGAAGCCGCTGGGGGCGTCGGTCACCGGAGGTCCTCCAGCATCCACGAATAGTGCGCGGACCCGGTGCTCTTCAAGTTTCCGTCCGCGGCGAGGCCTTGTCCGGCTCGGCCGACGCCTTGGCGGCGTGCGAGCGGATCATGTCCAGGTAGAGGCGCGCGCGGGCGTTGTCGGGGTGGTCCGCCACCACCTGGGTCAGCTCCCGCATGGCGGCGGCCGCGTCGCCCGTGGAGAAGAGCGTGAGCCCGTGGTGGATGCGCGCCGGCAGGTAGTCGGGGTTCTGCGCCAGCACCGCCTTGAGCTCGCGCAGCGCGTCTTGCGGGCGGCCGGCGTCGCGCAGCGCGTCGGCGAGCTTGAGCCGGATGTCGACGAAGGTGGGCCGCAGCGCCAGCGCGCGGCGGTACTCGCCGATGGCCTCCTCGAACGCGCCGCCGTTGGCGAACACCGACGCGATCTCGGCGTACATGTTGGCGAGCTTGCCCATGACGAACGAGTCGAGCTTGCCGCCCGGCCGCGTCGACGACGTCAGCGCGCCGAGGTACAGCTCCTTGGCCTCGGCGTAGCGCCCCATGTCGTTGTAGGTCACCGCCAGGTTGAGGCTGGCCTCGGTGTAGGCGGGGTTGATCTTGATGGCCTCCTCGAAGGCCTGTTGGGCGCGCGAGAACTGGCCCATGTCGTGATAGATGACGCCGAGCATGTTGTAGACGTCGGCGTAGGGCACGTTGGCTTGCGCCACCTGCGCCAGGTGCGGCTCGGCGCGCAGGTACTCCTTCTGGCGATAGAGGTCGCGGCCCACCGCCAGCGCTTCCCGCAGCTTCTCGTCCATTGCGCCTCCAGCGGGCGGCACCCTACTCCAAGTGCCCACCTGGCCCCAACGGCCGTTCGGCGAGCTACCCGAGCTCCACCGGGCTCGGCGCGCGCGCGTCGTCCACGGGCACGGCGGCCAGGCGCGCGGCCAGCTCGAGGTGCGGCGGGCAGCGCACGATGGCACGCGCCTCGTCGAGCGTGGGCGCGGCGGGGGCGCCCACGTAGCGCTCCTTGAGCGCGGCCACCCGGGCGAGCGCCTCGAGCGCGCGCTCGCGTGGCACGCGGCCGCTCTCGACGAGCTGGTGCGCGGCCTGCACGGCGGCGGCCTGCTTGCCGGCGTCGTGGCACACGAGGAAGAGGTCCACGCCGGCCAGGAGCCCGCGGCGCACCAGCTCCTCGATGCCGTAGCGATCGGCCACGGCGGCCATCTCGAGATCGTCCGACACCACCACGCCCTGGTAGCCCAGGCGCTTGCGCAGGAGGCCGTCGAGGATGGCGGGGCTGAGCGTGGCCGGCTCGTGCTCGTCGAGCGCCGGGAACATCACGTGCGCGGTCATGACGCTGGCGACGCCCGCGGCCACGGCGGCGCGGAAGGGCACCAGCTCCACCGCTTCGAGCCGCTCGAGGCCATGCGGCAGGCGCGGCAGGGCGTGGTGGCTGTCGACGTCGGTGTCGCCGTGCCCCGGGAAGTGCTTGGCGCTGCACGCGACGCCCGCGCCCTGCATGCCCTCGATGAAGCGCGCGGCGAGCCGGCCCACGGCATGCGCGTCGCGCGCGAAGCTGCGCTCGCCGATGACCGGGTTCTGGGGGTTCGTGTCGACGTCGACCACGGGGGCGAAGTCCCAGTGAAAGCCGAGGGCCGACAGCTCGCGCGCCATCATGGCGCCCAGGCGATAGGGCACGTCGCCGTCGGCCTCGGCGGCGGCGCCCACGGCGCGCATGGAGGGCACGTCGGTGCAGATGCCGCGCAGCCGGGCCACGCGGCCGCCCTCTTGGTCGACGCTGACGATGAGGGGGGTGCCGGCGCGCTGGCCGAGCTCGAAGAGCTCGGTGTTGAGCGCCACGACCTGCTCGAGCCCCTCGATGTTGCGCTTGAAGAGGATGACGCCGCCCAGGCCCTCGTCGACGAGGAGGTGGCGCCAGCGCTCGGGGACGGACGTGCCCTCGAGGCCGATGACGAAGAGCTGACCGAGGGGGAGGCGGCTCGCGATGCTCATGAACGCTTTTACCGCCCCCGCCCCACCCCGCGCACGTCGAGCGCGTCCCGCACGGCGTCGCCCAGCACGTGGAACGCCAACACCGCCGCCGTGATGCACGCGCCGGGCGCCACCGCCAGGTGCGGCGCCACGAACAGATACGCCACGCCCTCGTCGAGCAGGCCGCCCCACGACGGCGTGCCCGGCGGCAGGCCGAGCCCCAAGAACGCCAGCGAGGCCTCGGCCAAGATGCCCGACGAGAGCGCGAAGCTGCCCTGCACGAGCAAGGGCGCCCACACGAAGGGCAAGACGTGGCGCGTGAGCACGGCGCGCGGCGCGGCGCCCAGGGCGCGCGCGGCCGCCACATGCTCGCGGGCTCGGATCTCGAGGGCGCGCGTGCGCACCACGCGTGCGGTCGAGGCCCACCCCGTGGCTGACAGCGCCACGACGAGGCTCGGCAGCGACGGCGGCAGCACGGCCGCCAGATACACGGCGAGCAGGATGCCTGGGAAGGCGAGCAGCACGTCGAACAGGCGCAAGCACAGGGCCTGCACGCGCGCGCCCGCCGACGCCGCCAGCGCGCCCACTACCAGGCCCGCGCTCACGTTGATCAGGGTGGCCGCGCCGGCGGCCACGAGCGACGTGCGCGCGCCCCAGACCAGGGCCGTCAGCACGTCGACGCCGTTGTCGGCGTTGCCGAGGAGCCCCGCGCCCGGCGCGCCGGGCGGCGCCAGGTCGAGCGCCAGCGACAGCCGCAGGCCG
>CAZONM010000248.1:0-9023 GCA_964580865.1 uncultured Myxococcales bacterium | reverse complement strand
GCCGGCAGCGCCACCCGCCGCGGTCGCGCCGCCCACGCTGCCGCCGGGCCGCACGCAGGGGCCACGACCCGCGCCGCCCTCGCCCGTGACGATCCCGCCGTCGCCGGAGTCGTTCTCCGCGAGCCCGCCGCCGGCGGCCGCGCCCGCGCCGCCGATGGCACCGCCCCCGAGCGCGCCGCCGCCCGCGCTGACCGTGCCGCCAAGCCCGTCGGTGCCGACCACGATCGCGCCGCAGCCGAGCGTCGGCCTGCTGTGCCCCGCGTGCGGGTTCAACAACGCGACGTCCGTGAAGTTCTGTGGCGAGTGCGGCAAGCGCCTCGACGGCGGCTCGCTCGCGCCCGCGGCCGCCGACGGCCCGCGCACCATGTTCATGCATGCCGCGTCGTCGGGGCCGGTGGTGCGTGAGCCCATCTGCCGCTTGGTGACCATCGATCAAACCGGACGCGAGGGCATGACGTTCACGCTGCGCCCCGGCGAGACGGTGTGCGGCCGCACCAACGGAGTGGTGCTCTTCGATGATCCGTTCGTCTCGCCCACGCACTGTCGCTTCGCGTTCAACGCCGGCCGCCTGCAGGTGCACGACGAGGGCAGCCTCAACGGCGTGTACCTGCGCGTGCGCGCCGACCGTCCGCTGGCCGACGGCGACTACCTGCGGGTTGGGCGACAACTCTTCCGCTTCGAGAGCCTGGTCAACGCCGCAATCCAGGTGCAGAAGGTCGACGGCGACGACTCGGCGGTCTGGGGCAGCCCGCACCCGGGCGCCTTCGGCCGCCTCATCCAGATCCTCGACGACGGCCGCACGGGCGAGATCCGATTGTTCGCGGGCGACCGCTGCCAGCTCGGCCGGGAGCACGGCGACATCGTGATCCCGTCCGACGGCTTCATCTCGGGAAAGCACTGCGCGTTCCTGCGGCAGGGGGCCGACGTGGTCTTGCAGGACCTCGGGTCCTCCAACGGCACCTACGTACGCGTGCGCGGTGACGCCGAGGTCACCAACGGCGACTTCCTGCTCGTCGGCAACCAGATGCTGCGGGTAGAGATCGTGTGACCCTCGCCGAGACGTTCTCGGACGCCCTCGCGCGCGCCGCACGCTCGTCGTCGTGCGATCGCGTGCTGGTGGTCGGCGCGTCGCTCGACATCGCCAAGCGCCTGCGCGCCGCGCGCGCCAAGGTGGTGTTCGCCCTGCACGACGCCAAGCTAGCGCACGCGATCACCGACGCGGGCTTCACCGTGCTCGGCGTGCCGGACATCCGCGGCTCGCGCACCGATCGGCTCAAGAGCGCGCTGGTCGCGGCCACCAACGCCGCGCTCATCGCCGTCGACGAGCGTGTCGCTGTGGCTATCGTGCGTGACGATGGCGAGCTCGACATGTTGGTCCAGCTCACGGCGCGCGACGTGGCGCTCGAGCACGCGAGCCTGCACGTAGGCCGGCTGACCACGCGCATCGCGGCGCCGCTCCTCGAGGTGCTGGTGGAGCTTGCGCTGCGCATCGGGCGCGAGGGGTACGAGGGTCGGCCCGTGGGCACGCTCATCGTCGTGGGCGACAGCACGCGGGTGATGGAGCAGAGCGCCCCGCTCACGCTCAACCCGTTCCAGGGCTACTCCGAGCAGGAGCGCAACCTGTTCGACCCAGAGGTGCGCTCGGCCGTGCGCACCTTCGCCATGCTCGATGGCGCCTTCGTGGTGCGCGAAGACGGCGTGGTCTTGGCCGCGGGGCGCCACATGCGTGTCGTGGCCGCGCCCACCGAGCTCCACCTCGGCTACGGCGCGCGCCACGTGGCGGCGGCGGCGGTCACCATGCAGAGCGAGGCCATCGCGATCGCGGTGTCGCAGTCGTCGGGCAAGGTGCGCGTCTTCGATCGCGGGCGCCTGATCCTCGAGCTCGAGCCCGGGGCCCGCCGCGCCACGCCACCAGCGGCCGAAACCTCGCAGCGGCCGCGGCGCCGCCGCGGGCGAGTGATCACCGACACGTCGCACTGACGCGGAGCTGAATGGCGAGCGCCGGCCTACGTCAGATTTCTCAGTCAGGAGTCGCGCATGCGCAGCACCGTGATGTCCCATGATCTCGCCTCCTGCTCGTTGTCGGCGGTGGCGATGGCGCTCGCCCTGATCACGCTGCCGGCGACGTCCGCGCACGCGACCCCGGCGAAGGCGCCGGACGTCTCGAGCCCCGACAAGGGGAGCAACGGCGACGAAGACGAGGACGACGACGACCCGTCGCTCTCGCCCGAGGAGCGCAAGAAGCGCGCGCTCGAGCGCGCCAAAGAGAAGGCCAAGAAGAAGGCCAAGGACCGCGCGCGCGAAAAGATCGGCGGCGACGACGACCAGGGCGACGAGGACGACAAGGACAAGGACAAGGGCAAGGACAAGGGGCCCGAGCGCATCCGCAAGCCCAACCCCGGCGATGGCAAGGACAAGGACAGCGGCCCGGGCGATCGGGTCCGCCGCGGCCGCGACGACCTGCCCGAGAAGATCGTCGTGCCCCCGCGCAAGGGCAAGCGCCCGGGTGGCGGCGACGATCGCGACCGCGACGGCGATGTCGGCGATGGCGACGACGACGACGACAACGACGTCGACCGGCCCAAGAAGCCGTCGCGCCCGAAGAAGCCTCCGCCGCCCGACGAGCGCCGCGACCGCGGCCCCGGCGGTGGCGGTGGCGGGGGCGGGGGCGGGGGCGGTGGGTGCTGCGGGGGCGCCACGGCCGCGCTCGGCTGCGGGGGAGCCATCGTCGGCGGCGTCGGCGGGCTGCTCGCAGGCGCCGCCATCGGCGCGGGCATCGGCTACTTCGTCGTGTCGAACGACGAGCCGACCCCGGCCGATCAAGCGGTCGCGGCGGGCACCGGCGCGGTGGCCGGCGGCGTGATCGGCGGCTTCTTTGGCGGCGTCGTGGGCTTCGGCATGGGCATGGCCATGGCAGGCGCCATCGGCTCGGAGTGACGTCGACGGCGACTACCGAAAGCGCCAGCGCTCGAGCGCCATGGCGTTGATCTCGTGGTAGCTGCCCTCGGCCCAGTGCCACCCGTAGCGCCCGCGGTCGACGAACCCGAGCTTGCGATAGAGCGCGATGGCCGGGGCGTTGAACGCGAACACGCCAAGGCGCACCTCGTCGAGCCCGAGCGCGCCGAAGCCGATCTCGAGGAGCTGGCGCAGCGCGCTGGCCCCAACTCCGCAGCCGCGCGCTTCGGCCTCGCCGATCTCGATGAAGACCTCGGCGCTGGCGGCGCCCGGGCGCCACTCCTTGATGCCGATGTTGCCGACGTGCTGCCCGCGATGTTCGATGGCATAGCTGCGCCGCGAGGCGTCGTTGACCAACGTGTCGAGGTAGTGGTCGGCCTCGGCCGTGGTGTAGGGCAGAAGCGGCCCGTGCTCGGGGCCCGGAACCACCACCGTGAGCCTGATGAGCGCCGGGTCGGCCATCCACCGCCGCACCCGCGGCGCGTCCGCTAGCGCCAAGGGCCGCAGCGTCACGGCGTTGGCTCTGCAGCTCGGGGTGGCGGTCTGCACGGTCACGGCGCAAGCCTACCCCGGCCGCTGGCGTCACGGCGGCGGTGTACGTGTGGGTGGTCACCGACGCCTCGCGCAGCGGGATTCGTGCGGCGCCTCGGTGCGTTTGCTATCAAGCACCAAGGCCGGCATCGACGGCGGTCGGAGGGTCCATGCTGCTCATCGCCATCCTGCTCTCGCTTGCGTCCTTCGTCGCCGCGCCGACCATCTCGGCGCGCATCATGGGCCTGCAAGGTGGGCTCGGCAAAGGCGCGCTCGTCGGCCTCGTCACCCTCGGCCTCCTGCAGCTCACGGGGCTCGTCGCGTCGTTCCTTGGGCCCCTCGGTGACCTGCTGTCGCTCATGCTGTTCTTGGCGGCCTGGTACCAGACGGTGAAGGTCGTCTACGGCACCGATCCCGCGCGCACGCTCGTGTTCATGTTCTGGCACTTCTTCTTCGTGCTGCTGGCGGCGTCGTTCATCGCCGTCATCATCGGGCCCAACGGTGTCTCGTGGTGGTGGCACGGCTGATTCTCTCGGAGGGGATGTCTCCAGCCCCTCCCCCATGACGGGCCCAGCACGCCTCGGAGCCCCTTCCCAAGAGCCTCCCTCCGGTCGGCGGCTCACCTCCTGACGCGGCGTTTCACTGAATCCGCTGTATGGTTCTGCGGTGAGCCAGTCTCCCGAGCTTCCCGACCCGACGTTCACCCCTATCGATCGTGACCTGCTCGCGGCCCTCGACGCCGACGAGGAGGGCATGCTCGAGGCAGCGGACGCCATCTACACCAACCGCGACCTCGACCTCGCCCACATCAAGGCCGTGGGCTTCGACATGGACTACACGCTCGCGATCTACCGCAAGCTGCCCATGGAGCAGCTGCAGTACGACCTCACGATGGAGCGCCTCATCGCAGGCGCCGGGTACCCCGACGACATCCGCGCCCTCAAGTACGATCCCACGTTCATCGTGCGCGGCCTCATCCTCGACAAGCGCAACGGCCACCTCATCAAGATGGACACGCACGGGCGCGTGGCGCGCGTCTTCCACGGACGCCGGCGCCTGAGCGACGAGGAGATCCACGCCAACTACCGCAACGCGAAGATCCGCTTGTCGTCGACGACGTTCGCGTCGGTCGACACGCTGTTCTCGATGCCCGAGGCGTGCCTGTACGCCAACCTCGTGGAATTCTTCGAGGCGCGACGCCAGGACGGCAAGCCGCTCGCGCCCGTGGAGGTGCCCGCGCACCCCGAGGTGCAGCTCTTCGGCGGCATCAACACGTGGAAGCTGTTCGACGATGTGCGCAACGCCATCGACGACATCCACCGCGACGGCACGCTCAAGAACATCATCATGGCCGACCTCGAGCGCTACTTCGTGATCGATCCCGGGCTGCCGCTGGCGCTGCACAAGCTGCGCTCGGCGGGCAAGAAGCTGTTCCTGCTCACCAACAGCTTCTGGATCTACACGCACGCGGTCATGACCCACCTGCTCGGCGGGCAGCAGCGCGAGTACGCGTCATGGCGGCAGTACTTTGACGCCGTCATCGTGGGCGGGCGCAAGCCGCGCTTCTTCACCGAGCGCGATCCGTTCCTCGAGGTGGCGCCGGTCGAGGGAACCGAACAGGTGGTAGGCGAGGTGAACGCCGAGCGCTTCGAGCGCGGTCGCGTGTATCAGGGCGGCAACATCGAGGCGTTCGAGCGCATGGCCGCCGCGCAGGGCGAGGAGATCCTCTACGTCGGTGATCACATCTTCGGCGACATCTTGCGCAGCAAGAAAGACAGCCGCTGGCGCACCTGCCTCATCGTCGAGGAGCTGGCCGACGAGGTGAAGGGCTCGCAGACGAGCGGCGGCATGATCGAGCAGCTCACCGCCATCGACGACCGGCGCCACGCCATCGACGATCTCCTGGGCCAAAAACGCGCGCTGCTCGAGCGCATGGAGACCACCATCGGGCTCGGCAACGGCATCGCCGCCGAGCTGCGGCCGCGGCTCGAAGAGGCCGCCAAGCGTCTGCGCAAGGAGATCGACGTCGCCAAGCGCACGCTGCGCGGCCTCGACAAGCAGGCACAGGAGATCCAAGAGCGTCTCGATAAGCACTTCAACGTGTGGTGGGGCCGCCTGCTCAAGAGCAACAACGAGCTGTCGCGCTTCGGCGCCCAGGTCGAGCTCTACGCCGACACCTACACGTCGAAGGTCTCGAACTTCCTGCGCTACAGCCCCGTGCACTTCTTCCGCGCCCCACGCGAGCTCATGAGCCACGACGTGGCGATCTCGAAGCGCGGCGCCAAGCGCTGACGACCTGCCCACAACCGCCGACCGGAGGGAGGCTCGCGGGAGGGGGAGGGGCTGGCGACAGCCCCTCCCAACAACACAGGGGCTGGCGACCGTCCCTCCCAGGATTACAGTCGCGCTTCGACGTAGCGCTGCATCTTCTTCAAGCCCTGCACCTGGATCTGACGCACGCGCTCGCGCGAGAGCTGGTAGGTCTTGCCGATCTCCTCGAGGGTCTCATCGTCGCCGCGATCGATGCCGAAGCGGCGCGTGATGATGTCGACCTCCATGGGCGAGAGCTTGGTCAGGCAGCGGCGCACCCACTGCTCTTCGTCGACTTGGATGACCCGCGCGTCGGGCAGCGCGTCGTCCTCGTCGCAGATGACCTCGCCCAGGGTGCGTTCTTCGTCGTCGCCCACGGCTTCGTCGAGGGACTGGGGCTCACGGGGCACCGCGCGCATCACCTCCTCGAGCTTCTCGCGCGGCATGCACAGCTCGCGCGCGAGCTCGTCGACGGTGGGGTCGCGGCCCAGCTGCCGCTGCAAGTCGCGGGTGGCCTTGGCGAGCTCGCGGCGCGCGTCGAACACGTGCACGGGCAGACGCACCTGCGCGCCCTTGTTCATGATGGCGCGCTCGATGGCCTGGCGGATCCACCAGTGCGCGTACGTCGAGAAGCGAAAGCCCTTCCTGTGGTCGAAGCGGTGCACGCCCTTGATGAGGCCGAGGTTGCCCTCTTGGATCAGGTCGATGAGCGGCAGCCGGTAGTGGTGGAAGCGGCGCGCCACGCTGACCACCAAGCGCAGGTTGGCGCGCACGAAGCGGTTGCGCAGCTCCAGCGCCGTGCGGCGCAGCGCGCGGCTCTCGTCGACGACCGCGCGCCCGCCGGCGGCGCTGGCCTGCGCGATGGCCTGCTCCACCAGTCCCCGATCGTCGTCGAGGTCGCGCAGCGCCTCGGCGATGGGCTCGAGGGCGGCCGCGGGCGTGGCGGCGCTCACCGTCGCTAGCGCGGCGCGCGTCGCCTCCGCGAGGTCGTGAGCCAAGGCGTGCCCCGCGATCAGCTCGCGCACCGCCGCGACGCCGAGCAGGCGCTGCCAGCAGCGCACCTCGGCGTCGCGGAAGCGGGCCGCGAGATCGCGCTCGTCCTCGGGCGACAGCAGCGGCACCTTGCCGAGCGACGACAGGTACTCCGAGAGGAGCTCGTCGCGCCCCGGATCGCGCCGCGACTTCTTCGCCGTGGGCTTGAGCAGCGGCGCGGGCCGCGCGCGACGCGGCCGCTGCTCGAGGCGCACCACCACCCGCTCCACCACCGCAGAGGCGTGCGCACGCTCGTCGGCGAGCAAGGCGGCGGCGTCGAGGTCGATGAGGCCACCGGTGGGGGTGCTCGCGCGGGCCTTCTTGACGGTGCTGGTCATCGCTCCTCCATGGGCCGCGCGGGCAGTCCAGGGTGAGCACAGCAAGACCTTTGCCGACCGCTGGCGCCTCAGCGGGCCGCGTGTAGGTCCATGTCGGCAGGCGCGTCCGCGAAGGCGGCGTCCTCGAGCGCGGGGCCAAAGAGCGCGCGCAGCACCACCGAGGCAAAGGCGCCCTTGGCCAGCGAAAAACCGAGGGTCACGCCATCTTCGGCGGGCGTGGCCCGCAGGCCCTCGGGCCACAGCACCGCTGGCCTGCGCGCACCGCCATCGAAGGCCGGATGTGCGCGGAGCGCGTCGGCGTCCACACCAAGGCGCACGAGTGACCGTGACTCGCGTGTCAGGGCCTCGCGTTGTGCAGATCGCAGGCCGGCACCGAGCAGCGCCCCGGTGACGACGACCTCGCGGGCCGCGGCGCGCGCGCCGTCGACCGCGACATCGGTGCACTCGAACGGCGCGCTGTTCTGCACCTTCCACAGGATGTCGCCGTCGAGGGGCGTCCGCCAGGTGCCGTCGGCGACGCGATCGCCGAGCCACGCGTTGAAGATCGCCGACTGCACCACGCTCACCCAGAAGGTCTCTTTGCGCGAGCGCGCGCGCTGCCCGCGCGCCACGAAGCGCTCGCCCTGGCGCAGGCTCACGTCGCCGGGGCCGAAGCGCTGCGCGCCGAAGAGGTTGGGGACGCCCTCGGCCACGGCGGCCATGCGCGCCGCCAGCGCCTGGTGGTCGACGTCGCCCACGAGGCGCACTGTGAACGCGTTGCCGCGCAGGTGGCCCAAGCGCAGCTTGTTCCGATGGCGCCCATGCTCGAGCACGCGCACGCCCAGGGCCTCGATTTCGCCCAGGCGAAACGCGCCCTGCTCGTCGATGAGCGCGCGCGCCGGTACGCTCAGCCACTGGCGCGCGATGGCGCGCTCGTCTTTTCGCCCCGCGTAGCCCACGTCCTGCTCGCGCAGGCGAAAGCGCGCGCACAGCGCCCGCACGAGCGCCATGGTGGACAGCTCGCGCTTCTCGACGCGCAGGTACAGGTGCTCGCCCTCGCCGGCGGGCGTGTACGCGGGCTCCTCGTCGACGACGAAGTCGTCGGCGCTGCCGCGAAAGCGCACCGGCGAGCGCGCCGCCGGCGCCATGGCCGGCAGCGCGTCGTCGAGCGCTGCGCCCGACCAGCCCGGCAGGGGCGAGCGCAAGAACGCGGGCAGCGCTGGCGCGGACGGCGTGCTCACGCCGTCTGCGACTCCAGCTCCTTCAAGCGCGCCTCGAGCTCGGTGATGCGCTCCTCGAGGCGGCGGGCCTCGCGCAGCTCACCGAAGCGCTCCAGCGCGCCCTTGATGCTCTCGTCGACGCGGGCGTCGAGCTCGGTCTTGTTGCGGTCGATCTTGCCGCGCGCCTCGCCGAGCACCTTCTTGGCCTCTTCGGCCGACAGCGCGCCGAACTCGACCAGGCGCTGCAGCAGGCCCTGCGTGCCCTTCTCGTCGGTGGCGTAGGCGCCCACCGTCTTCATCCAGGCGTCGCGCAAGCGCCGCGACAAGGTCTCGTTCGTCTCACGTTGGGTTGCGTCCGACATGCTGCCTCCATGGTAGGTCGCCGGGTCGTCCGGCGTCACGCGGCCTTGGGCGCGGGGGCACCGGCGCTCCCCGCCGGCTGCGCCTTGCTCTTGCGGACCAGGCCGAGCCGGTCGAGCGCCAGATCGAGCTCGCGCTCGGCCAGGGCGGGCGCCTTGGCGGCCGTGGCGGCCGCACGCTTGGCGAGGCGCTCCAGGCGCGTGCCGCGCAGGCGCGCCTTGGCGGCCTCCAGGAGCCGTTGGGCCACGCTGGCGCGCGCCACCGGCGCGGGGGGCTCGGCGGCGGCGCCGGCCGGGTC
>CAZONM010000247.1:0-9034 GCA_964580865.1 uncultured Myxococcales bacterium | reverse complement strand
GCGCGTGCCCGAGGCGCGCTTCACGTGGCTGCCCGTGAGCGGCCCCTTTCACACCGCGCACCTCGAGCCGGCGTGCGGGCGCCTCGTCGGGCACCTGGCGCGCCACGCGCCCGCTTTGGGCGACGGCGCGCTCCGCTTGCAGGTGCTCGACGCGGCCACCGGGCTGCCGCTCGCCGACGGCGTGAGCGCCCTGGAGTCCGTGGTGCGCTCGATCCTGACTGCGCCCGGCTCGTACGCGCGCTGCCTCGCTGCGCTGGTAGCGCACGGCTGCGACACGCTCGTCGAGGTGGGCCCCGGCGACGACGTGGCGCACCTGGCGAGCTCGGCCGTGCGCGGCCGCGGCGTGCGCGTGCTGGCGGCGTGCGCGCCGACTGAGCGCGCCCTCCTCCTCGATGGCACTCGCGCTCCCGAGCTGCCCGCGCCGTGGTCGTCGTTGGCCCCGGTCGCCGTCGACGACGGGCGCGGCCTGCGCCTCGAGAACCGCTTCACGCGCGTCACGGGGCGCGCGCCCTTCATCGTCCCGGGCATGACGCCGACCACGGTGGAGGTGCCCATCGTCGTCGCCGCCGCCAACGCCGGCTACGTGGCCGAGTTGGCTGGCGGCGGCCAGGTCACCGAGCGACACCTGCGCGCGCGCCTCGACGAGGCGCGCCGCACGCTCGCGCCCGGGCAGGGCATCGTCGTCAACGCGCTGTTCCTGGACCCGTGGCTGTGGGGCCTGCACCTCGGCCGTGAGCGCCTGATCTTCAAGCTGCGGGACGAGGGCTATCCCATCCTCGGCGTCACCATCACCGCCGGCATCCCGCCCCTCGATGACGCCCTGGCCGTGCTCGACGAGCTGCACGCGCACGGCATGCACCAAAACGCGCTCAAGCCCGGCACCGAGCGCCAGGTCGACGAGGTCATCGCCATCGCCAAGGCCCGGCCCCATCGGCCGCTGTTCGTGCACCTCGAGGGAGGCAAGGCCGGCGGGCACCACTCGTGGGAGGACCTCGACGACCTGCTCCTGCGCACCTACGCCAAGCTGCGCGCCCTCGAGCACGTGGTGCTGTGCGTGGGCGGCGGCATCGGCACCGAGGAGCAAGCGAGCGCGTACCTGTTCGGGCGCTGGAGCGAGCGCTACGGCCGCGCGCCCATGCCCGTCGACGCGGTGTTCCTGGGCACGCGCCTGATGGCCACGCGCGAGGCGTGCACGTCGCCGGCGGTGAAGGCGGCGCTGGTGGCGGCTCCCGGTGACGCCGAGCGTTGGCCAGCCACGGGCGCCGCCGTCGGCGGCGTCGTGAGCGGCAAGAGCTCGCTCGACGCCCCCATCTACTACCTCGAGAACGCCGCCGCGCGCGCCGGGCGCTTGCTCGACGAGGTCGCGGGCAACGCGGCGTTGGCCATGTCGCGCAAGGGCGAGATCGTGACGGCGCTGGCGCAGACCGCCAAGCCCTACTTTGGCGACGTCGACGACATGACGCCCGCCGCCGTGCTCGAACGCGTGGTGGAGCTCATGACCTGCGCGCCGGGCACGCCGTTCGCCGACGGCCCGTGGCTCGACGTGAGCTGGCGCGCGCGCTTCGTGGCGTTGGCGCGTCGCTTCGAGGCGCGCCACGCGCGCGCGGCAGCACCCACCGCGTCCCTCGTCACTGACGAGGCCGCGGGCGATCCGCGCGCGCTGTGCGCGGCCTTGCGGCGCGCGGCGCCGTCGCTCGAGCACGCGTTAGTGCACCCCGAGGACGCGCGCTTCTTCGTGGAGCTGTGCAAGCGGCCGGGCAAGCCCGTGCCCTTCGTGCCCGTCATCGATGGCGACGTGCGCCGTTGGTACAAGTCCGACAGCCTGTGGCAGTCGCACGACGAGCGCTTCGGCGCAGACCAGGTGCTGGCGCTGCCTGGCCCCGCGGCCCTGGCTGCCATCACGCGCGTCGACGAGCCCGTGGCCGAGGTGCTGCGCTCCTTCGAGCGCCACGCGCTGGCCCGCGCCCTCACGCGCGGCGTGCACGCGCGCCCGCGCGCCGATCTGGTGACGCGCGCGCGCACGTGCGCCGTGGCCGTCGACGAGCTCGGCTCCTGGCACGACAACCCGCTCATCCGCGTGGCGGGCCAGCCGGGCGCGGAGCTCCTGGAGCACGAGGGGCAGCTTCGAGCGTGCGTGCGGCTGCCCGAGGGCCCCGCGCTCGACCTGTGCCTGCGCGTCGTCGACGACGCGCACGGCGGCCACCTGCGCGTCGACCGCGCAGCATTCCTGCGCGCGCAGCAAGAGTTCTACGGCCGCGCGCTCTTCGGCGCTCCTGTGGTGCCCGTGGCGCTGTTCGAGGAGGCCGTGGAGGAGGTGGAGGTGACGGCGGCGCGCGTGCACGCCTTCCGCGCTGCCACCGACGACGACAACCCGGTGGCAGTGCCCCTGTCGCTTGCGTTCTCACTGGCCTGGCGCGCCGTGTTTCGTGCCCTCTCGGGCGCCGAGCCCGACGTGCTCAACCTGGTGCACGAGGCCGACGAGACCGAGGGCGCGGGCGTCGTGGTGGGCGACCGGCTCACGGCCCGCGCTCGCGTGGTGCTGGTCGAGGGTGCGGCGGGCGGCCGCCGCGTGGTGGTGGAGGCGCGCCTCGTGGACGCCTCCGGTGCGTCGCGCGCGCGGGTGATCAGCCGTTTCTTCATTCGTCAACACATGAAAACGAACGCGCCGCGACGCGAAGATCGCGGCGTGCGCGCGCGCCTCGCCTCCGACGAGGGCGCGCTCGCGTTCCTCGCCGGGTTGCCCGGCGTGTGTCTGGACGCTCGCGCCGCCACGGGCAGCGCCCTTGAGCTCGATGCGCGCGTTACGGAGCGCGGCGCGCTCGGCAGCCTGCGCGTGGGTGACGCGGTGGTCGGCAGCGTCACCATGGACCCGGCGGCGCTCGAGGCGCTCCTCGCCGTCGCCAGCGTGGGTGAGCCCGCGTCGCCGGCCGAGGGGCGCCTGGGCGAGAAGCGCGCGCGCGCCCCTCGGTCGCTCCTCGCGTATGCGGAGGCGAGCGGCGACAAGAACCCGCTGCACACGCACCCCGCCATCGCGGCGCTGGCGGGCTTCACGGGGCCCATCGTGCACGGCAAGTGGACCGAGGCCTTCGCGCTCCACCGCATCGTGCGTCTGGCCGCCGGCGGCGACGCCACGCGCGTTACCCGCACGGCGGCGCGCTTCCTGGCGCCCGTGGCGCCGGGCGCCGCGCTCGTCGTGAGCGTCGACGCGGCCGCGCGCAGTCGTGGCGCGCTCGACGTGCGCGCCACCGTGCAGGCTGACGGCGTCACGTGCGCCGAGATCAGCGCGCGCGTCGCGCCGCCGTCGACCGCCTACGTCTTCCCGGGTCAGGGCGTGCAGCACGCGGGCATGGGCGCGGCCACGCGCGCGGCCAGCGGCGCGGCGCGCGCCGTGTGGGCCGAGGCGGACGCCGTGTGCCGCGCGCGCCACGGCTTCTCGTTGCACCAGGTCGTCGACGAGAACCCGCGCGAGCTATGGGTGCGCGGCGAGCGGCTGGTGCACCCCGACGGCGTGCTCTTCCTCACGCAGTTCACCCAGGTTGCCCTGGCGGTCATGGCGGTGGCCGAGGTGGCGGCGCTGCGCGAGCAGCATGCCTTCGTGGAGGGCGCGCGCTTCGCCGGCCACTCGCTCGGCGAGTACTCGGCGCTCGCGGCGGTGCCCGGCGTGATGCCGCTGCCCGCCGTGGTCGACGTGGTGTACCGCCGCGGGTTGACCATGGATCGCCTGGTGCCGCGCGACTCCGACGGGCGCTCGCGCTTCGGCATGGTGGCGCTGCGCCCGAACCTCGCGGGGCTCGACGAGCGCGCCGCGCTGGCGCTGGTCGACGAGATCGCGCGCGAGCGCGGGCTGCCGCTCTTCGTCGTCAACCACAACGTCTCGGGGCGCCAGTACGCCGTCACCGGCGACGTGCGCGCGCTCGCGGCGCTCAAGGAGCGCCTGCCGGCCGCCCACGGCGCCAAGCCCGCGGTCGTCGACGTGCCGGGCGTCGACGTTCCCTTTCACTCGCCGCTGCTCAAAGACGGCGTCGATGCGTTCCGCGCCACGCTCGAGGCCGCGCTGCCCGCGCGCGTCGACGCGCGGAGCCTCGACGGGCGCTACCTGCCGAACCTCACCGGCACGCTCTTTCGGCTCGAGCCCGCGTTCGTGCGCGAGGTCGTGGCCGCGTCAGGCTCCCCGCGCGCGGCCGCGCTGCTCGATCGCTTCGACGAGGCGAGGAGGGACCCGGACGGTCTGGCGCGCGCCCTCCTCGTGGAGGTGTTGGCGCACCAATTCGCCTCGCCGGTGCGCTGGATCGAGACGCAGCGCGCGCTCTTCGACGGTGCCGCCGCGGTGGCGCGGGTGATCGAGGTGGGGCCGGCGCAGGGCCCCGTGCTCACGGGCATGGCGAAGGCCGAGCTCGAGGGGGCGCGGATCCTACGCGCTCGCCGCGTGCAGGTGCTGCATGCCGCGGGCGATCGCGAGCGCATGCTCGGCGTCGCGCACGCCGAGATCGACGCCGCGAGCGTGGTGTCGGTCCACGCGCCTCCATCGGTCGGCGCCGCGCCGGCCACGCTCTCGGCGACGCAGGTCGCACCGGCGAGCCCTGCGGCCGCCGCCGCCGCGCCCGCGGGCCGTGCTGCGCCGCTGCCGGAGCCCGGGCCCTTCGCCGAGGACGGCGTGGCGACGCTGTTGTGCCTCCTGACCAAGAAGGCCCGCGCCGAGCTCGACCCGGCGCGCTCGCTCGATTCGCTGCTGGGCGGCAACTCCGCGCGCCGCAACCAGATCTTGGCGGAGCTCGCCGCCGAGACCGGCGGGCGCACCATCGACAACGCCCACGAGCTGCCGCTCGGGCAACTCATGTCCATGATCGCAAAACTGTCGACGGCTGACGGTCCGGGGGCCGCGCTGCGCCCGCTCCGCGACCAGGCCCTCACGCGCGCCCTTGGTGCCGCCGGGCTTGACGGCGCCAAGGTGCACGAGCACCTCGAGCGCCAGTGGGGCTTGTCGCGCGCGCATCGGGAGCGCGTGCTCAATCGCGTGGCGCTCGCCGCGCGCGGTGCACCGGCGCGGACCGAGCGCGCGGCGGCGCTGTCTCTTGTCGACGACGTGGTCGCAGCCTACGGGGTGGAGCTGGGCGCGACGCTGTCGCCCGTCGGCACCGCCACGGCGACCGCCACCGTCGACTCCGCCGCGCTCGACGCGCTGGCGGCGCGCGTGCTCGGCAAGGACGGCGCCTTGGCAGACGTGGCGCGCACGCTGCTGTCGCACGTGGACCCCGACGCCACGGCGCTGCGGCCCCTGGGATCCGCGCCGGAGGCTGACCACGACGGCGAGCACGACGAGGCCTACCGCGCGGCTGTGGCCCCCGTGTTCGACGACAAGCACCACGTCGCGTTCACGTCGGCGTGGGCCTGGGTGCGGCGCGATCGCCACGACGCCAGCGTCGCCCGTGACGACGTGGAGCGGCGCGCGAGCGCGGGCGGAGCGTTCGCGGGCCAGACGGCGCTCGTCACCGGCGCCGGCGAGGGCTCCATCGCCCGCGCCGTCATCGCGCGGCTCTTGGCCGAGGGCGCGCGCGTCGTGGTCACCACCTCGCGCAAGTCGCCTGACGTCGTGCGCTCGTTCAAGCGGCTCTACCAGGCGCACGCGCGCGTGGGCGCCGAGCTGCACGTGGTGCCGTGCAACCAGGGAAGCTTCAAGGACGTCGACGCGCTCATGGCGTGGCTGGGCGCCGCCAAGAAGGAGCGCGTGGGCTCGGCCGAACGCCAGGTCAAGGCGCCCATGGTGCCCGACCTCGTCGTGCCCTTCGGGGCCATCGCCGAGACCGCCGACGTCACCACGATGGGCCCGCGCTCGCTGGCGTTGTTCCGCGTGCTCGTGCTCGGCGTCGAGCGCCTGGTGGCGCGCGCCGCCGAGCTGATGCTGGCGCAGGGCGAGCCGGGGCGGCGCGCGCACGTGCTGTTGCCGCTCTCGCCCAACCACGGGACCTTCGGCGGCGACGGCGCCTACGGCGAGTGCAAGGCGGCGCTCGAGGCGCTGCTGCACAAGCAGCGCTCCGAGGAACACGGCTGGGGGCGCGGCGCGTCCATCGTTGGGGTGCGGATTGGCTGGGTGCGCGGCACGGGCCTCATGCACAAGAACGACGGCGCGGCGCGCTTCCTCGAGGAGCGCGGGCTCGCCACCTACAGCGCCGAGCAGATGGCGGCGCTGGTGCTCGAGCACGCGAGCGCCGCCGCGCGGCAGCGCGCGGGCGCATCGCCGTACCTTGCGGATCTCACGGGCGGCCTCGGTGACGTCGAGAATCTCGCGGCGCTCTTGGCCGAGCACCGCGCCTGCGAGGAGCGCCGTCAACGCGCCCGCGCGCGCTCGTCGCGCTTGCGTGCGTCGTTCGACGACGAGCTCGCTCGTCTCTCGCCGCTCCCCGCGCCGGCGTCGGTGGCCAGGGCCACGTTGGCGCGCCCCGCGCTCGACGTGTCGGTGCCGAGCGACGGCGATTTGGCGGCGCTACCGCCCCTCGACCATCTCGATCTCGATCGCGTCGCGGTCATCGTGGGCATGGGCGAGGTGGGCCCCTGGGGCAGCGCGCGCACGCGCTGGGCCATGGAGCAAGGGCGCACGCTCTCGCTCGAGGCCGTGCTCGAGCTCGCGTGGATGATGGGGCTCGTGGTGCCCGATGCGAGGGGCGCGGGCTTCGTCGACGCGACCACCGGGGCGCCCGTGGACGAGGTGCGCGCGCACGAGCTGTACGAGGCGCACATCCTCGAACACTGCGGCGTGCGCGTGGTGGAGCCCGCGGTCACGGGCTTCGACCCACGCGCGGTGCCCACGCTCGTCGAGGTGCGCCTGGAGCGCGACTTCACCTTCCCGGTGCCCTCGCGCGTCGTCGGCGAGTCCGTGGTGCGCGAGGACCCGGCGCACAGCGCGCTCGTCGAGGACCGCGAGGGCGCGCTCTTCGTCGTGAAGAAGCGCGGCGCGGTCATCAAGGTGCCCGCTGCGCTCTCGACGCACCGCGCGGTCGCCGGGCAGCTCCCCACCGGGTGGGACGCCACGCGCTACGGCGTGCCGAAGAGCCTGGTCGAGCAGGTCGATCCCGTGACGCTCTACTGCCTGGTGTCGACCGCCGAGGCGTTCCTGTCGGCGGGCATGACCCCCGAGGAGCTGCACCGGCACCTGCACCCCTCGCGCGTCGGCGTCACCGTGGGAACGGGCATCGGCGGCATGGCCAAGCTCAAACGCCTGCATCGCGACACGTACGAGGGCAAGGAGCGCCAGCACGACACCCTGCAGGAGGCGCTCATCAACGTCATCGGCGGCTACGTGGTGCAGGCGTACGTGGGCTCCACGGGGCCCATGAGCTTCCCCGTCGGCGCGTGCGCCACCGCGGGCCTGTCGTTGGCCGAGGCCCTCGACAAGATCCGCACGGGCCAGGCTGATCTGGTGGTGGCGGGCGGCGCCGACGACCTTTCGGAGGCGGGGCTCATCGGCTTCGGCGACATGGGCGCCACCGCAGACACCGACGATCTGGCCGCGCGCGGCATCGAGGCGCGCGCCATGTCTCGCGGCAGCGACGCGCGCCGGCGCGGCTTCGTGGAGGCGCATGGCGCGGGTGTCGCCGTCGTATGCACGGCGTCGTTGGCGCTGCGGCTCGGCCTGCCCGTCTATGGCGTGCTCGCCTTCGCCGGCACCTCGGGCGACGGGCTGCAAAAGAGCGTGCCGGCTCCAGGGCAGGGCGCGCTGTCGTTCGTGACCGAGCGTCGCCACCCCGGGGAGCGGCGCGATCAGGGCGCATGCGATCTCCTCGGCCGGCGCCAGCGTCTCCAGCAAATCGAGCGCGAGTGCGCTCGGTTCGCGGGCATGGTGGGCGCCGACGAGGCCGCGCGCATGGTGGCAGACGCGCGACGCCGCCTGGCGCACGAGCCCGGCGCCGGGCGGGACGACGTCTCGCCCTTGCGCGCGGCGCTGGCGGTGCTCGGCCTCACCGCCGACGACGTGGCGGTGGTTTCGAAGCACGACTCGTCGACGCAGGCGAACGACGAGAACGAGGCGCGCCTGCACGAGACCATCATGGGCGCGCTCGGCCGGTGTGACGCCGAGCCGCTGTGGGTCATCTCGCAGAAGTCGCTCACGGGGCACCCGAAGGGCGCCGCGGCCGCGTGGCAGGTGAACGGTCTCCTGCAGGCGATGGCGAGCGCGACCATCCCGCCCAACGCCAGCCTCGACGACGTCGCCGAGGAGATGCGGGCCTTCCCGCACCTGGTGTGGACCGATCGCGCCGTGCGGCGGGAGCGGCCCATCTTGGCGGGGTTCGTGACCACCCTCGGCTTTGGCCACGTGAGCGCGCTCGTGTGCCTGGCGCACCCGTGGCTCTTCTGGCGCATGCTCGACGAGCGCGCGCGTGCCGACTACGCCGCGCGCATGGAGGCGCGGCGCACGCGCGCCGAGCAACGGCTGCAGCGCGTGCTCGCGGGGCGTGAGCCCTTGTTCACGGTGCAGGAGCCCCGCGTCAGCCACGACGAAGAGGTGGCCCTCTTGCTCGATCCCGACGCGCGCCTACCCGCGCCCGAGACACGCGCGTGATCCTCGGCCTGGGCGTCGACCTGGTGGACGTGGCGGCGTTCGGCGAGCTGTGTCGCTCGCAGCCGTTCGTGCGCGCCACCTTCACCGACGACGAACGGCGCTACGCGAACGCCAGCGGCCACGCGGGCACGAGCGTGCACTTGGCTGCGCGCTACGCTGCCAAGGAAGCGGCGCTCAAGGCGCTCGACGCGGCGTGCGCCCTCGTGGGCGTGACCCCGCCCGCCGTGCCCCTCTGCGACATCGAGGTGGTGCGAGACGCGCGCGGGCGTCCGTCGCTGGCATGGCGCGGAAACGCCGCCGAGCTCGCGGGCGCGCTCGAGATCCGCCGCGCGCACCTGTCGCTGACGCACGACGGGCGCGGCGCGGCGGCCGTGGTGGCGCTGGAGGGGTAGGCGGACGCAGCGGGGAGCGACGACGACGGCGACGAGGAAGAAGAGGAAGAAGAGGAAGAAGAGGAAGAAGAGGAAGAAGAGGAAGAAG
>CAZONM010000246.1:0-9048 GCA_964580865.1 uncultured Myxococcales bacterium | reverse complement strand
TCGCGAGCGGGGCCGGCCGCTGCCGCCCGCCGTGGCGCTGGTGTTCGACGACGGAGAGCGCGCGGCGGCGCGCGTGCAGCAGCTGGTGCGCGCCTGATCGCTGCGGGTGGTGCGCGTCAGCGCGGCGGCGCGCTCTGCGCGACCACCTCGCGCACGCGCGAGGTCACCAGGTCGAGCGCCACCGCGTTGTTGCCTCCCTCGGGGATGAGCACGTCGGCCCAGCGCTTGGACGGCTCGACGAACGCCAGGTGCATGGGGCGCACGGTCTTGTAGTACTGCTCGCGGATCTGCTGGAAGGTGCGGCCGCGCTGCTCGATGTCGCGTCGGATGCGCCGCATGAGCCGGATGTCGGCGTCGGTGTCGACGAAGATCTTGACGTTCATCAGCTCGCGCAGCGCGGGCTCCACGAACACCAAGATGCCCTCGACGATCACCACGGGTGTGGGCTCGACGCGGCGGGTCCCCGCCAGGCGCGCGTGCGTCTTGAAGTCGTAGGCAGGAACGTTGACGGCGCGGCCGTCCTTGAGCGCGCGCACGTGCTCGACGAGCAGGCTGGTCTCGAGGCTGTCGGGGTGGTCGAAGTTGAGCTGGCTCTTCTCGTCGAGCGAGAGGTCCGAGCGGTCGCGGTAGTACCAGTCGTGCTCAAGCATGGCGACGTGCTCGGGCGCGAGCGCCGACGCCATGGCGCGCGCGATGGTGGTCTTGCCCGAGCCGGTCCCGCCGGCGATGCCGATCACGAAAGCCATGGGTCGTTGTGCGCTGCTCGGCGCGAGAGAAAAGGGGGATCGGCGCGGGCCGTTCAGGCCTCGAGCCGATCCGGGTCGAGGCCGTCCACCGGGTCCGCCAGGAGGGAGCGGCGCAGCTCGTCGACGTCCACCTCGAAGCGCCGGGGGGCGCGCAGCGCCTCCTTGAGCATGAGGAAGCCGCCGGGGGCCAGCGCGGCCTCGAGCCGCTCATCGACGGGCAGCACGCGCTCGTGTGGGCGATAGGCGAACGGCGCGCCGGCCTCGTCGCGCACGAGGCCGCGCTCGACGGCCCAGGCGCGCGCGGCGAAGCCGAGGTGGCGCGTGGCGGCCAGCACGTCGGACAGCGTGTGCTCCTCGTCGACGTTGATGGGGTGCCAGCCGGCGCGGCGGTAGAGCTCGGCCAGGTGGAAGCGCTCGGGCACGGTGACCAGCGCCTCGCGCTGCACGCGTCGCGTGAGCAGGAACAACAGCTGCGCCACGTCGCGGCCCAGGCCCGTGCCGGGGTAGCGCTGGCCCGGGAGGCGCGGCCGGTCGCGCGTGAACGGCGCGCGCGGGTTCTGCATCAGGAGCCAATCGATGATGACCACGTCGGCGTGCTCGTCGACGCCGGGCAGCCCCACGCGCGTCAGGTGGATGCGCAGGTCCATCACGTGCCGATCCTCGAGGTCGCGATCGGGCAGGAGGACCTCGAGGCGATGGCGGAACGGGTCCTCCTCGGTGATGCGCAGCTCGAACGCGTCGATGCCGATAGCGCGCATCTTGTCGTCGAGGCCATACTCGTGGATAGCGGTGCGTAGCCCCGCGTCGGTGTAGGTGTGCGCAAACCGATCGCCGCGCGCGAACACGTCGCTGCCGTCGCGCGGCGCCGTAGGCCCGGGATCCATGAGCTGCAGCGTGGTGAGCCGCCGCGACACCTCCTCGTAGTGTCGCTCGACGCGCGTCATGCGCCGGCTCCGCCGGCGCGCACGAAGCGCTGCGCCTCGGTGTCTTTGATGACGCCGGGGAAACGCAGCACCTGGTTGTGCATGGCAACGTACACGCCGGGCGTCGCCAACTGCACCGCCAACAGCGCCTCGGTCAGGTTCTGCAGCGCGTCGGTGGTGCGCAGCTCGTAGGGGCGCATGGCGCCGGTGAGCACGATGGGGACGCGCGGGCTCGACCCGAGCTTGCGCACCAGCTGCTCACCCGTGAACTGCAATCGATCGGTGCCGTGCGTGATGACGATGCCCTCGTGGCTGTCGGCGTAGAGCGCGCTGACCGCGGCGATGCGCTCATGATCGGCCTCGCTCATCAACAGCGAGTCCTTGTTCATCACGGGCACGCGCTCGATGACGACGCCGCGCAAGATCAGGCCCGCCAGCATGATGTCGAGCACCGAGCGCTGGTTGGTGATGGTGCCGTCGCTCTCGTTGTAGGTCTTCTCGATGGTGCCGCCCGTGGAGAGCAGGGCGATGCGCTTGGGCGTGTCCATGGGAGCACCCTACTGCGGACGTCGCCGAGCGAAAGTGGGGCGACTCGCTCAGCCCGACGCCCCCGTGTAGCTCTTGAGCGCGAAGCGCCAGAAGGCGCGCGACGCCACCAGCAGCACCACCGCGAGCGCGGCGGCGCCGAACAACATGGCCGGCTGGCCGCGGCCGAGCAGGAGCTCGGCCGGCACGGTGGTGAGGAACGCCACCGGCACCACGAAGGTGAAGACGAAGCGGTAGGCCGCGGGATAGGCGGCCATGGGGAAGCGGCCGGCGTCGAGCAGGCCGCGCAGCACCTCGGTGGCGTTGTAGATCTTGGTGAACCACACGCTGGTGGTGGCAACCAGGAACCACAGGCCGTAGATGATGACGGCGCCGAAGGCCGCGCCCACGACGGCGAGGCCGACGCTGCCGTCACGCGCCGGCGCATGCCAGGCGCCCCACGCGATGACGCCGATGCCGAACACCAGGTCGGGCACGCCCCAGGGCGAGAGCACGCGCAGCGAGAGCGTGACCTGCGCGTCGACGGGCTTGAGCAGGACGAAGTCGAGCGTGCCCGCCTCCACGTGCTGCACGATGCGACTCAAGTTCGGCGACAGGATGCACGAGATGGCGCCGGCGAACGCCGAGTACAGCCCCTGCACCACCAGGCCCTCCTCGAACGTCCAGCCGGGGAAGCCGGCGCCCCGATAGAAGAGCGAGAGCGCGAAGATCGAGCCCACCAGCGCCAGCGAGCTCCCGAGCGCCTGCACGACGAAGTTCGATCGGTACTCGAGCTCCGCCTGCAACGACGTCGACCAGTAGCGCCACAGGATGCGCGCGAGCCGCGCCATCACGCCCCCATCGCCGAGTGGCGCTTGAGGCCGCGCCACCACACCACGCGGTTGAGCGCCACCAACGCCGCGATCCAGCCAAGACACACGAGCGCGGCGCGAACGAGATCGAGGTCGACGCCGCCGCTCAACAGGCGCGCGGGCACCCAGATGAAGTAGGGGAACGGTGTCCACATCACCGCGGCGCGCAGCGCCTCGGGGAAGACCTCGAGGGGCGCGATGGCGCCCGACAGCACCAGGTAGAGGATGAACATCAGCCCCTCGAGGCTGGAGGCGCGCTCGGTCCACAGCGCGAACAGCGCCAGCGTGTACTGCAGGGCGAAGCGCAGCGCGAACGCGAGCGACGCGAACACGAGCGCGAGCACCAGATCGCTCGCGTCCGGCACGAAGCGCGCGGGCGGAAAGGCGACGAAGAAGATGGTGATGATGAGCGCCGAGAATGGCAGGCGCGCCACGCGCTCCGACAGGTGCGCGGCGATGTAGCGCCAGGCGGGGTCGACGGGCTGCAGCAAGAACTGCGACAGGCGTCCGCGCTGCACGTCTTGATCGAAC
This sequence comes from uncultured Myxococcales bacterium, assembly GCA_964580865.1. Classification (GTDB taxonomy): domain Bacteria; phylum Myxococcota; class UBA727; order UBA727; family VGSZ01; genus JACOUT01. Next base: position 5,451 of record CAZONM010000246.1, on the reverse strand, counting down.
TCCCAGATGACCCACACCACGGTGAGCTGGCGCACCACGAAGACCGCGAGGAAGTAGCGCGCCACCTCGACGGGCGTGAAGTCGTAGCCTCCGTTACCCGCCGCTTGGTACCAGGCGCCCATCAAGATGAACGGCAGCGAATTGGCCAGCGCCCACAGCACCAGCTCGGCGCGGTACGCCGTCATGTACGCGTAGTACGCCGACAACAGGCCACCCAGGCGGCGCAGCGCGGCGCTCACGCGCTGGTCCCCGCGTGATTGGCGCGCTGCTGTTTGCCGATGACGCGCCCCACCACCTCCTCGATGGGCGGGTCGTGCACGGTCAGGTCGGTCACGGGCAGCTCGGCGAGCGCGCGGCCCACCACGCTCACGAGCTGCGCGGGCTCCACGGCGATGCGCGCCACGCTGCCCTCGACGCTCAAGACCTCACCGAGCGCTTGCAGCGCCGCGCGTTCGACGTCGCGCGCCAGCTCGATCTTGAGCTCGCGGCGCGCGCCGAAGCGGCGCAAGAGCTCGTCGAGGCCGCCGTCGTGCACCAAGGCGCCCTCGTGGATCACCAAGACACGCGGACACAGCGCCGTGATGTCGGCCATGTAGTGGCTGGTCATCAGGATGGTGGCGCCGGTCTTCTCGTTGTAGCGCTTGAGGAAGGCGCGCACGGCCACCTGCGCGTTGACGTCGAGCCCCAAGGTTGGCTCGTCGAGGAACAGCACCTTGGGCGCGTGGAGCAGCGCGGCCAAGAGCTCGGCCTTCATGCGCTCGCCGAGCGAGAGCTTGCGCACGGGCTGGGTGAGCTTGTCGGTGAGGTCGAGCATGCCGCCGAGCTCGTCGATACGCGCGCGGCACGCGGCGTCGCTGATGCCGTAGATGGCCGCGTTGAGCTTGAGCGTGTCGAGCGTGGGCAGATCCCACATGAGCTGTTGCTTGTTGCCCATCACCAGCGTGATCGCCTGCAGGAAGTCGCGCGGGCGCCGAAACGGCTCCCAGCCGCCGACGGTGCAGCGGCCGGCCGTGGGGTGCAGAAGGCCCGTGAGCATCTTGAGCGTGGTGGTCTTGCCGGCGCCGTTGGCGCCGAGGAAGCCCACCACCTCGCCGGGGCGGATGGCGAACGACACGTCGGTGACGGCGCGGATCTCCTTGGTGCGCCGCCGAAAGAAGTGGCGCACCGCGCCGGCCACGCCAGGATCCTTCTGCGCCACCGTGAAGCTCTTGCTGAGCCCGGTGGCCTCGATGATGGGCGCGCGCGCATCCGACATGTCGCGCACCCTGCCAAATGGGACGTGTTCGTGTCGAGTGCGCCAAAGGGCGCTACCATCGGCGCATGGCATGGACCTGGAAGCTGCGAGCGCGCCTGGTGGCGCTCGCCGCCGTCGCGATGGCGGCGCGCTGCAGCTGCGAGCCGGAGCCGGGGCCCGTGGACGCCGGGCACATCGGCGAGGGCCCGCCCATCGAGGAGCCCGACGCCGGCGATCCCTACACGCGCGACGCGGGCCCGGTGGTGTGCGAGGAGGACGGCCACGAGGACAACGACGAGCGCGCGCAGGCGGCGCTCATGACCTCGGGCAGCTCCAGTAGCGGGCGCTTCTGCGGCGAGGACGACGACTGGTACGCCCTTGACGTCGACGCTGACTGCAACGTGCTGGTGGAGCTCGAGTTCGATCCCAGCGGCGGCGACCTCGATCTGCTGCTGTTCGATCCCGACGGTCAGCTGGTGGCCACGGCGGGCGGCCTCGAGGACCGCGAGGCGCTCAACGTCGTGGCCACCGCCACCGGCCGCTACGCGGCGCGCGTGCGCGGCGGCACCCGCGATGATGTCCCCTACACGGTGACGATGACCGCGTCGTGCCCGCACGATCTGAGCTGCCCCGCCGACGACACCCATGAGGACAACGACGATGCCGCGGCCGCCGCCGCGCTCGCCGAGGGCGTCTCCATCGACGCCATCGTGTGCGGCACCGATCAGGACTGGTACGAGGTGCCGGTGGCGGTGGGCTGCATCGCCGATGCGCGCCTCGATTTCATTGACGCCGACGGCGACATCGACGTCGAGCTGCGGCGCGCCGACGGCACCACCGTGCAGGGCGCCTCACGCGGCGTCACCGACAGCGAGCGCATCACCAAGGTGATCGTCGAGGGTGGCATGCGCTACCGGGTGTACTTCGGCGTCGCCGACTCGGAGAACGTCTATCGCTTCGTCGTCGACGAGACCTGCGCCGTGGCCTGCCCCGCGGACGACCCGTGGGAGCCGAACGACAGCCGCACCGAGGCGCCCGATCTCAAGGCCGCGCTCGATGAGGTCGTAGGCGTGGTGTGCTCGTCGGAGGACTTCTTCGACACCGTCCCGCAGACCGGCTGCACGCTCGCCGCGCGGCTCGACTTCGACGATGCCCACGGCGACCTCGACCTGGAGCTGCAAGACACCACCGGCGCGGTGCTGGCGAGCTCGCGCGGCACCACCAACCGCGAGCAGCTCGAGTTCACGTCGAGCAACGGTGCGCGCGTGGTGCTGCGCGTGTTCGGCTTCGCCGGCGCCACCGCGACGTATCGCATGCGCGTGCAGTCGACGTGCCCATGAGCGAGCGCGCTGCGTCGGTGACCGACGCGAGGCCGCGGCGCGCGCGCGAGGACGAGGCTCCATGACCGGCGATTGCACCGAACAACGCATCGATGCGGCGGCGCGCGCCCTCGCCGAGGCGGAGGCGCTGGTGGTGTGCGCGGGCGCCGGCATGGGCGTGGACTCGGGCCTGCCCGATTTCCGCGGGCCCCAAGGGTTCTGGCGCGCCTACCCGCCCTACGAGAGGCTCGGCCTCGCCTTCGAGGACCTGGCGAACCCGCGCTGGTTCGCCGACGACCCCGAGCTGGCATGGGGCTTCTACGGCCACCGCCTGGAGCTCTACCGCCGCACCACGCCCCACGAGGGCTTCCCCGTGCTCGCGCGGCTCGCCGAGCGCATGCCCCGCGGGTACTTCGTGTTTACCTCTAACGTCGACGGCGCCTTTCAGCGCGCCGGCTTCGACCCCGCGCGCGTGTGCGAGGTGCACGGCGCCATCGACGTGCTGCAGTGCACGGCGCCGCGCTGCGCGGGTCTTTGGTCGGCCGAGGGCGTGCGCGTGGACGTCGACGAGGAGACGTTTCGCGCGCGCGCGCCCTTGCCCCGGTGTCCCCGCTGCGGCGCGCTGGCGCGGCCGAACATCCTCATGTTCGGCGACTGGGGCTGGGACGCGTCGCGCTCGGACGAGCAGGCCGCGCGCCTGGAGGACTGGCTGCGCGCCACGCGCGGCGCGCGCGCGGTGGTAGTGGAGTGCGGCGCGGGCACCGCCATCCCCAGCGTCCGCCGCTTCTCCGAGCGACAGATGGCCGGCGGCGCCACCTTGATTCGCGTGAACGTGCGCGAGCCCGAGGGCGGAACCATCGGCCTGTCGTCGGGGGCGAAGGACGCGCTCACCGCGATCGCTGCGCGCCTGGCTGCGTTGCGCTAGACTCGTTGAGGCACATGGCCGGTGCTCCCGATCCCACCAGCGTGGCTCTCGAGCTCGACGAAGCGCGCGCTGCGCTCAAGCGCGCCAGCGGGCAGATGCAGGAGCGCATGCGCCAGCTCGACGAGCTGTGGGCCAAGGCCAAGCCCGCCGATCGCCTGCTCGCCGTCCAACGCCTGGTGCAGAGCGGCGCGCTGCCCAAGCCCATCAGCGACGAGATCGACACCAAGAACGAGCTGGTGCGCGACCTGCTCGGCCGCGTGCGCCACGATCGCAAGAAGTCCGAGAACAACCCCGCCGATCACGACCTGCGCCACCGCGTGTTCTTGCTCGAGCTGCAGTGTCAGCGCGCCGAGCAGGAGCGCGACGAGCTCGTCGACGCGCACGACCTGCGCGGGCCGCTCTACTTCTGCGGCGAGACCTTCGTGCGTAGCGACCCGTTCGGCCCCGGCGAGTCACCGCTCAAGGACCTGGCGTCGCGCATCCAGTTCTTGCAGGAGCGCGCCGCCGAGCTCGAGAAGCTCGATCGACGCGGCGCCCGCTTCACCGCCGTGCAGCCCGACGGGCGCGAGCTGACGCTGATCCGCATGCTGCCCGCGCTCACCATGAGCGGCGAGGGCGCGCCCGACAAGGGCGAGCCGCAGAAGCGCCCGAACCTCGACGAGTTCGAGGCCGACGACCCGACCATCTCCGACAAGCGGTGAGGGCGCGCACGAAGCGGCGCGACCGACGTTGTCGCCGACGCGCGACGACGCTACCGCGGTGCCATGCGCAACCCCCGGAACACCCTCACCGTCGTTCTGACGCTCGCGAGCGCGCTCGCATGCGCACCGCCCGCGGCCGAGCGCCTGCTCGACCCGGATCCGAGCGCGACCGGCGCGCTGGGCGAGCGCGGCGCGTACGGCGCCCTGGTACAGCGGCGTAGCCTCGCGCCCGCCGAGGGCGGCAGCGTCGACGCCGACGTCGTCGTCCCCGTCGACGGGCCGAGCGCCGGGCCGTTTCCGGTGGTGGTGCTGCTGCACGGCGGCGCCGTGCCCCCCGAGCGCTATCGCTGGTTGGGCGCGCACCTCGCGAGCCGCGGCGCCGTAGTGGCGGCGCCGACCCACCCGTTCGACGTGCCGTTCTTCGCCGTCGACCATGCCGCGCGCGCGCTAGCAGGGGTGCGCACGGCCGGCGCCGCCGAGGGCGACGCCTTGTTCGGCCTGGTCGGCGAGGCCGCCCTGGTGTGCGGTCACAGCCTCGGCGGCGTGGTGGCGGCCAAGGCGTGGCGCGATGAGCCGGCGTTCGGCGCGCTGGCGCTGCTGGCGAGCTACCCCGACCCCGCCGACACGTTCGGCGGTCGCGCCGGTCGCGTCGTGTCGTTGGCCGGCGGCGCCGACGGCAAGACCACGCTCGCCGAGGCCGTCGAGGGCGCGGCCGCGTTCGACGATGCGCAGGTCGTGGTGGTCGACGGCATGACGCACTACCAGTGGACCGATGGCGCCACCGAGGGCGAGCTCGCGAGCGACGCGCCGCCCACCGAGCCCGACGACGACGTGCGCAGGGTCGCGCTCGCCTTCGTCGACGCCCTGGTGGAGGAGGTCGCCAACGAGGTGCCGTGGCCGTTCGATGACCCTGCGAGCTGGCCGGAGGGCGCGTCGACGCCGTGAGACCAGCGGGGGCATCCCGAGGTCGCGTTGTCCCCGGACAAGCTGCGGTGCGATCTGAGGCAGGTGGCACTGCGCGCTGCGTGGCGTGCCATGGTTCGAAGATGCGCGCCCTTCGGCTGCTCTCCGCCGCCTGCCTCTCGCTCCTGTCGGTGCTCGTCATCGTCAGCTGCCCGACGATGCGGACCGGCGAGGGGGAAGGAGAGGGCGAAGGCGAGGGTGAAGGCGAGGGTGAAGGCGAGGGCGAAGGAGAGGGCGAGGGCGAAGGCGAGGGGGAAGGAGAGGGCGAAGGAGAGGGCGAAGGAGAGGGCGAAGGAGAGGGCGAAGGAG
>CAZONM010000245.1:0-9093 GCA_964580865.1 uncultured Myxococcales bacterium | reverse complement strand
GCTAGCCGTGGCCCACCGCCGGAGCGGGGCGGCACGGCGCTCTCGGAGGACGCCGGCCCCGTGGCGCCGCGCGGCGCGCGCGCTCGCGCCGGCGGCGCGCGTGGCGGCGCCAGCTTCGCCCTGGGCGTCGACGAGCAGCTCGCGGTCACCGCGGGCATCGAGGCCATGTTCGTGAGCCGGTCGCTCGACGCGCTCGGCACGCTGGCGCTGCACGTCGGGCCCGAGTGGCGTTGGCGCATCGAGGACGCCGAGCTCTCGGTCCGTCCCAGCCTTGGCTTTGGGGGAGCGGTGCGTCCATCCCATGGCTATGCCGTCGTGGCGTCCACGGCCATGGCGGTCCGTCTGCGCGTGTCCTGGCTCGCCCTCGAGGGCGGCGCGTTCACCCACGCGACGTCCCGATGGTCACCGTCTGCGGGGCTCTACGCTGCGGTGGGCACGCGTCTCTGATCCGACGCGCGAAGAAGCCGCGTGGCGCCGGCCAAGATCGGCATGCACCTCAAGCAACTCTACGTCGGCGCGTGTGTGCTCCTCGTCGCGGGCGCGGCCTCGGCGTCGCCACCCGCGCACGACCTCGACGAGGGACCCGACCTCGCCTGGAAGGTCGGGGTGGGGTGCGCGCTCGCGACCATCGCCGCGTCCGGGTTGGTGGCCGCCGTCGCGCATGAGCCCGTCGACAAGCTGGTGGCGCCCCTCGGCCCGGCGGTGAGCGCGGCCATCACCCCGTCGACGATCGCCGTCGTGACTGCCGGTCTCGGCGCCGCGGTGGCGGTGGCGCTGGTCGTGGCCGCTGAAGCCAGCGACGAGCGACCGGCGCCTCAGACGCCTCGGCGTCGGCAACCGCGGCGAGGTGCCGGGTCTCGCCAGCGGATCACGCGCGCGGGTCGACGTCGCTCGCCCGCCCCCCGCAGTCGCCGCGGCGGCGTGAGCGGTCGCGACCCGGCCGATGTCCCCCGGTAGTGGCGATCGCCCAATGAATTCACCTGCCTCGTCGATGAGCACCGATGGTCCTTGCAGTTGCGCGCGAATGACATAGGCTGCCCTCAATTCTGGCACGACCTGTCTGCTCGCCCGCGCCACGGCGCTCTGCCCGCACACAATCCCCAGAAAAGACCTCCGAGCCCTACGCACGGAGGGCGTGTGCTGTCTCGCCGCCAATGGTTGGCACGAGGCTGGACACGTCGCATGGGAAAGCAACTGCAACATGGCCGAAAACAAGCTCTACGTTGGCAACCTCTCCTTCAACACCACCGACGACCAGCTCGTGCAGCTGTTCTCGCCGTTCGGTCCGGTCGGCTCCGCGTCGATCGTCACCGATCGTGAGACGGGCCGCTCGCGCGGCTTTGGCTTCGTCGAGATGGGCAGCGATGCCGCGGCCAAGGCCGCCATCGGTGGCCTCGACGGTCAGATGGTCGAGGGCCGCAACCTCACCGTGAACCTCGCCAAGCCCCGTGAGGGTGGCGGCGGCGGCGGTGGCCGCGGCGGCCGCGGCGGCCGTTGGTGATCTGCTGATCGCGCGCACGCCCGCGCCGCTCCCGTCGAGAGACGCGGGGCGGTGCGGGCGGCGCTTTTCATCTCGTCGTCGTAGGTTCACACGCGGGGGTCTCCATGGGCGCATCGATCGGTCACGGCTCGTACGTCGTTCACGAGTCGCACCCCGAGCACGGCCTGGGGCGGGTGATCGCCAGCGGCGAATTCGCCATGCGCGTGCTGTTCTCGAACGGCGGCATTCGGGTGTTCCGCGCCGACGACACCGGCCGGCTGCGCAACGTGCCCTCGCCGGCCGCGGCAGATGTCGCGGCGCTCGACGAGCGCGAGCGCGCGCACGCCGCGGGCCGCGTCGAGTTTCCCTCGGCTACGCCAAAGCCACCGGCGCCCAAGCGCGCGCGCAAGGCCAAGTAGCCCGCCCGTCAGCAGCGACATGCGCGCGGGGGCCGAGCCTCTCGCTGTGGTCACCCCGCCGCGGACGTACGCGTCGAATCGACGTCAGGCACCGCCGCGTGTGCGGCGGTAGCGAAACGCGACCGAGAGCAGCGCGCCCCCGGCGACAACACCACCAAGCATCACGGCGACCGACGAGCCGCCCCGGCGGTGGGCGCCGTCGCGCGTGCCGGTCGGCTCGCTCGAGAACAACAGCACCGGCGCCGCCATCAACAGCACGGCCACCACGACGAGCCCCCAGAAGAATGCCGGGATGTAGCTCGCGAACTCTGGCGGCCGGTCGGGGCCGTCGTCGTCGTAGAAGACCGTCGCACAGTTGGGGCAGATCGTTCGCCCTTTGCGCTCCCAGCCGCAGCTTGGGCAGGTCGTTGGTTTCGCTGGCTTGGCTGTCACGGGGCTCTCCAAGATCGAAGACGGCCAAGGGCGCGGAGCGCCATCGTTTTGACGCAGTCTCGGCGCTGGAGCAGCGCCAGATCGGCGCAGTCTCGGCACCATCATCGTCTCCACGTTACCGCGCCACGGGCACACGTCGCAAAGGGTGCGGCGCGGCCCCCGGGCCCGGTGCGGTGCCCGGCCCAGCGACGGCCCGACGCCGATGTGGTCGTGGGGCGCACCACGCCCCGCCGATCGTAACGGCGATGCACCAGCGGAGCGGCCTCACGCGCGGCACGCCCGGCTTGCGCCACGCGCTCGGTGTCACGCCGCCGCCCGCGCCTGCGTCGCCTCGTGGTTCCACGACGGCTCGACGACGAACGCAGCATCCCCGACGTGGACTACACCACATCGCCCTTGGTGAAACGCCCCTCGAGCACGGCCCTGCCGCCGCGGTCCACCACCTCACGCCGGGCGACGTGCTTGTGCGGCCACGCGCCGTCGATCGGATCCCAGCGGCCCTCGGCGACCTCGGCGCGCGCGTCCTTGTGCACCTCGAGCCCGACCGGGAGCGCTGACGGCCCGCTCCGGGTATGACCGTTACGTCGCCAGCCCCCCTGCAGGGGGGAGCCACCGGGTCGCTCAATGGCGGCGGGGATTCGCGCCTTGCTGCAGGTGCACGCTGCCGAAGTTGCCCGTCAGCAACTCCGCGGCATCTCGGATGTCCACAGGATCGCCCCGGCGCCTCAATCATGTAGGGAGTCAACGAGCGCCAGATCAAGCGGTGCCCCATCGTCGTCTCGACCAACCAGAGCCCGAAGGACTTGGGCCGCGGCTTTCATGACGACGGCTTGCCGAGGACAGCGTGGGTCGGGTGCTTGGGCGCGTTGCAGGGCGCAGCCCTCACGAGCACGCTCGCGGGGCTCGCGCGCCGATCCGGGTGCGGCCCGGCCCGGCGCGGAGGAAGCGCGCGGCCCGCATCCGAGAGACCTCGGCTCGGCTGATCCGCTCGACTTGCTGGTGACGATCCCGGGCGACACCTCGGCGGGGCCCCCCGCGAGGTGAGCGCGCGGGTCAGCGGTCCCAGGCGACCGCCGGCGGCTTGCGTGCCTCGCCGAGTGGCAGAGGTGCCGACGGCACCCCCAGGTGGTTGATGATCGCGCGCGCCGCCGTGAGCTGTCCGACCGCCATTGCGGCACAGCTGCTCCGGGCCGCGCCGGTGGTTGGCCGGCTGGTGCACCCCCGCGTGCAGCGAGAGCCCCAGGAGCAAGGCGGTGAGCCGGGTCTCCATTGGGCCGTCCCCGTTGGTGGCGGGCCGCGCGGCGAGGGTGTTGGCTGGCGCGGCATCGCGCCGAAGGACGGGCACGCATGGGGCGGCTCCACCTCGCCGCCGGAGGTCACCACGGCGTGACGTCGAGCTCGCCGTGGGCACCGCGCAGGGCGTCGTCGCACAAGGCGAAGCCCTCACACGTCGTCACCGCGACGTGCGCGTCGAGCCGGACGTGGAGCGTGTGCTCCTCGTAGCCCGGCGGCAGGGTCACGCGAATGACGTCGCCCTCGAGAGCAGCGGTAGCGTCCGTGGCCGGCGCCGTGACGTCGTCTCGCAGCCACGCCTTCACGTCGCCAGCGTAAGGCGCGCTGAGGCGCACTTGGGCTGACGTGGCGTCGAGCGAAACGAGCTCCATGTCGACGCGCTCGAAGCCTTCGTCGAACGCGAGCGCGAAGTGCTCCGCACCCTCGTCGATCTCGAGGAGGGCGGCGCCGGATGTCCCCTCGGGGATGTCGACCACCACGGCCGGGTCGTCGCACTCGGTCGCCCCCATGAGCTTGAGGAGCAGCGGGTGCCACCCGCCATCGTTGACCGGGGTGATCGGCGCGCCGTTCAGCTGCACCGTAGCGTTTTCGAGGGACGCGCAGGTCTCGCGGCTCTCGCGGGTGGGGCCGGTGAACAGGACCGCGAGCGACTGCTCCCCCGCTTCGTGGGTGATCACCGGGTCAATCCTGTAGCCGGTGAGCGCGCCGGCGCCGGCGCTGGCGGGCGCGCAGGCAACAGCACCGCCGAGCACAGCGACCACAGCGAGCATCACGGCGGGCACGAGACCGTATCGCCGAGGTGGATCGCTCACGGGACCTCCGCTGCTGCCCATCGTAGCCGCTGCAGCCGCGCGACAGCGAATCGTCCCGCGTGACACCGCGGTGCCTGCTCCCTTCCGCACGGGTGGCGCCGGCCAACGGGCCGTTCCGACCGCGATCTCCGCCGCGGCGGCGGCCCCCGCTCACCCGCCCGGTGGCGCAAGCGGCCGCTGAGCACGTCCGACCCGCGCGTCACCCTTTGACGACGCGGTCGACCGCGCCTGCGTCGCCTCGCGGTTCGGCCCCGGCTCGATGACGAACATGTCGTCCTTGACGTCGATCTTCACCACACCGCCCTTGGTGACCCGCCACTCGAGCTCCGCCTTGGCGACGCGGTCCACCACGTCGCGCTGGACGAGGCGCTTGCCCCCTGTGTCAGGGAGTCTGTCGGAGGTCGCCGCCTGTGCCTGAGGCGGCTGTCTGAACAATGTGGGGCGAGCAGCGAGACGTGATCGTGGTCGAGTACTCCGAGGCCTTCAGGGCCACGATGGTTCGCAAGATGCTTCCGCCGGGCGTCGTGAGCGCGAACGCCCTGGCCGCCGAGACCGGCAAGCCGACCGACCCGTCATCCTGCTGCAATCTTGATCTCCGCGAAGAACTCCGGCGGCATCGGCCGCTCCAGCTCCCACGTGATTCGCATCGGCTTCTCCGACTCGTGCGAGACGTACTTGACGGGACCGAGAAACGTGTACGGCGCGGTGAAGCCACGCACGTCCTCCTTGGCTCTGCGTACGAACATCAACGTTCGCCACCCGTCGTCTGCTCGGCCTTGGTACCGCAGGCCGGTTGGCGAATCTGCCCGCGTTGCGGACTGCGATTCCCAGTGAAAGCGCGTCGGCGAGATGGCGTAGTCGTCGTAGAGGGTCGTCGGGGTGTAGTGCTTCGGGTCCTTGTCGACCTCGACGTAGAGGATGTCCGAGCGTGCGTCATCGCACCTGAAGACGCCGCCCTGTGAACGGAGGAGCTTCCCCTTGCGCACCTGGCGCAAGCCGGCGCTGATCTCATCACGGCTGTAGGACGCGTGCACACGGAACGGGCTCTGATCCAACGACCACGTCGGCCGTCGTGCGCGATCCGCCAACACGCCGAGGAGATCGAGCAGCTCGTGTCGCAGGTCCGGGAGCGACCACAGCTCCTCGAACGCCTCGCCCATCTCCGCGACGGGCCGCCGCACGTGCCCAAGACAGGCGAACAACATCAGCACGTGCGGGTTGTTGACGTCGACGGTCGGCGGCGTCGCCGCCAGAAGCCACTCGCGCCAGATGCGGAGTCGGTCGTCGTCGTCGATGTGGAGCATCCGCGCCACGGCCCGCGCAGCCTCTGTGTCCGGCACCTCCCCAGCGCGGAGGCCTGCTTCGTGGCGCAGCGCGAGGAAGGAACGACCGGGACGCGCGTACAGGTCCTCGACATCCAGGTCCGTCTCTCGGAGGAACACGGGCAAGCGTACGTCACCGAGACCAGCGAGATCCTCGGCCATCGCGCGCCAACTCGCGGTCAGCGCCTGGCGCACATTCGCCAAAACGGCGTCGCGGCTCGCCGGATCGAGGCGGATGTCACAACCCGCGGGCAGGTGTGGGAAGCCATCTTCGATTGCACGCTTCACCGAAGCGCGCGTGCCGGGCACCAGAGCTCTAAACCGGTCGACGAACCTGAACCGCCGGTTCGCCGTGCCGATGAAGTCGAGCACGGTGAGGCAGGCCTTGCCCTCTTCCAGCCGCAAGCCACGCCCAAGCTGCTGAAGGAACAGCGCGGCGCTCTCGGTGGGCCGCAGGAACAGCACGGTGTCGACGGCGGGCACGTCGATGCCTTCGTTCAGCAGGTCCTTCGCAAACACGACGTTGACCTCGCCTGCACGCAGCTTCTGGAGCGCGCCACGGCGTTCGTCGTCGGAGGACTCCGAGTGGATCGCGATCGACGGTAGGCCCTTCGAGGTGAAGAACGCCGCCATGAACTCGGCGTGCGCGACTGAGACACAGAACCCGAGGGCGCGCATCGACAGCGGATCAGGCACCTTCTCGTGGACCGCGCGCAGGACGGCGTTCGCGCGTACATGATCCGCGGTGTAGAGCCGTTCAAGCGTCGCGACATCGTAGCGGCCGGCAGCGAAGTCGATGTTCGAGAGGTCAGTGCCGTCGTGGACACCGAAGTACTGAAACGGCGCAACCAGGCCGAGATCGAGCGCGTCCCATAGGCGAAGCTCGGCGGCGACGCGCCCGTCGAACCAACCGAGCACGGAGCGACCATCTGCGCGTTCAGGGGTCGCCGTCAGGCCAACGAGGACCTTCGGCCGCAGGTGCTCAAGGAGTGCCGCATACGACTTCGCGGCGGCGTGGTGGAACTCGTCGACGATGACGACGTCGTATGCGTCCGGCGCGAGGCCGTTGAGCCGATCCTCGTGCAGCGCTTGGATGGACGCGAAGACGTGGCGACCATCGATCGGTTTGTTGCGCCCCACCAGCAGCTCGCCGAAGTGACCGTCGCGAACGGCCGCGCGGAAGGTCGCGAGGCTCTGCGTCAAGATCTCCTCTCGGTGAGCGACGAAGAGAAGGGTTGCCTCGCCGCGCTCCCGACGGAGCCGCGCATAGTCGAGCGCTGCGACAACGGTCTTGCCCGTACCGGTCGCAGCGATGATCAGGTTGCGGTTGTGCCCGTGTGCCCGCTCCAGCGCGAGCGCGTCGAGCACCTGCTGCTGGTGCGGGTAGGGCCGGAGCGCGACGGCGCGCGCCAAAGCGTCGCGCTGCGGGTCGCGTCGACGAGCCGATTCGCAGAACCGCGCGGCGTCGTACTCCTCGAACTCGCCATCACGCCAATACTGCTCGAAGGTGGCGACGAACTTCTCTAGCACGGCGCGGTTGTCGATGCCGGAGAGCCGAACGTTCCACTCACACCCGTCGAGCATGGCCGCGTGCGACAGGTTCGACGACCCGACCATCGCGGTCGGGAACCCGCTGTCCCGGTGAAAGAGCCACGCCTTTGCGTGCAGCCGCGTGCGGCGCTCGTCGTAGGAGACGCGCACCTGGGCGCCTAGCTCGATCAACTCCTCGACTGCGCGCGCCTCGCTCGCCCCCATGTACGTCGTTGTGATCACGCGCAGGCGACCGGGGCGCCGCGCTGCGAAGTCCGCCAGCTCATGGCGAATCAGACGCAAGCCGGTCCACTTCACAAACGATACGATGAGATCCACGCCATCGGCGGATGCGATCTCACGGCATAGCTCGTGGCCTAGGCGCAGGTCGCGCGGGCCGTTCACGAGGAGATCGCTGTGCCGCAGCGGGAGTGATGGACGTACCACCTCGCCCGCGCCAAGCCGGGTTTCAGCCGTCCGCCGAAGGGCCATGAGGATTTCTACAACGTCAGGGAGCCGTTCCTCGTCACCCAACCCACCGTCGGGGGCGCGCCCGGCGATCACAGCGAGAACGGCGTTGGCGAGCGCGATCTGGTGAGTGAGCCGGTCCTCGGTCGGAAGGTCCCGCATCGCCTTCAGCGTCGCGTCGTGGAGGAATCTCGCCAGCAGATGCGGCGCTGAATCCTCCGTGAGGCTCTCCCGCTGAGCGGCGAGCTCGCCTTCGAGCGCGCTCAGCACCTCACGGATGCCGTGCGTGATCAGCGTTTCATACAGGCCGGGGACGAGCTTCACCCAGCCACGCTACCCTAGCCGGCCCCCCGAACATGGCGGCCAAGGTCGACCGCGTCCCAATGAGAGATGGCCGTACCCGCGTCGCAGGCTGACGCTCGATGTCATGATGGTGGAGACGGCGGCGCGAAGCGCGGCGAGTCGGTCGCGGTGTGCGCGGTCGCCAGAGATGCTTGGCGGCCTCCAGCGCGGGGAGAACGCCGCCCACGCGGCCTCACAGCGCCGCGCTCGCGAAGATCGTCGCCTCGCGCTTCCTCTTGCTCGTCTCCACCCCAACGAACGGCACCCCCGAGCGCTCGCGCCCCGACTGCTCCCCGCCCCGCCGCACGAGCCGACGCCACGCAACCCGCGTCACGCGAGCGTCACCCCGGCATCACGCGTTCGCACGCGCCTGCGTCGCCTCGCGGTTCGGCCCCGGCTCGATGACGAACGCATCCTCCTTGACGTCGATCTTCACCACGTCGCCCTTGGTGAAGCGCCCCTCGAGCACGGCCTTGGCGACGCGGTCCACCACCTCGCGCTGAATGAGGCGCTTGAGCGGCCGCGCGCCGTAGAGCGGGTCGTAGCCGTCTTCCGCCAGCTTGGCGCGCGCGGCCGCGCTCACCTCGAGGCCGAGCTCTCGCTTGTCGAGGCGCTGCTGCACGATGGCGAGCTGCAGGTCCACGATGTGCTCGATCTGCTCCCGCCCTAGGCTGTGGAACATGATGACGTCGTCGAGGCGGTTCAGGAACTCGGGCCGGAAGTGGGCCTTCAGCTCCTGCATCACCCGCTCCTCGGCGGCGGGGTTGACGCCGTGCTGCAGGTGCTGGCTGCCGATGTTGCTCGTCATCAAGACCACGGCGTTTCGGAAGTCCACCGTGCGGCCCTGGCCGTCGGTGAGCCGCCCGTCGTCGAGCAGCTGCAGGAGCACGTTGAAGACCTCGGGGTGTGCCTTCTCGATCTCGTCGAGCAGCACCACGGTGTAGGGCCGGCGCCGCACCTTCTCGGTCAGCTGGCCGCCCTCGTCGTAGCCCACG
>CAZONM010000244.1:0-9123 GCA_964580865.1 uncultured Myxococcales bacterium | reverse complement strand
GCCGTCGCCGTCGTCGACGCCGGCGGGCCGCCCTCGAACGCGGCCGCCGACGCCGGCGTGGCCGACGACCCCGAGGCGCGCTACGCCGGCCACCTCAAGGCCGCCGACGCCGCCGGGCGCGCCGGTGCCTTCGCCAAGGCCGTGCGCGAGTACAAGGCCGCCTTGGCCATCAAGCCCACCTCGGTGGTCTCGCACCTAGGCCTCGGCAACGCGTACTACGAGCTCGACGCGCTCGACGCCGCGCGCACCCACCTCGAGAAGGCGCGCGCGCTCTCGCCCAAGGATCCGCAGGTGTTCCTGCTGCTCGGCATGGTGCACCAGAGCGCCGGGCGCAAAGACGACGCCGTCGCCGCCTACCAGCGCTACCTCGAGCTGGCGCCGAACGGGAAGTTCGCGCGCGACGTGCAGGGCACGCTCAAGGGCCTGCAGGGGCCGTAGGCACGCTCGTGGCCGCGGCCGCGTGCTCCACGCGCGCGTCGGCGTCGGCCATCAGCGACAACGCGCTCGCCCGCCCCTGCGCCAGCCACGCGCGCGCGGCCGCGGCGATCATCACCGCGTTGTCGGTGCAGCGCGCGCGCGGCGGCACGTACACCTCGACGTCGTCGAGGGCGCCGCGCCGCGCGGCCTCGCGGCGCAGCAGGCTGTTGGCCGCCACGCCGCCGCCGATGACCAGGCGGTACACCTGCTTGGCCCGGCACACGCGCAGCGCCTTGGTGAGCAGGGCGTCGACGATGGCCGCGCGCACCGCGGCGCACACGTCGGCCAACGCCTGTCCCTCGAGGGGTCGGCCGCCGGCGCGCTCGCGCTCCGCCAAGACGCGCACCGCGGTCTTCAGGCCCGAGAACGAGAAGTCCTCGGTGGTGTGGTCGCGCAGGGCGAAGGGCATGGGGAAGCGCGCGGGATCGCCCTGCTCCGCCAGGCGATCGATCGCGGCGCCGCCCGGGTAGCCGAGGCCGAGCAGCTTGGCGGTCTTGTCGAAGGCCTCGCCGGCGGCGTCGTCGCGGGTGTGCCCGATGAGGGCGGCGCGCCCCACGCCCTCGAAGCGATAGAGCGCCGTGTGCCCGCCCGAGGCCACCAGGCCGATGAAGGGCGGCGCCGGCGCATCAGCGTCGATGGCGGCGGCCATCAGGTGCCCCTCGATGTGGTGCACCCCCACCAGCGGCACGCCGAGCGCGCGCGCCATGCCCTTGGCGGCCTGCAGGCCCACCAAGAGCGCGCCGATCAAGCCGGGCCCATAGGTGGCCGCCACGGCGCCGAGCGCCGACGGCGCCACGCCCGCGTCGGCCAGCGCGCGCCGCACCACGCCGGCGATGCGCGCCAGGTGCTCGCGCGACGCGATCTCGGGCACCACGCCCCCGTAGGGCGCGTGGGCGGCCACCTGGGTGTGCAC
This sequence comes from uncultured Myxococcales bacterium, assembly GCA_964580865.1. Lineage (GTDB taxonomy): Bacteria > Myxococcota > UBA727 > UBA727 > VGSZ01 > JACOUT01. Next base: position 7,733 of record CAZONM010000244.1, on the reverse strand, counting down.
GACGTCAGCGAGGACGGCGCCGTCGTGGCCGAGGACCGCGGCGGCGGTCTCGTCGCAGCTCGACTCGATCGCGAGGATGGGGCCGCGCACGTCGACGGACGTGGTCACAGGTCAGCCGGCATGGCCACGATGGACTTCGGCGGGCGCGACAAGGTCTGCACGTCGAAGCGCGCGACGTGGGTGGTGCCGTAGCGCCAAGCCGCCCCGAGCACCACGAGCACGGCCAGCGACACGAGCCCCGCGGGGTGCCAGAACAGCCACTTGCCGCCGCTGCCGGGCACGATCACCACGTCGACGGCGTCGAGCACGACGGTGAGGAGGGCCGCAAAGGCGGCCAGGTAGTAGGGCGCGCGCGCTACGCGCGGGCGATCGCGCGACAGCATCGCGATTGCGAAGAACATGCCTGCCACGGTCACCACCGCGGTCAGCACGCCGCCGAGGATCATGAGCCCCAAGTGGAACCGCTCGTAGGCGATGCTGCCGTTGCCGGTGACGGCGCCGTGCACGAACCAGCCGCCGGCGTAGCGCAGCAGCACGGCGCCGAGCGGAGCCGTGATCATGCCCACGGGCGCCAGCGTGTAGAGCAACGGCACGCCGAGCACCTCTCCCTCGGCCCGCATGCGGGGCATGAGCACGTGGGCCATCAGGGCGCCAAACGCGAGGTGAACGGCGAGGAAGATCGGCAGCGTCATGCGCGCCGAAAGGTGCACCTTGGCGCTAGAGGATTCAATCGGGGTCCCGGTCACGGCTCGCCCCATGGCGAGTCTGGCTCAAGCGCGGTAAACCCGCGGACCCTCTGGAGGTTTTTCATGCCCGTCGTTGGCGGCCCCACGAACCCGAACGTCACCGTGAACCCGAACGTGGGCGGCGCCGCCGGCACCACGGGCACCGCCGCCACCACGGGCACCGCCGCGACCGGCGCCACCGGCACCGCAACCACTACGCCCACCGGTGGCACCGTCCCCGCCGGCGGCGGCAACGTCGTCAACGCGCGCAAGGTGACCATCGGCGGCCTCGGCAACGTCCGCAACGACGCCACCGCCACCACCAACCGCTTCTCGCGCGATCCGAGCTTCGACGCCTACACCGGCGACCCGGCGGGCGGCCGCGTGTCGCGCGGGTTCATCAAGACCGACGCCACGCCCATCCCGGGCGGGTGCCGCCTGCACGTCGAGAGCTTCCACGGCAACCACAACGACAGCGTGACGCTGTACCTGCTGGCCGAGGTGCTCGACGCCAAGACCAACCAGCTGCGCACTGTGACCCTGTCGGTGCTGGCCAACGGCGAGAACCTGAACGGCACCAGCTACCGCGGCAACACGTACTTCGACATCAGCTACGACGACGTCAACAAGTGGCTGCAAGCGAAGAACCCCTCGCTCAAGATCACGCCCGGCGCCACCAACCTCGCGGTGGCGGCGCGCTGGTCCGTCGGCCATCAGGCGGGTGGCTTCGGGCGCGGCGGCGTGTTCCGGCTGCCACCGGCGGCCAACGCGCAGAACGCGGTCAGCGTGCGCTCCACGAGCGCGGCGGCGGCGTCGAGCGGCGGCGAGCTGCAGCTCGACATGCAGGTGAACTACCCCACCCAGCTCGTGCAGCAGGTGCCGAACCTCAAGCCCGACGGCGCCATCCTGTCGCGCCTCGAGAGCGAGCTGAAGGGCTGCACCACCAAGCCCGAGATGGTCTCGGGCGTGCAGGAGGCCTATCGCCTCACGGGCCTCGTCATGGCCGGCAAGCAGGCCGAGGTGGAGAAGATCCTCGGCAAGGACTGGACCATCGCGCCCGTGAGCCGCTACTGGCTCAAGGACGACGGCTCGGCCAACCAGCCGGGCAAGCCGGGCACCGGGCAGTTCAAGGGCTACCGTGTCGACGACAAGGGCTGGCCCATGCAGGACCCCATGCACGACACGTACATGGACAACGCCAACATGGACATGACGGCGCACGAGGGCGCCATCCGGCTGCGCACCAACAAGCAGGCCAACGAGATCAACGTCAAGCCCGGCGGCGGCCGGCGCGACGACAAGACCAAGATCACGCAGCGCATCGAGTACGGCCTCACGCTCAATCCCTCGGCCAACGTGGCGCAGGCCGCGCAGACGCTGCAGGCGATCTCGAGCAACGGCCAGTGGTCGGGCACGGTGTTCAATCAAGCGCAGCGCGAGGTCAGCAAGCTCGACGCCACCCTCAACCTGGCGCAGTGCCTGGTGCCCTGGTGCGACGTGGTGCAAGAGCGCCACAAGTTCACGGTCAAGAACCAGAAGACCGGCGTCGAGATCGAGCTCAGCCTCGACTTCGTCAAGGTCACCACCAACCGGCCGCAGCACGCCAACCCCGACGGCTCGCCCCGCGTCGTCGAGTTCTGTGTGCTCGAGGCCGAGCTCGATCACCTGCAGCTGCAGAGCGCGAACCAGTCGAATTTCGTGGCCGCCGGCTCGGTCAGCGCCGCGCACTTCTCCACCGACGCCGAGCAAGACAACTGGCTTCGGGCCACGTCGCCCAGCGTCACCATGGACATCGACCCGCGCCTGCACGAGGTGAAGGACCTCGACAACAAGGCGTTCCGCGAGACGCCCTCCTACAAGGCGTTCGAGGGCGTGTCGGATCGCATGCTGAACGCGCTGTTCCCAAACGGCCTGTCGAGCGGCCGGCAGAAGGCCGCCCACGCCGCCGAGATGCTCGGGCTCGTGTGCTTCTCCGACGCCGAGCTGCGCGACGCCGCCAAGGCCGCCGTCGAGAACGCGGGCTTCACCTACGCCCAGCCGGTGCAGCAGTGCATCGACCACGCCATCAGCAACGACCCGGCCAAGCGACGCCTGCTGCAGCAGGGCCTGGCCAACGGCACGTGCAAGAACGTGCCGGCGTTCCTGCAGCAGCTCGCCGGCTTCGCGGTGGCGCTCGACTACGACACGACCAAGCTCAAGGGCCGCGTCTCGGGTCGCCTGGCTGAGCTCGGCATGACGGTGGATGCCGCGGCGCTCGCCATGTTCGACGGCGCCACCACTCAGAAGCTGCCGCCGCAGAACCTCGAGAGCTACCTGGCGCAGCTGCAGAACCTACAAGACGCACAGGCGCTGCAGACGTTCGCGCAGGTGCTCGGCGTCTCGCCGGTGCCGCCGGTCAAGGCCGACGCCAAGAAGCTGCTCGCCAGCGCCACCTGGGGCGAGAGCGCCATCGCCACGCGCCTCGAGCAGGCGGCCATCGACAAGAAGTACGTGGCCGAGATCGCCAAGTTCATCGACAAGGCCGTAGCCGCGGGCCTGACCGCGTTCGAGGCGCGCACGCTCGTCGCCAACCTGGCCTCGAACCCGCAGCAGCGCCTCGACCAGATCGGCCAGCAGCGCAACCTCGCCGCCGAGGTGCCGAAGCTGCGCGCCAGCGTCGATCGTCTTGCTGCGGCCGCCGAGCCAAACCTGAAGGCCTGGTACTTCCAGGTCGACGGCGAGATGAAGAAGTTCCTCGGCAAGATCGCCGACACGCGCACGCCGCAAGAGGCGCTCAACTTCGTCGCGCAGCTCCGGAACAACCCCGAGGCCGTGATCAACCAGGAGGCGACGCGCTTGGGCGTCACACCGCCCGCCATCTCCTACGACTGGGCCGCCGTCGACGCCGTGCTGGTGCCGCAGCTGCAAGCGCAGGGCGTTGCCTACGACGACCCGCTCAAGAAGCTGGTCAAAGACGCGGTGGCGAACGGCGTGCCGGTCGCCAACCTGTCGGCCGCGTTCCAGAGCCTGGGTCAGATGCCCTTGGCGCAGGCGCTCAAGCAGCGCGGCATCTACCTGGTGGGCGTCACCGTGCCCACGGTGAAGTACGACCCCGCGGCCACCGAGACGCGCATCCGCACAAACCTCCAGGCGTACGCGTGCTTGCCGCAGACCAACGAGCTGCTCAAGTGGACCGAGAAGGCGTTCGCCGCCGGGATGACGCCGACGCAAGCGCAGAACTACGCCACCTACTTCGTGCAGTACGGCAAGCACTACGCCGACCAGCAGAAGACGGCGCAGGCGCCGAGCGCCGGGCCGGTGCCCGAGGTGCCGCTCGATCTCAACTCGTTCTGCAACGCGATGCAGGCGCGCTTCTCGACGAACTGGACGCCGGCCATCGACACCTTCGTGCGCGCCGAGCTCGGCAACGCGCTCGCCAAGGCGCCGCAGGGCCAGAACTTCGGTCTCTACACCGTGTACAGCCAGCAGCCCGCGCAGGCCGCGCGCCTGGTGGCGCAGCACGCGGGCGTGCAGCTACCCGCCGGCATCTGAGGGCGGCAGACGCGCCTCGACGTCGAACGACCGGGCCCCGGCGGTGCCGTCGGGCGCGAACGTGCGGATCTCTGCGAAGCCGAAGCCGACGACCACGTTGGCGGTGGTGGTGCTGCCCGCAACGACCTCGAGCCCGGCGCACTCGGTGCCCACGCACAGGAGCCAGGTGCCCGGCGTGAGCGCGTGCTCGTAGGTCTCCACGACGGTGATGGTTTCGGGTGTGCCAACCACCACGGCGGCCGCCGCGGCCTCGTCGGTCACCAGCGCGGGCGTGGCGAAGAGGTCGAGCTCCAGCTCAGTCGGGCGACACGGAAAGCCGCAGTCGCCGCCGCCGACGTCGCTCTCCAGCACCGCCATGCCCGCGATCCCCTCGGGCGCGACCTCGGCGCTGGCCGGCGACCTCGCCGTGCGGCAGAGGGCCACGCCCTTGTGGTCGCAGCGCTCACTCTTGTCGACCTTCTCAAAGGCGCCGCAGGTTGCAGCCCGCGGCCACGAGCAACAGCGCCGCGACGAGCATCGAGCACGGGAAGCTGGTCTGCATGGCGCACCCCCGATCGGCGGACGCCGTCGATCGTGCCAACCGGTGCGCGCCCCGTCGAGCCGCCGCGCCGTGGACGCGGCCGGCGGGTGCACGCCTACGTGCCGCCGTCCGACGGCGGCACGATCGCAGGCTTGGCGGGCGGCTTCTCCGTGAGGAGCCGCTCCATGGCCGCGACGTCGAAGCCCATGACGATGGTGCCCGCCCAGTCGATGACGGGCACGCCGCCACCCGGCACGCCCGCGGCCTTGAGCTTCTGCGACAGCTCGTCTTGCGCGCCGGGCATCTTCTCGACGTCGCGCTCGACGAACGGCACGCCGCGCTCGGTGAGCCACGCCTTGGCCTTCTTGCAGAAGCCGCACCACACGGCCGAGTACACCACCACGCTGCCGTCGGGCGGCGGCGCGATGGCGGGCGCCGTCTGGCCGCGGGCGGCGTCGTAGCGGCTGACCACGCTCACCGGGTAGCGACCATCGGGCCCCTTGGCGGAGAGGTCCGCGAAGAAGGCGTAGCGGTGCGCTTGGCGCTGCTCGGGCGTCTTTGCCAGGTCCACCACGAGCACGCGCGGCTTGATGGGCTCGGGCACCTCGGTCACGCGGGAGACCGCCTGCACCTGCCCCTGGGCGTCCACGAAGGAGAAGAGCAGATCCTTGGCGTCGTCGGTGACGACGGGTGTCGGTGGCAGCGCGGGGTCGCTCGCGCGCTCGGAGGTCGCGGGCGTGACGGTCGCATCCGATGTCGGTGTGCACGAGACCACGACGCCAGAGAGCACGATCAGGACGACGGCGAAGCGCACCATGGCGCATGGATAGCACGGGGGCGCAATGGTGCCTGCGCCGACGGGACGCTACGCTGACGGCATGAAGACCGCGATCATCGCCGAGCTCGTGTTGCGCGAGGCCGCACGCCGCGGCGCCCTCGACAACCTACCGGGCAAGGGCCAACCCCAAGAGCACGACGCGCTCGTGGGGTTGGACGAGGATGCGCGCCTCGACGCCATCCTGCGCGCCACCACTGGCGGCGCCAGCGTGGAGCTCGAGCTGCGCCGTGAGGTCGCCACCCTGCGCGACCAGCTCGCCGACACCACGCTCGACGAGGCCACCCGCGCCGAGCTACGTGCCAAGCTCACCGACAAGGTCGTGCGCCTGTCCGTCGTGCACGAGTCGAACGGGCACCCCCTCTTGGCGAACGCGGCCCTCGACTTCATGCCCGGGTGAGCGCGCCGCGCGTCAGTAGAACAAGTACGGCCACATGGAGCGCATGCTCGACCCATCGGCGAACGCATGCGGCGACGCGTGTCGCGGCATGTTGCGCAGCCACCAGATGAGGAAGCCGCCGCCGCAGTCAGGCGCCAGCTGCTCGAGGCCGCTCCACGCCCGCGCGTCCACGGCTGATGCCTGGCCCGTCTGGCCGAAGGCGCCGCACGACGACGACACGGGCCGCTCGCTGCCGTACTCGTAGTGCCACGTGGCGTTGGGCGGGAAGTGCACGTTGCCGCAGCGGGCGTCGTACGGGTAGGCCACCGACGTGGCGCCGCGATTGTGCAGGATGGCCGCGTCTTGCAGCGGGTACTCGACGCAGGTGGCGTCGGGCTCGCCGTTGCCGTCGGTGTCCTCGCAGCCGAGCTCGTAGAAGGAGCCGTAGGGCACGCCGTAGCGCGCGCGCAGATCGAAGCCCGCGTACGAGGTGAACCACGCGTCGAGCCCGGGGACGATGCCGCGCGTGCCCATGCCCTCCACGCCGTGGCCGAAGGAGTGCAGCGCGCACCCCGGGCCGCGCTGGTAGTTGATGGCGAGCACGCGCAGGGAGCGGCCGCAGAAGGGGACGTCGGCCTCGAAGCAGCCGTTGCCCGCGCAGCGCGTGGGCTCACCCGGCTTCTTGTTGCCGGCGAGATCGTAGAAGGGTTTCGCCTCGAGCGTCTCGGCGAAGCCCGAGTCGTCCACCGCGCCCGACACCACCGCCCACACCTCGTGCACGGCGCCCACGTTGACGAGCGTGCACAGGTCGGCGGGCGTGTTGGTGCCGGTGTCGACGTAGCCGTAGTAGTCGGCGAATTGCTGGGAGAACAGCGCGCGGTAGTCGGCGGCGCGGAAGCTGCCGTCGGGGTTCGTACGTCGCGGGAACAGCGTGCTGTTCTCGAAGCGATAGCCGGCGGGCGCCGCCGGGCGTCCGCCCACGCCGTCGCGCAGATCGACGATGGTGCGCGCCAGCTGGTACGACAGCGCGGGCGCGCCGCCGTCCGGCGGGCGCGAGGCCTCCTCGAACGCGACGCGCACGTCGTCGACGAGGGCGCCGACGGCCGTGGCGTTCGACGGGTTGACGAAGTTCACCACCAGCACCTTGGGCTCGAGGCGCTCGATCTCGTCGTGGTGCACGGCGAGCCACGCGTCGCTGTTGGCTCGGCTCGCGTCGTTCGGCCACACCGCGAACGAGGCGTCGTTCGGCAGCTCGCAGCGACCCTCATCGAGCACGAAGCCGTCGCGGCAGCGCTCGCAGCCCGCGCCGGTGGCGCCCACGTCGCACGCGCACTGCACGGCGTCGGCGTCACACGTGCCCTGCCCCGAGCAGCGCGCGGGGCAGTCGATGGCGCAGCCCTCGGCCGCGCTCGACGCGCTCACGAACGCCACGCCGTCGACGTCGAGGGTGAAGCCCGCGCCCCAGGTGTCGGCGCCGATCTCGATGGCCGCGATGGACCCCAGCTCGACGTACCCGGTGGACGTCCAGCGCGCGCCGCCGCGCGCCGACGGGCCGCCCGCGAGCGGCACCGACACGCGCGCCCACGTGGCGCCGTCCGACGACACCAGCGCGCGATCGGGCACGAGCACGCGGCGGCGACCCTGCGTGTCGACCAGCGCGACCACGGGCGCGTTGCCCTGCCAGGTGGGGCGGTTGGTGTTCGTACCGCGCACCACCAGCTCGAGCGCGCCGAAGGCCGCCGC
>CAZONM010000243.1:0-9162 GCA_964580865.1 uncultured Myxococcales bacterium | reverse complement strand
CCGGCGCCCGCGGTGGTCGACGCGGGGCCGGCGCGCGCCGCGCCGGCCGACGCGGGGCCCGCCGAGCCGCCCGAGACCTACGAGAGCGCCATGGAGAAGGCGCGCGCCGCCCAGCGCCGACGCGACCCCAAGAGCGCTCGTCGCTACGCCACCGTGGCGCTGCAGCTCAAGCCCAAGGACCCCGCGGCCAACATCGTGCTCGGCTTCGCGCTCATCGACCTGAGCCCCGCCTACGTGGGCAAGGCGGCGGCCGCGTTCACCGAGGCGCTCGCCAAGGTGCCCGAGAGCTGCGAGGCGCAGATCGGCCTCGCCGAGTCGCACAAGTTCATGGGCGACATTCCTGCTGCCACCGCCGACTACCGTCGCTATCTCGAGATCTGTCCCACCGGCAAGGACGTGGAGGCCGCCAAGGGCTTCCTGGCGCAGTACGAATGAACACCTTGTTCACGCGCGGGTGCGCCATGACGGCGGTGGCGGCGGCGTTGCTCCTCGACGTCACCGCGGGCGCGCGCGCGGCCAAGCCCCCGGCGGCGCCCGTCGTCGACGAGACCATCCGCGAGGTGCAAAAGAGCCTCGAGGCCTCGTTCGTGGAGGTGGTGCCGCTCGATCGGTACGCGCTGTTCGCGCTCGACGCCCTGGCCGACCTCGAGCCGTGCCTTGGCCGCAAGGGCGAGGGCAGCAGCCTGGTGGTCCGCTGCGGTGATCGCAGCGCGCGCGCGCCGTGGCCGCCCGCCAGCTCGGACGAGGTGGTGCGGCTCATCGCCGACACCATGCAGCTCACCGCCAACGGGCGCGCCCCTCGCCGCGACGTCGTCAAGGCCGTGTGTCGCGCGTTGGCGCGCGCCACCTCCGACCCCTACACGGCGTACCTGCCGCCCGAGCTGGTGGCTGCCATCACCACGAGCCGCCCGGCGCTGTTCTCGGCCACCCCCGGTATCGAGGTGTGGCCGCGCGACCCGCTCAAGATCCGCGAGGTGCGCCGCGCCTCCGACGCCGCCGCCAACGGCGTGGCGGCCGGCGATCGCATCGCCGCCATCGACGGGCAGACCACGGCGGGGCTCACGCTGCCCGAGATCACCACGCGCCTGCAGGGCGCCGATGACTCGGTGGTGGCGCTGGTGCTCAAGACGCCCACCGGCGAGCGCAAGGTGCGCGTGGCGCGCTCGCTGTTCGCCGACAGCGACGTGGCGGTGCAGGAGCTCGACGGCGGCGTCATCTACGTGCGCGTGCCGGTGTTCAAGGCGGGCGTCGCGCGCGCCGTGGCGCAGCGCTTGTGGGACGGGCGCCCGTCGGGCGTGGTCCTCGACCTGCGCCACAACGGCGGCGGCCTGGTGCCCGAGGGCATCGCGCTGGCCGACCTGTTCATCTCCGAGGGCGTCATCGCCGGCGTGCGCGGGCGCGGCGGCCGCCTCACCGAGGAGTACGCCGCGCGCCGCGACGCCAAGGAGATCCCGGCGCCGCTGGTGGTGTTGATCGACGGCGCCTCGGCGTCGGCGAGCGAGCTCGTGTCGATGGCGCTCAAGGAGTCGGGCCGCGCTCGCCTGCTCGGCGCCACCACGGCGGGCAAGGGCAGCGTGCAGTTCCAGATCCAGCTCCCCGACGGCGGCGTGCTCAAGGTGACCACCGGCCACTACGTGGGCCCCGAGGGCCGGCGCTTGCCCGAGAGCGGCCTCGAGCCCCATCGCTTCCTGTCGCATCCGGCGTCGCGCACCGTGCTCGACGGCGCCGACCCCAAGAACGACGGGTGGGTGCAGGCCGCGCTCGACGAGCTGCGCGGCCCCCGCGGCGATGGGCTGGTGCGCGCGCCCTCGGGGCCCGAGCCCTGAGCACCTCGACCGAGGTCGTGAGGGGTTGTGGGCATCGGCGCTGCCGAGGCTGACGCACCGCGAAACCCGCGGGCCGCGGACAGCGGCGGTAAACGGAAAGCAGATCAGGGGGTTGCGGCCCCGGCCCGCGCCGGCCAAGCTTGGCCCATGCGTCTGCGCTTCGTCCTCCTCGGCTCGCTCTCCATGGTCGCCGCGGTCGCCTGCGAGTCCTGCTGCGACGAGCCCGTCGCGCCCATCGGGAACACGCAGGCGTGCAACCTCGCCGACGCCGAGCAGTGCGACGAGTTCCTCACGTTCCGCTTCGGCGCGTGCGTTGAGTCGGGCTGCGCCGAGGACAGCGAGTGCTGCCCGGGCACGCGCTGCCGCGCCGCGCAGAACTCGTGCTTCCCGATCCTGCTCGACCCCGAGTACGAGTGCGACACCAGCGCCGACTGCCCCGATCCCGCGCAGCGCTGCGTGGCCACGCGCATCGGCGACCGCGATCCGCTGCCTACCTGCGTGTACGAGACCTGCGTGGGCGACAGCGACTGCGGCTTCGGGCGCGTGTGCTTCTCGGGCCGCTGCGTGAAGACGGCGCCGTGCGGCGGCTCGTGCCCCGACGGCTCCGCCTGCGACCTCATCACCGGCCGCTGCGCGCCCTTCCCCGAGGACAGCGCCGGCTGCACCGCCGCGTGCAACGGCCTGCGCGCCTTCAGCGACCCCGACACCATGTCGGGCGAGCAGTGCTGCGACCTCGCGTGCACGTGCCTGAGCCTGCCGCCCATCGTGCCCACGCGCTACGGGCGCTACGCGCGCGTGGCGCTGGCCCCCGACGAGGCGCTGGTGTCGGCCTACGACGCCGAGTTCGGCGACCTCGTGCTGGTGCACTACAAGCGCGACGGCGCGTTCGCGCGCTTGCAGTACGTCGACGGCGTGCCCGCCACGGGCGCGGTGGTCGCCGATCCCCTCGGGCCGCGCGGCGGCGTGGCCGAGCCGGGCCCCAACGTGGGCACGCACACCTCCATCGCGGTCGACAGCGCCGGGCTCGCGCGCATCGCCTACCACGACGTCGACGGCCGCGCGCTCAAGGTTGCGGTCGAGAACGCCGATGGCACCTTCACGTCCCACTTCGTCGACGGCGGCGACCAGAACGCCAACGTGGGCTTGTTCACCGACATGGCCATCGCCGGCGACGGCACCATCTACGTGAGCTACTTCGCGCACGACGCGCAGCTCGCCGGCGTCACCGGCCGCGCCACCGGCCTCAAGCTCGCCAAGAGCCGCACGCCCACGCCGTCGTCGTCGGCGGACTGGGATCTCGTGGTGGTCGACGCGCGGCCCATGTTCGACCCGTGCAACGGCACCTGCGCCGCGGGCACCCAGTGCGCGCTCAACGGCGGCCCGGTGTGCGTCACGGCCACCACCGGCTGCAACCCGGCATGCGGCGCCTCCGACGTGTGCGTGGACACCGGCGGCGGCACGCTCGAGTGCCTGCCGCCGCCGTTTCCGCCCGAGAGCCCCGAGGTGCCGCGCGGCCGCGGGCTGTACACGGGCATCGCGCTCGACGGCAACACCGCCGTCATCGTCGCGTACGACTCCGTCGACGGCGACCTGCGCGTGGCCACGCTGGCGGGCGCCACGCCCAGTGTCGTGGTGCTCGACGGCGACGGCCAGGGCGGGCGCCGCGGCGGCGACGTGGGGCGCTTCCCGACGGTGGCCAAGATCGGCCAGAACCTCACCATCGCCTGGGAGGACTTCACGCGCCACGAGGTGCGCGCGTGGCAGGGGGCGCTCACGGAGCTCGGCAGCGGCGGCAGCTTCTCGCAGGTGGACCCGGGCAACCCCGAGGCGGGGCGCACGGGCAAGGCCTTCGTGGGCGCGGGCGCGCGCCTGGCGCGGGGCGCGGCGGCGGCCGTCATCGCGCTGCAAGACGCCACCACGCTCGACCTCAAGCTCGCCTCGCAGAGCGGCGCCACCTGGAGCTCCACGCGCCTGGTCTCCGAGGGCGCGCACGGCTTCTACGCCGACGTCGCCATCGCCGATGGCAACGCCTACATCGTCAGCGTGGAGGCGCGCCTCGACGAGCGCAGCCTCGAGGCCTCGCGCGTGGGCCTCACCGTGCAACCGGCGCCGTAGGTCCCATGGGCTCGGTGGTCCGGCCACAGCTGTTGCTGCCGCTCGAGAACCGCGCGGCGTTCCTCGAGCAGTTCTTCGCCAAGGGCGAGCAGGGCGGGCTGTTCGTCCCCGGCGAGCTCGAGGTGGCGCTGGGCGAAGAGGTCGACGTCGAGCTGCACTTCATCGCCGAGAACGTGCGCTTCCACATCCGCGCGCTCGTCAAGTGGAAGCGCGGCGCCGGCCGCCGCCTCTTGCCCGCGGGCATCGGCATCGAGTTCCTCGAGAGCGACCGGCGCACGCAGGATCAGCTGGTGCGCTTCGCCGAGGGGCGCGAGAGCGTGAGCCACGTGGAGCGCGGCAGCCGTCGCTACGCCCTGCACGTCGACGTGCGCATCAAGAACGGCGCCGGCGAGCTCACCGGCGTCACCGACGACATCTCCGAGGGGGGCTGCTTCGTGCTCACGGACGTGGGCCTGGAGGTAGGCACGCCGCTCGAGATCAAGGTGCGCGCCGTGGGCTCGCTGTTCGGCTGGCTGACCGTGCCGGCGCAGGTGGCGTGGCGCCGCGAGCAGGGCGGGCGCGACGGCATGGGCCTGCAGTTCATGTTCGGCAGCGAGCGCACGCGGCGCCGCGTGCGCAAGATCGTGGCGCTGCTCAAGGAGCGCAACGTGCGCGAGCTGCAGATCCTCACGCCGCGCGCGCCCTCCTCGCCGCCCGCCAAGCTCTGAGGATCAGCGCGCTGAGGCAAATCGCCGCGCACGCACGGGCGCCTTGATCGGCACGGCGCCATGCGTTATCCCGCGTCAGCGGATCGGTTTGACATTTGAGTCAATCACGCCGCGGGAGCGTCCCCCATGAAGTTCCTCGTCACCGTCAAGCGCGTCACCGACTACGAGGCCAAGGTCAAGCTCAAGGCCGACAAGAGCGGGGTCGAGACCGCCGGCGTCAACATGATCGTCAACCCCTTCGACGAGATCGCGGTCGAAGAAGCGCTCCGCCAGAAGGACAAGACCGGCGGCGGTGAGGTGGTGGTGTGCTCCATCGGCACCGCCGACGCCACCGCGCAGATCCGCAGCGCCCTCGCCATGGGCGCCGACCGCGGCATCCTGGTCAAGCACGACGGCGCCATCGACCCCTGGAGCGTCGCCAAGGTGCTGCAGAAGGTCGTGGAGAAGGAGAAGCCCGACGTCGTGTTCATGGGCAAGCAGGCCATCGACGACGACAGCGGCCAGGCGGCGCAGCTCCTCGCCGAGCTGCTCGGCTGGGGCCAGGCCACCAGCGCCAACACGGTCACGCTCGAGAACGGCAAGGCCACCGTGATCCGCGAGGCCGACGGCGGCCTCGAGACCGTGGCGTGCGAGCTGCCCTGCGTCATCACCGCCGACCTGCGCCTGAACGAGCCGCGCTACGCGTCGCTGCCGGGCATCATGAAGGCGAAGAAGAAGCCCCTCGACGAGCTGACGCCCGACGCGCTCGGCGCCAAGGTAGAGAACCGCGTGGTGGTCAAGGGCTTCGAGGAGCCGGCGCAGAAGAAGGCGGGCCAGAAGGTCGCCGACGTCGCCGCCCTCGTCGACAAGCTGAAGAACGAAGCCAAGGCCCTCTGAGCTGCCGGCAGCACAAGAAAGATCAGGAGCAACATCATGGCTACCCACCTCATCGTCGTCGAGCACCAGTCCGGCAAGCTCAACAAGGCCACGCTGAGCGCGTTTGCCGCCGCCGCCAAGGTCGGCGGTGACCTGCACGCGCTCGTGCTCGGCCAGGGCGTCGGCGACATCGCCAAGGCGGTCGCGCCCTACGCCAAGAAGGTCCACGTGGGCGAGCACGCCGGCGTGAAGGACCGCTTGGCCCAGCCCTACGCCAAGTGCATCGCCGACGTCGCCACCAGCGTGGGCGCCACCCACGTGTGGGCGGCGGCGTCGAACGCCGGCAAGGACCTGATGCCGCGCGTGGCCGCGCGCCTCGACGCCGCCATGGCGTCGGACGTGTGCGCCGTCATCGACGAGAAGACCTTCAAGCGCCCCATGTGGGCGGGCAACGTCATCGGCACCGTGGAGCTGACCACGGCCAAGAAGGTCATCACGGTGCGGCCCACCGAGTTCGCGGCGCCCGCCGCCGGCGGCGCCGGCGAGGTGGCGTCGGTGAGCGTGGACCCGGGCGCGTCGAAGATGTCGTTCGTCAAGTTCGACGCCGTGGTCTCCGATCGGCCGCTCCTGCAAGACGCGCGCGTCATCGTGGCCGGCGGCCGCGGCATCAAGGGCCCCGAGGGCATCAAGGGCGTGCTCGAGCCGCTCGCCGACACCATGAGCGCCGCCATCGGCGCCTCGCGCGCCGTGTGCGACGCCGGCTGGGCGCCGAACGACTGGCAGATCGGGCAGACGGGCAAGGTGGTGGCGCCGGAGCTGTACTTCGCCATCGGCCTGTCGGGCGCCATCCAGCACGTCGCCGGCATGAAGGGCAGCAAGTGCATCGTGGCCATCAACAAAGACCCCGAGGCGCCCATCTTCCAGGTGGCCGACTACGGGTTGGTGGGCGACCTGTTCAAGGTGGTGCCCGAGCTGACCGAGGCGATCAAGAAGGCCAAGGGCTGAGCGGGACTGCGGCAGAACACGACGGCGGCGCGGCCTCTTGGGGCTCGCCGCCGTTCGCCTTTTCTCTGGCGCCGCGCGCCCGCCGCGCCCCTACCGCGACGGCGGTGCGGGCCGGAACGACTCGAGCGCGTCGAGCGCGGTGTCGATGAGCGCGCCCAGGTTCCGCGGGCTCGGCACGCCGTTTCGCAGCGGCGGCACGAGCTCGCCGGCGCCCAAGAGGCGCTGCAGCTCGCGCTGCACGCGCGCCATGGTCTCGTCGGCGGCGCCGGTGGCGGGCGCGCCCAGCTTGTCCTTGAGGAGCGCCAGATCGGCGTCGAGCTGCTTGAGCTGCGCGATGCTCAGCTCGCGCGGCTTCGGATCCGTCGGGTCGCGGGTGGAGGGCGACACGCCGAGCCGCGCCAGCGTGGCGTCGAGCTGCGCGCCCACCAGCTTGCTCACCACGACGCGCTCCACGGGCCCCTTGCCCCGCACCAGCGCCTCCACCACGGCGAGCTTGTCGCCGTAGTTGAAGCGTCCGTCGCCGCCGGCCAGCTCGTCGAGGGTGTCGCACGTGCGCTGCAGCGCCGCGCGCTCCGCCGGCGCCCACTGCGCGGTGGCGCGGGCCAGCGCGGCGTCCACCACGCGCTGCGCCTGGCGCTCGATGGCGGGGTTCTGTCCGAGCGCGTCGTGGCACACGGCGCGCAGCGTCTGCACGGCGCGGCCGTGCACCTGCACGAGCTCGGCGCGCAGGTCCTTGGTGACGTGCACGCCCTCGAGCGCGTCGAAGGCCGTGCGGATGACGGCGTCGAGGTCGTTGGGGTCGGGCACGCCGTTTCGCAGGGGCGCGGCGGTGACCACCGTGTGCGCGCGCAACAGCCGCGCCATCTCGTCGACCACGGGGCCCATGCGCGAGCTGCGCAGGCGCTCGGCGAGCTCGGCCAAGCGCGGCTGCACCACCTGCAGGTCGCGCTCGAGCCCCATGACCTGATCGATGGTGAGCTGGCGCAGCATCGGGTCCACGCGCTGCGCGGTGCCCGGGTCCACGCCGAGCCGCTGCAGCGTGGCGCCGAGCTGCTGGTGGATGGCGCTGGCCGCGAGCCCCTCGATATGGTCGCGCCGCCGATCGCGCATGCGCTGAAACAGCCCGGCGTGGCCCGTGCGCTGATAGTGGCGCGTGGCCGTGAAGGCGTTGTCGACGGCGCGGTGGGCCACACGGTTACCGAGGCCCACGCGCTCGTCGATCTGCTGGTGCGCCATGCGCAGGATGCCGGCGCTGTCGTGCACCAGCGCCTGGGTGACCGCGAGGCGATCGCCGAAGTTGAAGTGCCCGTCCGATCCCGCGAGCTGCCCGAGCGTGCGCATGACGCGATCGAGCGACGCGCGCTCGTGCGGTTGCCACGACGACGTGAGCTGGCCCAGCGCCAGCGTGGTGACGCGCGACGCCAGCGCCTGCAAGCGCGCCTTGTCGGCGCCCTGGTAGAGCGTGCGCAGCTCCTGCAAGGCGCCGTGGTACAGCTCGTCGAGCGCGCGGGCGCCGGCGAGCTCACCGCCCACCTCGGCCTGCGGCGCGCGCACCACGGTGGTGCCGGCGCGCTCGTCGATGAGCAGGCGCGCGGCCGTGGTGCCGGGGGAGGGCGGCCCGCTCGGCACCTGCGCCTGCGCGCGGCTCATGGGGAACGACAGGGCCACGCCCACCACGGCGGCGTACGAGAGGCGCTCGAACCACGAGCGGTGGCGCTGCTCCACCGGGCGCTCGACCGGCGGCTCGTCGGGCGAGGGCGGCGCTACCTCGGTGTGGGGCGCGGGGGTGGTGGTGCTGTGGGCGCGTGTGGTCGCGCGCGTGGTCACGTCGGTAAGACCCATGGCCGCTCCCGGCTCTCCGCCTGCCCCGCCTTGGTTGTCGGCTGAGGGCGGGGGGCGAGCCGCGCGGTGGCATCGGTTGATCCCCGGATCGGGGGGGGGGCGGCCTGTGGTCGGCGGCGGCGGCCCGCGGGGGACGTGCCTACGCGAGCGACGTCGTGGTCGTGCTTGAAACAGGCAGGTTCATCCCGCCGCGCCACCCTCGCTCGCCCGCCACGCCCCCACCCCCTCGTCGAACACCATCCCCGTCGCGTCGGGCCCCTCGAGGTGCAGGTGCCACCCCGGCTCGGTGCACGTGCGCCCGCGGTGCGGGTGGCGGCCCAAGAACGGCACGATGGGCCGCGTGTCGGCGAAGCCGTCGCCGGTCTCCACGAACGCCGCGCGCGGGGCCGGCGGGTATTTGTGCTCGTGCGGCACCTTGATGGTGCAGACGCCGCCGTCGTAGGCGAGCGGTCGCCCGTGTTGCCCGAGGTAGCGCCACTCCGGCGGGCCGCCTGGCACCTCGCCGCGTTGGATGGGCGCCACGCCGCAGGCCGCAGCGAGCGCGAGCGTGCCTACGAATCCGCCAATGCGCACCGCGCGAGTGTAAGTGCGCGGCAGATTTTTTGCGCAGCAGCCTCCGCGGTCGCACCATGGGGCCGGAGGTCCACCATTGGCTCCGAACGACTCCATCGCCGACGCCGACGCCCCCCACGACGACGACCCCGCCGCGCTGGCGCCGCGCCGCCGCCGCCGCGCGCGGGCGCCCGCGCCCGTGGAGCTCCCCGGCGACGATGACGACGCCGTGACCGCCGACGAGGCCGCGCCCGTGGTCG
>CAZONM010000242.1:0-9172 GCA_964580865.1 uncultured Myxococcales bacterium | reverse complement strand
CACCCTCACCCTCACCCTCACCCTCACCCTCACCCTCGCCCTCGCCCTCGCCCTCACCCTCGCCCTCACCCTCGCCCTCACCCTCGCCCTCACCCTCGCCCTCACCCTCACCCTCACCCTCACCCTCACCCTCACCTTCGCCCTCGCCCTCGCCCTCACCCTCGCCGTCACCCTCGCCCTCACCCTCACCGTCGAGCGCCACCGGCGCGCACGCGCCGTCCAGACAACGGTACCCGTCAACGCAGGGGTGAGCGTCGTCGCAGCGCTTGCCCTCGAGCGCGACTCCGAGCGGGCACGCGGCAAGCATTAGCAGGACGCAGCAGACGGCGAGGCGCACGGCTCGAGGATACCGGCCGGCGATCGGGGGGACGCGCGATGTCTCGCGATCGCTCGGCGACGGCGACCGACCGCTCAACAGCCGCCGGGCCCGGTCTTCTGGTACAGCGTGCCGCCAATGGTCACGCCCGGGCCGTACGCGCTGCGATCTGCGGGCCGCATGCTCACCGCGTAGGGCAACGACTCGGTGGCGCCGTCGCCGTAGGTGAGCGTGAGCGTGCCCGACGCATCGTCGCCGATGGCCGACCAGGTGCCGCTGTTGCCGTGGTTGACGACGGCAGAGCCGGCCCCGCCGCTGCCCGCCATCTCGCCGGAGCGCCGGAACGAGCCGCCTTGGCACAGCGTGATGCGCGACTCGCGCGAGTAGCCGCCGTCCTTCGAGAGGTAGAACCACTCGTAGTTGCCCGCGAGCGACGAGACCTTGGGCGGCTTCTTGAAGGTGGCCGAGGCGGCCAGCGCGTCGACGCGCGCCTTGATGGTGGGAAACTGCGGCGGCGTGGTGAGCCCGGCGACCACCAGGGCGCCGCCGTACGGGGTCATGACGGCGACGGTGCGCACGGAGAGCGGGTTGCCCTGCGCGTCGGCGCCCGCGAGGTCGCCGGCCAGAGCCTGCCCCCCTTTCGCCGAGAACGGCGCCAGCGCCGACGACGGCCGCGCGCTCATGCCGTTGTCGTGGAACCCCTGCTGGAAGCCCTGCTCGAGGTCGGCGCGGGTGGCGGCGGGGTAGAAGCGCACCACGATGAGCCCGGCCTCGGTGTCGCTGCCCGCGAGCACCAAGCCGTCCTTCTCCCCGGCGCGCCACCCTCCGGGCACGGTGAACGAGGCGCCCCAGCCCTTCTGGGTGAAGGGCGTGCCTTTGCCCGAGGCCTTGGGGGCGGGCGGGGTCGGCGCGGGCGGGAGGTCGGACTCCACCGGGGTGGGCGCCACCGGAGCGGGCAGCTGCGGGCGTGCGGCGGCCGCGGGCGCGGCACCCACGCGTTGAAACACCAGCGTGGCGCCGTCGACGTCGACGACGGTGAGGGCGCCGGCGGCAAGCGCATAGCGCACCACGTCGGTCTCGCCGTCGACGGTGAAGTACAGGGTGCCGCCGGCCGTGCGGCAGGTGCCGTCATCCACGTCGAAGCGGCAGGCGCCGTTGGCCGCGATGGAGAGCGCGATGCCGCCGGGGCCCGTCCACTGACCCACGAGGGCCGGGTCCACGGCGGCGGCGAACAGCAGGGCGAGCGCGAGCGATGTCATGGCGCCTCCGGTGGTGTGCTCCCCACGCTACCCCGGGTGGACCTCGCGCGGCAGGGCGCCGTGGCCAGAGGGGCCGCGCGGCGCGGGCACGACCCGCGGTGCATCGCGCGTGCGTCCTGCTACGCTGCCCGCGATGTCCACACCGCGCTCGCTCACGGTCTTGGTTGCGCTCCTCTTCGGCGTTCCTGCCGGCGCCGTGCCGGTCACCGTGGTGGCCACCACCGACCTGCACGGCCGCGTGGGGCGCACCACCGCGCTCGCCGGCTACCTCGAGGTGCTGCGCAAGCAAGGCCCCGTGGTGCTCATCGACGCCGGCGACATGTTCCAAGGCACGCTCGAGTCGAACCCCAACGAGGGCGAGAGCGTCGTCACGGCCTACAACGCGCTCGGCTACGACGCCGTCGCCATTGGCAACCACGAGTTCGACTTCGGCCCCGTGGGCCCGCGCGCGGTCCCGAAGGGGCCCGACGACGATCCGCGCGGCGCGCTCAAGGCGCGCGCGCAGCAGGCGCGCTTCCCGTTCCTCTCGGCCAACATCGTCGACGAGGCGACGGGCAAGGTGGTGTCGTGGCCCAACACGCAGCCGTCGGTGCTGGTGGAGAAGAAGGCCGGCAAGGCCACCATCAAGGTCGGCATCATCGGGGTCTCGAGCTTCGACACGCCGAAGACCACCATGGCGTCGAACTTCGTGGGTCTCAAGATGACGCCGCTGGCCGCGGCCATCACGCGCGAGGCCGAGGCCCTGCGCGCGCGGGGCGCACGCCTGGTGCTGGTGGCCGCGCACGCCGGCGGCAAGTGTGAGCGCGTCGACGTGCCCACCGACCTGTCGAGCTGCGACACTGGCGAGGAGGTGTTCGAGCTCGCGCGCGCGCTGGCCCCGGGCACCGTCGACCTCATCGCCGCCGGCCACACGCACAACCAGGTCGCGCACCTCGTGAGCGACGTGCCGGTGGTGCAGGCCTGGGCCAACGGGCAAGGGTTCTCGCGCGTCGACTTCGAGGTCGACGTGGGCAAGAAGGCGAGCGCGAGCCGCGCGCGGCTCGTCAAGATCCACCCGCCGCGGCGCCTGTGCGAGGGCGAGGGCGACCCGTGCGTGCTCGGGCGCTACCACGACCACCAGGTGTCCGCCGACGATGCGCTGGCGCGCGCCATCGCGCCGTGGCTCGCGAGCGCCGCCGCCATGAAGGCGAAGAAGATCGGTGTCGTGGCCAAGAGCGAGGTCAAGCGCAGCTACGACGACGAGAGCGCGCTCGGAAACCTGTTCGCCGACGTCATCCTCGAGTCGTCGCCCGGCGCGGACGTGGCGCTGATGAACGGCGGCGGCATCCGCGCCGATCTGCCCGCGGGCGAGCTGACCTACGGGCACGTGTTCGAGGCCATGCCGTTCGACAACCGCCTGGCCGTCATCCGCACCCGCGGCAGCGACTTGCGCAAATGGCTGCAGAACAAGCTGTCCTCGAAGCACGGCGGCTTCCTCTCCATCGCCGGCGTCGTGGTGGAGGTGGCGTGCAACAAGGGGAAGGCCGGCGTCACCATGACGCGCCCGAACGGCCGGGCCATCGGCGACGACGAGCCGGTGGCCATCGCCACCACGGACTTCCTGGCCAGCGGCGGCGAGGCCTTCCGCCTGCCCGACGCCACCACCGCGCTCGACGAGGGCGAGCTCCTGCGCGATCGCCTGGTGACGAGCTTCCAGCGGCGCAAGGTGCTGGTGCCCCAGGACAAGGCGGTGTTCGACGTCGACCACCCGCGGTTCTCGGCCATCGACGGCAAGAATCCGCGCTGCGGGAAGCGCGACGGGGCGCTACGCTGACGGGAGACGGGGTCACTCGATGATGCTGCGCACGTTTGCCGGGGTGTTGTCGTTCGCGTTGCCGGCCGCGGCGGCGCCGCTCGCCGGTTCGTATTCGTCGCCCGTGGGGCAGCTCACGGTGGTGGAGAAGGACGGCGCTGTCACCGCGCGCGTGGCGGACGGCAAGAACAACCGCTGCGGTTTCGCCAAGGGCACGGTGGTGCTCGAGGGCTCGCGCCTCGACGACTCGGTGGTGGGCACGTTCACGGCGTGCAAGGTGGGCGACGGCTGCACGGGGTCCACGCAAGGCTCGGCCATGCTGTTGGTGACGAGAGGCGGCGCCACGCTCTCGGGGGCCGTGCACCTCGATGCCGGCGCGTGCAAGACCGTGCTCGACGGGGACAGCATCGTGCTCAAGAAGGGCAAGGGCGCGTCGGGCGCGAAGCCCAAGGCGCCACCCGTCGACAAGGCGCCGCCGCGGGCGCGCGCGGAGAAGCTCGCGGGCGAGGCCTTCACCAAGTACCGAGAGGACGGCAACGCCGAGGCCGCGCGCGCGAGCTTCCTCGAGACCACCAAGATCGATCCGAGCTACGCCGAGGGCTACATCGGCGTGGGCATGACCTATCGCGCGCGCGATCGCCTGGAGGAGGCGCTCGACTGGTACAAGCAGGCGCTCGAGGCCAATCCCGCCGTGGGCGACGCCTACTACAACATCGCGTGCGTGTACGCCGTGCGTGGCGACAAGGAGCAGGCGCTGCGCTACCTGCGCATCGCGCTGCTGAACGGCTACGTACAGCTCGACACGCTGCTCACCGATCCCGACCTGAAGGGGCTCGCCGGCGACCCGCAGTTCGAGAAGCTCAAGGCGGGTCAGACCGACTGAGGCTCCGCGAGAACAACAGCCCCACGCCGGCGAGCACCAGGGCGCTGCCGACGAGCGTCTGCGCGCCTGGCGCCTCGTGCAAGAGGAGCCACGCGATGGCGGTAGCGATGACGGGCTCCCCGAGGATGGCGCCCGAGACCAACGCCGCCGGCAGGCGCTTGAGTGCGGCGTTGAGGGCGGTTTGGCCGATGACCGTGGGCACGACCGCCAGCGCCAGCAGCGCCGGCCAGCTCGCGTCTGCGACGACGAGCGGCGAGGCCACGGCCACGCAACAGCACGCCAGCGTGGCCGCGGCGGCCAGCGACACCACCGCGGAGAAGGCCAGCGTGTCGACGCGCTTGTCGACGCGCCGCGCGATGACGGGGTAGAGCGCGATGACCGCAGCCCCGGCCAGCGCCAGCGCGTTGCCGAGGGCAGGGCGCGGATCGGTTGCGGCGCCGGTGTGCGCGTCGAACGCGATGACGGCGCTCCCCGCGATGGCGACGCCGATGCCCAGGAGGCCGCGTGCCGACGTGCGCTCGCCGAGCACCACGCGCGCGAGCACCGCGACGAAGACCGGCTGGATGCACACGAGCACGGTGCTGGCCGCCACGGTGGTCATGGTGAGCGACAGGAACCACAACGCGAAGTGCACGCCCAGCACCGCGCCGCACATGAGCGCGCGCCCGAGATCGGCGCCGCGCGGCAGCGCACGGCGTCCGAGGGCGACGAGCGCGAGCAGGATGAGGCCGCCCACGAGGGTGCGCAGGAAGGCCGCCGTGACGGGCGGCGCGTGCGCCAGGCGGATGAGCGGCGCGGCCGCGCCCACCGACGCGACGCCGAGCGCCAAGAACGCGAGCGCGCGGCGCACCTACTGCGGCGGGATGACCGTCAGCGTGATGCGCGTGAGGCCGTTTTCGCCCGTGTGGCTGACGTCGACGTTGACCAGCTGCGTGTCGCTGTTGGCGATGACCTCGCCCACGTCGTCGTAGCTGATGACGATGTCGCCGTGCTCTCCGGGTGCGAGCGCCGCGTCGGTGATGGCGGCGGCCGTGTAGTCGTCGGCGATGCTACCCGCGGCGCCGCCGTCGTCGAACGCGACGTCGGTGACGGTGACGGTGGCGTCACCGGTGTTGGTGAGGCGCAGCGTGATCTCGCCGGTCCAGTCGGCGGGGTCGTTGCCGGGCGTGCCGGCGGCCGCGATGCACACGTCGGCCGGCGCCGGGGCGGGGCAGGTGTCGTCGGAGGCGACCGACCACGCGATGGTGCCGAGCGCGCCGGCGAGAATCTGCGCCTTGAACGTGGCGTCGCCCAGGATGTTCGATTGCAGCGCGAGCACCGCGGTGCCCGGGATGGTGGCCGCGCCCGCGGCGGGGCCCCAGGTGACGCTGATGACGCGCTCGTCGTCGCCGCCGTCGCGGGCGTCGCTCGGCGCGAGCACGAAGCCGTCGCCCTCGTCGGCACCGTCGACGGTCGTGACGTTGCAGGTCAGCGTGGCCGGCGGCAGCGCGTTGTCGGCCGGCGCGCCGGTGCAGCGCGCTTCGCACTCGCCGTCGTCCTCGAGATCGATGCACGAGATGTTCACCGAGGCCGACGACGTCCCGAAGTTGCTCACGCGCACGTCGATGGTGCTGCTCTGACCCTCGGGCACGGTCCCAAAGTTGATGGGCGACGGCACGAGGCCAATGCCGACGTCGGAGCCGAAGCCCGACAAGGGCACCGTGAGCGAGCCGCCGGGCGTGCCGTCGCTCTCGAGCGCGTTCGTCAGCACCACGAGCTCGTCGACGTCGGCGCCGATGGCGCTCGGGTTGTAGCGGATGTCGACGATGAGCGTGTTGTCGTTGCCGCTGGGCGCGCCGCAGTCGGTGGTGCGTCCCGACAGCACCGTGTAGGGCGGGCCGTCCTGCGCGGTGGTGCCGCGGCGCACCGACTCGATGGTGAAGTCGGGGTTCGTCAGGTTGAAGAGGAGGTTGTCGATCTGCAGGTCGGCGTTTCCCTCATTCACGATGGTGACGCTGCCAATGGTGCCGGCACCCTCCGCCTGGGTGCTGCCGAAGTCGAGCAGCGTGCACGGCGACTGCTCGTTGCCGTCGGTGTCGACACAGGCGCTCCGCGCCACGGGGCCCGCCTCGTCGGTCAGGAGCGCGGTCACCGTGCCGCGCAGCGTACCGTCGTCGTCAGGGTCGTCGGAGTCGAGCTCGATGAGCGCCGACTGCCGATCACCGGCCGCACCGTTGGCGACGTACTCGACGATCAGGTCTTCGCGCGCGCCCAGCTCCACCAGGGTCGGCACCTTGGCGAGATCCCACTCACCGTCGACGTCGGTGAGGCGGCCGCCGTCGATGTCGAGGTCGGTGCGCCCGGAATTCACCACGGCCAGGATCGCGCGGCACTCCTGCCCGATGGTGAGGGGCCCGAAGTCGAAGATGGGCGGATCGATGGACCCCTGGGGGGCCAGGCTGCCGAGGTCGTCGCAGTCGCGGCAGGCCGCGGTGAGCGCGAGGAGCGTGAGGGCGAAGAGGGCGCGCGTCATGACCGGCGGTGTACCAGCCGCGCCGTGGCCTGCCAATGCGCCGCGCGCATCCTGCCGCCGCGCGCGGGGGCGCTGGCGCCGCGCGGCCGAGGTGGTAATGGCGGCTCATGCGGCGCGCCAAGATCGTTTGCACGCTCGGTCCCTCGTCCAACACGCCGGAGGCCATCGAGGCGCTCATCGCCGCGGGCATGGACGTCGCGCGGCTCAACTTCAGCCACGGCGACCACGACTTTCACCGGGCCATGGTCAACCGCATCCGCGCGGCTTCGACCAAGATGAACAAGCCCGTGGCCATCCTCCAAGACCTCCAGGGCCCGAAGATCCGGTGCCTGATGATGGAGGGCGGCGCCATCGAGCTCAAGGGCGGTGCGCGCACGGTCATCACCGTCGACGACGTGCTGGGAACGCCCGAACGCTTCGGCACGCTCTACAAGGCGCTGCCGCGCGACGTGTCGGTGGGCGAGCACATCCTGCTCGACGACGGCAACTTGACGCTCAAGGTGCTGGCGAAGACCGAGCGCGACGTCACCTGCGAGGTGATCCACGGCGGCATCCTCAAGGACAAGAAGGGCATCAACCTCCCCGACACCAAGGTGTCGGCGCCGTCGCTCACGGAGAAGGACATCCGCGACGCGCACTTCGGCGCCGAGGTAGGGGTCGATGCCGTGGCGCTGTCGTTCGTGCGCACGCGGAACGACGTGCGCATGCTGCGCCGCGAGCTGGCGCAGACCAGGAGCCGGCCCATCGTCATCGCCAAGATCGAGAAGCCGCAGGCCATCGAGCAGATCGAGGGCATCCTCGAGGAGGCCGACGGCGTCATGGTGGCCCGCGGCGACCTCGGCGTCGAGATGCCCACCGAGAAGGTGCCCACGCTGCAGAAGATGCTGGTGGAGCAGGCCAACCGGCGCGGCAAGATCGTCATCGTCGCCACGCAGATGCTCGAGAGCATGATCACGAATGCGCGGCCCACGCGCGCCGAGGCCAGCGACGTCGCCAACGCGGTGCTCGACGGCGCCGACGCCGTCATGCTCTCGGCCGAGACCGCCAGCGGCAAGCACCCCGAGCTGGTGGTGCAGACCATGGCGCGCATCGTGCTCGAGGCCGAGCAGAGCGAGCGCGCGCGCTACGTCAAGCTCGACTTCCTCGCCGCCGCCGAGGCGCAGGACTTCCAGAACGCCGTGAGCCAGGCGGGCGTGCGCGCCGCGCACGAGCTGCATGCCTCTGCCATCGTGGTGTTCTCGACGAGCGGCAGCACCGCGCGCCTGGTGTCGGACTACCGGCCGCGGGTGCCCATCCTGGCGTTGGTGCCGAGCCCCACCGAGCAGCGGCGCCTGGCGTTCGCGTGGGGGGTGAAGGCCGACGCCATCGAGGTGCCGAAGACCGTCGAGGAGCTCTTGGCCATCGCCGATCAGCGCCTCGAGGATCGGGGGGTGGCGTCGCCGTCCGACACCGTGGTCGTGCTCTACAAGCAGCCGCTGCAGTCGAGCCAGCGCACCAACACGCTGCTGCTGCACGTGGTGGGCGCCGGGCGCTCGCGTGCGTGACTTCCGTTTTCCGTGCGCCCTGGTAGCGTGCTGAATCCTCTTTTCTGCTCGGACGTTCTTGGTGGTGTCGCTGTCCTCGTCGGAGATCCCATGCGTATGCTGATCGCCGCTCTGCTCCTCTCTCTGTCCACGCCCGCCCTCGCCGACGACGTCAAGCTCGGCTTCGTCGACCTGCAGCGCGCCCTCAACGAGGTCGATGAGGGGGCGAACGCCAAGAAGGCGCTCAAGAAGGAGTTCGACGAGAAGCAGAAGCAGCTCGATGCCAAGCAGAACGAGCTCAAGGCCCTGAAGGAGGAGCTCGACTCGCGCGGCACCATGATGAAGCCCGAGGTGAAGCAGGAGAAGCTCAACGACCTGCAGAAGCGGCTGCTCGAGACCCAGCAGCTCTATTTCCAGCTCCAGCAGGAGCTGTCGAAGCGCGAGGGCGAGGCCACCGCCGAGATCTTCAAGAAGATGGGCGTGATCCTGCAGACCATGGGCGAGGAGCAGGGCTTCTCGATGATCGTCGAGAAGAGCGCCGTGGTGTACGCCCGGCCGGCGCTCGACGTCACCAACGAGCTGATCCGTCGCTACAACGACGCCTACGGCAAGAAGAAGAAGTAGCGCGCGTGAGGCTCGCGGAGCTGGCCCGCGTCGTGGGTGGCCGCCTGCTCGGCGACGGCGATCTCGACGTGACGCGGGTGCGCGCCGTGCAAGACGCCGGCGCCGGCGACCTCGCCTTCGCCGATGCGCCGGTAGAGCTGCGCGCGTCGGCGACGTGCAACGCCACCGCGCTCTTGGTGCCCGAGGCGTTCGCGGCCGAGCACGCGCACGAGCTGCCGTGCGCCGTGGTGGCCGCGGCGCACCCCGCGCGCGCGTTGGCCGCC
>CAZONM010000241.1:0-9197 GCA_964580865.1 uncultured Myxococcales bacterium | reverse complement strand
GGCGGCGGCGCGCATCCGACGAGCACGACCGCGATGACCAGGGTGAGGAGCCGCAGCGTCACGGTGGTTCGCTCCCTCCACTACAGCGAGCGCAAGAAGGCGAGCAGCGCCGCGCGCTCATCGGCCGCGAGGGTGCGAAAGCGCTCGCGCGCGCGCTCGGCCTCGCCGCCGTGCCACAGGACGGCCTCGGCGAGCGTGCGCGCGCGGCCGTCATGCAGGAACGACGAGTACGGCAGCACGGTCTGGGCGAGCCCGAGCCCCCACAAGGGCGCCGTGCGCCACTCGGTGGCGGACGCCGCGAAGTCGGGCCGGCCGTCGGTGAGCTCGAAGCCGACGTTGTGAAGCAGCAGGTCCGTGTAGGGGTGGATGCGCTGGTGCGCCAGGGCATCGAGCGCGTGCGCGCCCGTGTCGAGTGTGGGCACATGGCAGGTCGCGCAGCCGATCTCGTCGAACAGCTCCTCGCCGTGCCGCACCTGCGGGTCGTCCCACGCGTCGCGCCCGGGCACGGCGAGCGTGCGCGTGTAGAACGCCGCCGCGTCGACGGTGGCGCGGCCCACCTCGTGGCTGCCGTCGGCCTCGGGGGAGAGCGGCGAGGTCACGCCCATGTCGTTGGCGTAGGCCGTCGCCGCCTGTTGATCGAGCGTCGGCTCGCTCGCTTTCCACCCGAACCTGCCGACGCCGGGCGCGCCCCGCAGCGAATCCCAGACCATGTTGACGCGCCCCGAGATGCCGTCGTGGTCGTCGTCCTCGGGGTCGGCGAGCTCCCACAGGGTGGCATCGGGCACGGCCTCGAGCAGCCCGAGCCCGAACACCGGCGGCGGGATGCGCGGCGACACCATCACCTCGGGCGACAGCGGCGCGCCCGACGGGAGCGTCACCGACACCCGCGGTCGGCGTAGCGAGTAGGGCTCCCCGTCCCCGTAGTGGCCATCGATCTCGTCCCACGCGATGTCCACGCGAGCCTCGGGCGAGGCACCGACGACGGCGTGGTCTTGGACCTGTGTGCCGAGCGCGGTGGCCGCCACGGCGCCGCCCGGCACGCTCGGCGCTCCCTCGGTCACGCTGACGCGCACGATGAGCGGGCTACCGAGCGGACCTTCGCCCGCCACCGGCAGCCCGCGCCCATCGCGCACGTGGCAGCGCGCGCACGCGGTGTTGTTGAACAACGGGCCGAGGCCGGCGTTGACGGTGGCCGGCGGCGACACGAACACGGCCTCGAACGCGACATCGCCGTCGAGGTGCGCCGCCAGGTGCTCCTCGGTCAGGTTGGGCGCGGGGAACGAATAGGCGCCCGAGGTGCGATCGAACACGGTGGTCGCGCCGCCAGCGAGCGGCGCCCCGTCGTCAACGGCCGGTGGCGCGCAGCCGAGCGCCAGCGCGGTGGCGACGGTGACGGGGCTCGGCACACGCATGAGCGCTCCCACGGTGTCGCTCAGCGCAGGACCAGCGCGTGCACCTCGCCTTCGAGGGTGGTCTGCAAGGTGCGCACCGCGAGCTGCGCGGCCTCGATCTCGTCGCTGGCGGCGTCGTCGGTGATGGCGGTGGAGAACGGCGGCGGGATCGCGCCGATGGCCGCGACGGCGGCGGCGATCTCGTCGCGCACGCGCTGGTCGAGGGTGGGATCGTGCGCCGCGACGTAGCTCGCGATCCCCACGCCCGCGGTGCCCGCTGCCGGCACCGCGCCAACATAGGCGTTCTCGACGCTTCGCAGGTTGTCTTGGAAGTCGGCGATCGAATTGAGCGCGAACTGGCTCTCCACCAGGTTGGCATCGCGCGCGTCCCACGGGTCGGCGATCTTGCCGTTCGCGACCTCGTCGCAGATGCCGATCATGCCGTCGAGGATCTCCTGGGCGGCGGCGGCCAGCGACGGGTAGGCCGCGTTGTCACGGTCACCGGCCGTGGCGAACACGTCCCGATAGGGCGGCCTGCCGTCGACGGTTGCGATCCAGCTCGCGGCGAGCGCGTGCGCCACGGTGGCCAGCTCGGCCGTGATCGCCGTGAGGTATTCGAGCTCGCGCCCGGTGACGTCGGCGGCGGTCTTGCCGCGCGCGGTGCCGAAGATCAGGTACTCGGCCGTGTGGAAGCCCTTCTGCGTCTCCTGCAGGTTGGCGACGTAGTCGGCGGTGAGCGCATCGCTGGAGGCGAGCACGAGGTCGAGGTCGGTGTGATTCACGGGCCAGCTGTCCATGGCGGGGTCGTAGCCGAACGTGTCGACGGGCCCGAACAAGAAGCCCTCGCTCTGCTCCCACGGCTCGCGCGCGGCGAGCCACGCGTCCTGCGCGGCGGCCAACGTGGTGTCGTCCGGTGCGGCGGCGAGCGCCTCGGCGGCGCCATGCAGCGCATCGATGCGGGTCGCGAGCAGTTGGTAGGTGGGCACCACCACGACGTCGGCGAAGTCGATGACGATCTGCGGGTCATCGAGGCCCGTGGCGACCTGCTCCTGCGGGACGCACGCGAGGGTTAGGCTGATGGTGCCAAGTGTTGCGAAGCTGCGCATGCGGTGATCCTCCGTTTCAGTACACAAAGCCGAGCGACGCGCGCACGGTCTCTTCGGTGGCGAGGGCGGCGGTCGCGAACCTGCGGTGGCTCGCGTCGAGCTTGAGCACGAGCGCATCGGCGACTGACCACGACAGCCCGCCCGTGAACACCAGGCGCTCGAAGCGCGGGTTGTCGAACAGCTCGGGGCGCGGCAGGAACATGGTGTCGTACCAGTCGATCCGCACGAAGGGCTCGAGCGCATGCCCGGCGGGCAGGGCCAGCCATGGCCCCACGTCGACGCCGACCTCGCCCCAGGCGAGCATCGCCTGATCGGCCACGGGGGTCCGTGGGACCGCGAGCGCGTTCGACAGGCGCTCGTTGCGCGCCGACACGGCGGCCGCATTGTCGAGGTGGCCCCACAGGAAGAGGGCGCTGCCGCGCACGGGGCCGGCGCGAAACGCGCCGTGCGCGTCGAGGAGCGCCACGGGCGCGTCGATGAAGCCGCAGGGCGCGACCGCGGCCACGTCGCCGTCGGGGCAGTCCTTGACGAGGTCGGGCTTCGGGCGGTTTCGGCTCGTGCCGCCGTAGTAGCCGGCGACGCCGACCTCCGCGTCGGGGGCGGGGAAGACGTCGATCCGCCCCACGGCGGCGAGGTCGGTGGCGCTCACGAGCTCGAAGCGACGCTGGTGGCCGAGCGCGATCCAGCGGTGCGACGAGAAGCCGGTCGAGTCGAGCCCGTTCACGACCTGGAAGGTCCCTCGCAGCCAGGGCACCCAAGCGGCTAGCTCCACGCCCAGCTCGTCCCACACGGCGGGCAGCACCGTGGTCTCGGCCTCCGAGCGCGCGACGGCGAGGTAGTCCACGGGTCGGTAGCGGCGCGCGAGCTGCCCAACCGCGACGTAGAAGCGGCCCGCCGACACCGAGACGTGGTCGCCGATGCGCTTGGTGAGGAACAGCTCCTCGAGCAGCACCTCGCCGCCCTTCTCCACCTCGAGCTCGAACTCACCGAACTCCTCGTACTCGAGCTCCAGCGCGGCGCCCGCGCCGCCGTGCTCGAGCTCGATCTCGGCCTCGACCTCGACGTCGAAGGGCAGGGGCGCGATGAGCTCGAGGACGAAGCGCGTGGTGTCGAGCGTGAGGCGAAGGTCGCGCTGCGCGCCCCCCTCGCGCGTCTGGTCCGCGCCGAAGTCGTGGAGCGCGAGCTGCACCTCGCCGTAGCCCTGGAGGCGCAAGGCGGGGGGAGGCGGCAGGTCGTGCAGTTGCGTCGCGCTTGGCGCGGTCGGCGGCTGCGCGGCGAGGCGGCGCTCCAGCTCGTCGATGCGTTGGCGCAGCTCCTCGACGTCGGTGCTGGAGGGCGCGGCGGCTGGCGCAGCGTCCTCGGGCACGGGCGCGGGCGAGGGGACGCTCGGCGCAGCCTGAGGGTCGCTAGGCGGCGGGCCGGGCTCGTTCGCGCGCACGGCAGTGCCGGCGAGCGCGACCGCCATCGACAGCACGACCGTCGCGGCGCGCCCGCGCTGGGTCGCGGCGTGGTCGTCGTCGGTGGGAGCAAGATCGCGCACGGCCAAATCACGAAAGCAAAAGTGATAACCATTATCACCTTGCGCGCGCTGCCTGTCAAGGGGGACCGCGCCGCCCGTGCTCCCGCGCCCTACTTGAGCGGGATCTTCCCCCCGTCTTCGCGTGACCCCGACTTCGACAACCCGTCGGCCGCGTTGAGCAGGGGCATGATGCGCTTGAGCTGTCCGCGCGCGTCGAGGTCGGTGAAGATCCACTCGGCGCGGCGCGCGATGCGCAGCGCGCGCTTGTGCTCGCGCACGCGCAGCAGGAGCTGACCGTAGCCAGCGAGCACCTCGCCGAGCGCGAACGCGCGGTGGTTTCGCCGGCGCAGCGCCGCCGCGTACAGGAACGCCTTGCGCGCCTTCTTCCACTCGCGGTTCTGCGTGAACAGCATGCCCTGCGCCAACAGCACGTGCGCGCGCGCTTCGTCGAGCCCGTCGCTGCGCAGGCGCTTGGCGGCGGCGCGCAACTGCTCCTCGGCCTCAGCCACGTTGCCTTTGGCCAGCAGCGTCAGCGCCACGTCGGTGCGCGCGATGATGACGCCGGCGAGGGCGCCCAGGCGGTCGAACGCGTCGGCCGCCGCGCGCTGGTGATCGAGCGCGCGGTCGTACTCACCCTTGCCGTAGTACGAGCGCCCGATCATGCGCAGGCTCTCGGCCCGGTCCGCGATCTGCGAGAGCTGCGCGGCGAGGGTGGTGGCGCGCTGGAAGCGTGCGATGGCCTCACCGTAGGCGCCCGAGACGAACAGCTCCTCGCCGAGCGCCTTGGTGAGCAGCGCCTCCTCCACCTTGTGGCCGTGCTTCTTGGCGAGGTCGAGCGCGGCGTTGAGGCACTGCCGCGCGGCGAGGCGATCGCCGTTGGCCGCCTGGGCTTCGGCGAGCATGCGCCGCGCGGGGATCTCGTCGAGGACGCGCCCCTCCTGCTCGGCGAGCGCCACGCGCCGCTTGGCGGCTTCCAGCGCCTGTTGCGGACGACCGGCGCGCAGCGCGGCCACGGTGACCAGCTCATCGATGCGCAGGACGTCGTCGACGCTGGGCTTGGCGCCGAACAGCTCGCGCGCGCGCGCGGCGTCGGTGAGGGCGGCGCGCGGATCGCTCTCCTGCACGAGCTCACCGCGCGCGAGGTAGAGCCGCGCCGCCGCCACCGGCTGGCGCTCGGCCTTGACGGTGCCCAGCGCTTGGTCGACGGCGCTCTTGCCCGCGTCCGCGTGGCCGAGCGCCAGGTGCGCGCGCGCGAGCCACAGGTGCATCTCGCCGAGCGCGTCGGGCGCCTTGTCGGAGTTGGTGTGCTCGAGCGCTGCCAGCAACGACGCGCGTGCGTCCGCGGGTTTTCCCGACAGCAGCAGCGCCTTGCCCACCAACAGGTCGGCGCGCGCCGCCGTCACCACATCGCCGCCGCTCTTCTCGAGGAGGCGCGCCGCGCGGTGCGCCAGCGACGCGGCGTGCTCGAAGGCGAAGGTGTGCATCGCGTGCTCGGCGGCCACGCAAAACATGCGGGTGGCGCGCTCGACGTCGCCGGCGGCCTCGTAATGGTTGGCCAGCGTCTCGGCCACCGGTGGCAGGTTGTTCTTCGAGCGCGCCTCGAGCACCTCGCCGCACGTGCGGTGCGCCTTGGCCAGCTCGCCCTTGTCGCGCAGGCGTTGCAGGAGTGCGTCACGGATGTTGGGGTGCCGGAACACCACCCGCGGCCGCCCGTCTTCCTCGTCGACCACGCGGATCAGGCCATGGCCCTCGCACGACGAGAGCGCCTGCCGCACCTTCTCGATCTCGAGGCCCGAGACGGCGGCCAAGAGCTTGGGGCCGCTTGGCCGGTTGAACACGGCCAACGCCGACAGCGTCTTGCGCTCGGCATCCGATAGGCGCTGCAGGCGCTCTTGCAGCACGCCCAAGAGCGGCGCCGCGGCCACCGTCTGCTTGGCAAGCTCGTCGAGCTTCCAGCCCGCGTCGCCGCGCTGCAGATCGCCGCGGTCGATCATGAGCGCCAACAGCTCCTCCACCATCAGGGGGCTGCCGCGCGAGTGCGCGAACATCGACTCGAGCAGCGCCTCGGGGATGGCGGCCACGCCGAGCAATGAGCACACGAGCTTGCTCACGGCGTCGCGCGCCAGCGGCTCGAGCTTGATACGCACCAGGTCGTTCTTCGCGGCGCTGAGGATCTCCGGCGGCACCGGCCCTTGCGCCTCGGCGGCAGTGACGACGACGAGCAGGCTCGCCTCCTTGGCGCGCGCCACCATGCGGGCGAGCAACGCCGCGCTGGCCGGATCGCAGGCGGGGACGTCCTCGATGATCAGCACGCACGCGGTGGGCCCGGCCAGCCCGAGGAACAGGTCCACCGTGGCGTCGTGGAAGCGATCGCGCTCGGCCTTGGCGAGCGAGCCGAGGTCGGCGCCGCCGGCCGCGAGTGCGCCCGCGCCGGCGACGTCCGGCAGCAGACGCTCGATGACCTCCTTCTCGCTCTCGGTGAGCTGCGCGCGCCCGGCCAAGGGCGCCAACATGCGCGCGAGGTCGGCGATGGGGCGGTAGCCGCTGCGCACCTCCTCGGCGCACACGCCCACGGCCGAGCGCCCGCCCTTGAGCTGCACCTCGGCTTTGAGCTCGTTGACGAAGCGCGACTTGCCCACGCCGTCGGGGCCCTCGATGACGACGAGCCGCGGCGCGCCGGGCTTGCGCTCGCGCACGGCCTCGACGATGTCGGCGAGCTTGGCCTTCTCGGCGTCGCGGCCCACCAGGCGCGCGCGGCCCAGGGCCAACGGCATGGCGACGGCGTGGTTCGGGATGACCACCGACAGCGCCGCCGCAACCTCGGCCGCCGACTGCGGCCGGTGCTCGGGCGTCTCGTCGAGCAGGCGCGCAATGACGCGCGCGAGCTCGCCCTTCACCATGGGCGACAGGTCGGGCGCCGGGGTCTTCCTCGCCTGCAACAGCTCCTGCGGCGTGCCGCGCCCGTGCGGCAGCTTGCGCGTGAGCACCTGAAAGAGCGTGACCCCCACGGCGTAGAGGTCGGCGGAGATGGAGTGCCCGAAGCCGCGCAGCACCTCGGAGGCGAGGTAGGGCGGCGTGCCGGCCCAGCGCGCACCTCGTTGCGGCGTGGGGTCGAGCTCGCGCCACAGGCCGAAGTCAAGCACGCGCACGCGCTCGCCGGGCTCGGCGTGCTGCTGCACGAGGATGTTGGCGGGCTTGAGGTCACGGTGCAGCACCCCGTGGCCGTGGATGAACTCGAGCGCGCGACAGATCTCGACGAACAGCGACACGACGTCGTCGATCTTCTTGCCCGCCACGGTCTCGAGGAGCGGCTTGCCCACCACGAGCTCTTGCGTGAAGTACCAGGTGTTTTCCTCGGGGGCGGGCCCGAAGTCGTACACACTCACGAGGTTCGGGTGGTGCAGGCGCGAGAGCACCTCGAACTCTCGACGGAAGAAGTTCTCCCACCGAGGGTCCTTTGCGTGCAGGAGCTTGAGGGCGACGAACATGTTGTTCTTCGCCAAGTCCTCGCAGCGGAACACCTTGCCCGCCGCTCCCTCGCCCAGGAGATCGAGGAGCCGGTAGCGGCCATCGACGATGTCGCCGACCTGCATCGTCGGGCAGCCTACACTGGCCGCGCTGGCGAGTTACAGCGGCGCACGCTCAACGGGACAGCCGGCCGTCAGTCCCACGCCACGCGCCAGCGGACGCGCCGTTCGGCCGCGTCGACCGTGATGGCGACCGAGCCGTTGCGCCGCGCGAGCACGAAGCAGGCGTCGATGACCCCGGCGACGCCTACGAAGTAGCTCGGCGTGGTGAGCAGCACGTCGGGCGCGCGGTCGAGCACGACGGCATTGCCGCCGTCGTGCTGCTCGAGGCTCAGGTCACCGCAGTCGCGGTAGATCGTGTTCCACAGGCGCGGCCCAAGCCGCAACAGCGCGAGCGGCGTGATGCCGAACATGCGCTGCAGGCCGGCGAAGATCGGCTTGAGCATCGGTCCCTCGACGGCCGCGAGGAAGACCTCGCGGTTGGCGCGGCGCAGCCCTGGCTCGCCCAGTGCCTCGTAGATCGCGTGGGTCACGGCGACGTCGAGCTGCACGGGTGCCCAGTCGTCAGGGCGGACAGCGGCCAGCGCCGCGCGGGTGTCGTCGTGCAGCCGCTCGTTGACCAGAGCGGCCACGCCGGGGCCGAGGCGCTCGACCACCGCGTAGTTGTCACGCAGGTAGGCGCCCCGAATGGCGGGGCTCGGTGATCGTTCGGACACGGCGCCATGCTACCAGGTCGCGGCGGATCGCCACGCCGGGAGCCCCATGCCGACGACCTACGAGCTCAAGTACTTCGCTATCCACGGTCGCGCCGAGGCCATTCGCTTGCTGTTCGCGCTCGCGCGCAGGGACTACGTCGACACGACCGTCACGCGCGAGGATTGGACGGCCATGAAGAGCGCCATGCCGCTCCTCCAGCTGCCCGTGCTCATCGTGCGCAGCGATGCGGGCGAGCGCCACGTCCCGCAGAGCCAGGCCATCCTGCGCCATCTGGCGCGTACCTTCGGCATGGACGGCGACGACGAGGACGAGCGCGTGCGCGCCGATGTGCTCGCCGAGACGTGCGTCGATGTGAACGCTGCGTTCAGCACGCTGCTCTACGGAGCCGGCAAGGGTAACCCCGCAGCGGCCGCGACGTACTGGGCCGAGTCGTGGCCCACGGCGGTCGCCAGGCTAACGGTCCTGCTGCAGCGTGCGCCCCCGTCCGCGGCCGGGTTGTTCGTGCGCGCGCTGCCGACCTATGCCGACGTGATCGCCTTCCAGGTGCTCCACGCGCACCTGGCCATGCGCCCTGGCTGCCTCGACGACGCGCCGACGCTGCGAGCGTTCCACGACCGCATGGCCGCGCTGCCACAATGGCAAACCTACCTGGCCTCGCGCCGCCGGCACGAGGCTGCATCGAGCTGACGCAGCAGACCCGCACCATGTGCCTTTGCGGCGCACCCCTCCGCGCGCGTACGCAGCGCCCTGGCTGGCACGGCACCTGCGACGCGGCGGAGCATGTGCACCGTCGACCGCCGCGCCCACGAGGCCGACCGCCAGCTGCGCGAGGGCGCGCGGGTCCTGGCGCACGAGCTGCAACGGCGTCGGCGAAGCACGGCGCGCGCGCGCATCCTGGCGGCGCTCCTCGAGGAGCTCCTGGGCGACGACACGCCGG
>CAZONM010000240.1:0-9200 GCA_964580865.1 uncultured Myxococcales bacterium | reverse complement strand
GGCGAAGTAGCGCTCGACATGCGCCGCCTCGCCGCCGCCCTGCTCTGGCTCGCCGCTGCCGGCGCGCTGGCGCAAAGCGGCGGTGACGATCTTGGCGACACGGGTGCGCCCCCGCCCTCGGCCGAGGACCTCGGCAAGACGCCCCCCGAGGAGGCCGCGCCGCCCACCGAGACCCCGGAGGCGGCGCCCGACGCTGCGCCGCCGGCCCCCAAGCGCAAGCCGAGCGCGCCCGCGGCGCCGGTGACGCCCAGCGCCGACACCGCCACGAGGGTGGCGAAGCTCAAGCTCGATCTCGACGCCGCCCTGGTGGCCGAGCCCGGCGACGGCCGCGCGCTCGAGGCGCTCGCCGGCACCTGGCTGCCTGACGGCGTCCTGGCCGGCGACAAGGAGCTGGCGGCGCTCCTGAAGCTCGGGCGCGGCCGCGCGCTGTTGCTGCAGCGCCGCTTCGACGAGGCGCTCGACGCGCTCACCGACGCGCGGCGCGCCGCCGAGACGCTGCCGGCCGCGCGGCAACGCTCGCTCGTGGCCCAGGTGAAGTACCGCGCGGCCGAGGTCGAGGAGGCCCGGGCGCCCGACCCGGAGCGCTGCGGGCAGGCGCTGGGCCTCAAGCGCCTGGCGCGCCTGGAGGGCGAGGAGGCGCGCAAGCGGATTGAGGCCGCGGCCCAACGCTACCAAGCGGCCGTGAAGCTCGGTGATCGCTTCTGGGCACGGCGCGCCGCGTTCCGAACCGCGGCGCTCTACGAGACGTTCTATCGCTCCGCGCTGAGCGCGAAGCCGAGCCTGCGCGCGGCCGCGTTGCCGAGCCCGACGGCCGTGTCGCGCTTCGATGAGGGCTCGCTCGTGGCCGACCTCTTGTACGGCCGCTGGCCCGCCGAGATCGCGCGCCTGTACGGCGAGGTCATTGCGTCCATCGACGCGCGCGATCCCGACCCGGTGCTGCTCGAGCAGGTGCGCGCGCGCGCGGCCGAGCTCGGCAAGCTGACCGCGCCCGACGGCGCCACCGTGAAGAGCCCCTGGTACGCGGACGAGCGCGAGGGGCTGGTGCGCTATGCCCGGCGCTACGAGCTACGCACGCGCGATCTGTGGCTCGCGGTCTCTGCCGCAGACGCCAAGCCGCGGCTGGTGGACCAGCTCGGACGCGGCCCTGGGACCGTCGATCACGCGTTCGCGCTCGCGGCGCTCGCCGACGCGGGCCCCGCCCCGGGCACCGACGAGATCGCCAAGGCGCTCGCGAGCACCGACGTGCGCGCGCGCGTGGTCGGTCTGTTCGCCGCCGAGCGCCACCCGGACGTGGCGCTCGCCGAGCCCATCCTCGCGCGCTACCTGGCGCTGGCCGAGGCCGAGCGGAAGCAGGCCTTCACCTCGGTGCAACACACCTTGTGGAGCGAGGCCGCGCGCAGCCTGCTCGCGCTGCGCTCCCTGGCCGACAAGGACCGCGCGTTCGCCGAGAAGCTCGTGGGTGACACGCGACTGTCTGCCTGGGACCGGGCCTTCGTGGTCGCGGAGATCGGCGATGCGCGCCTGCAGTACCCGCTCCAGAACCTCATGAACGATCGCGATCCCAACGCCGCGGCCACGGCGCTGTACGGCCTGTGGGTCACCCGCGGCAAGAACGCGGCGGGGCTGTTGCGCCCGGGATCCGAAGGCGTGGTGGGCTGCGTCTCCCGCGGGGTGCAGCGTATCGACGCGGGGCACTGACGCGCGCACGGGCCGCGCGGCGCGCACGCCCGCCGCGCGCTGGACTATCGTGCGACCCGCTCCGCGAACGAGGCACGGGTAACCGACCGCCGGGGGAACACACGATGTCGCAGAAGGAGATCATCATCGCGGGCGCGGGGCTGGCTGGGCTCTCGGCCGGCATCCACCTGCTCGAGGCTGGCGCCGGCGCGTTTCGCGTGCGCATCCTCGAGCGCGGCCACGTCATGGGTGGCAAGGCCTCGTCGATGCCACACCGCGATCGGACGACGCAGCGCACCTTCACCGTCGACCACGGCTTTCACGTCTTCTTCGACTACCCGAACCTCGGCGCGCGCTTGAAGGCGCTCGGGGCCGACGCCGGGCTCGCGGCCGCCAAGCACGAGGTGCTCATCTGGAGCAACGGCACCGTGCGTCGCTTTCAGGCGTGGCCCACGCCGAGCCCCACGCACCTCTTCCCCGGCGGCCTGCTCTCGGGCCTCTATGGTCCCGTCGACGGCGTGAAGATCTTCCGCTTCATGTTCGAGATGTTCGTCACCGAGATCGACCGCCTCAGCAGCGCCGAGCTGCGCGCGCTCGACGCCATCTCGTTCGACGACTACGCGCGCCAGCACGGGCTGTCGGATGCCATCATCAACAGCTCGTTCTTCCGCTTCGTGACGCAGTCGGCGTTCATCTACCCAAAGCCCATGTCGGCGCTGGCGGCGGTGGCGGCCATGCAGCTGGTGGCGCAGAACTACGACGCCGTGGCGTGCCGGTACATGAACCGCGGCTGCTCCGAGGTCATCATCGAGCCGTTGCGCCAGCACTTCCTGCGGCTCGGCGGCGTCCTCGAGCGGTTCAAGGAGGTGGAGCACATCAACGTCACGCAGGCGAACGATCGCGTGAGCTCGTTCACCGTGGAGGACAACCGCCACTACATCCACCAGGCCGAGGCGCAGACCGATTGGTACTCGAACTACCACAGCGTCGAGGGCGCGGCGCCGGGCCAGCCCGCCACCACCGACGTCAGCGCCGACTACTACGTGGCGGCGCTGCCGCCGCGGGGGCTCGAGGAGGCGCTGCGCCCCGAGTCGCTGGCGCTGCCCTACTTCCACAACATCACGCGCCTCGAGACGCAGCGGACCATCGCGCTCACGATCTGGTACGACCGCGTCGTCAGCCCGCCCGACGCCGACGGCGCCATCATCGGCCTGCCGGGCCCCTTCTCCACCGTGGCCGACCTCAAGCGCCTCCAGAGCGACCCGGAGGGCCGCGGATCGGTGGTGCAGTTCGTCGGCGAGGACGGCGCCTACGCCAACCTGTCCGACCAGCGCATCATCACCGACGCCATGAACGTGCTGCACCAGCTCTGGCCGGCGGCGCAGTCGGCCACCATCGAGAAGAAGCTGTTTCACCGCGGCAACCACGACGCGTTCTTCCTCTCGACCCCCGGCAGCGACGAGCTTCGTCCCGCGGCCGCGTCGCCGTATCCGAACCTGGTGCTCGCGGGCGACTACACCCAGACCGGCTTTCGGGTCATCTGCATGGAGGGCGCCTACATCTCGGGCATGCAGGCGGCGAACGTCATCCTCGCGCGCGAGGGCAAGCGCCCGGTGCGGGTGCGTCACATGAGCGAGCCCGGCGGGGCCGTCTCCCTGGCGCGGTTGGCGCGCCGCGCGCTCTCGGTGGCGACGGGGCCATGACGCAGGCGGGCGCTGCTCCGACCCCGTCACCGCCACCGCTGGCGTGGCTCGGCGCGCGCGCGCTCCTGTGGTCGCCGTGGCTGGTGGTGCTGTTCTGTTGGCCCGCCACGTTGCTCGCGTGGTACTTCATTTCGTTGGTCGCAGACGCGTCGATGTGGCGCGACACGTACCTGCTGCGCTACCTCGTCGCGCTGCTCGGCCTCGACTCGGTCATCTGTATCGTCACCATCACGCGCCTGACCCGACACGCGCGCGTCGTCCTGCGCGCGTCATCCCCCGTGGAACTCGACGTCGCGCGGCGCGCCTGGGTCGAGGCGCTGAACCTCCCGGCGAACACCGCAGCGATGATCGGGGCGCTCATCGCCATCACGGTGCTGCCCGGCCTGGTCCTCCTCGCGGTCTCGAGAGAATGGAATCTGATCGGTGTGGGCCTGGTGGGCGCTGCCATGGCGGGCGCGTGCGAGCTGACGGTGCTCTTCCCCGTGGTGCAAGCGAGCAGCGTGCCCCTGCTCCGGCGGCTCAAGGCCGCGCACCCGACGCTACGGCTGCATGACGCCGGAGTGCGCGCGCCGCCGCTGCGAGCGTACTTCGTGTTCGGGCTGGTCTCGCTGACCGCGGTGAGCGTGGCGCTGGTGACCACGCTCATCCTCACGCACGATCACGCAGCGGTGGGCCACGTGCACGCGCACGCACCCGCGGCCATGCCGAACGGCGTGGCCATCGCGCTCGTGGTCGCATGCCTCGGCTGCATGGCGGCGGGCATGGGGCTGCAGCTCGCGCTCGCGGTGCTCGGGCCCATGCGCAGCCTGGCCGACGTCATGCGGCGCTTCGCGAGCGGCGGCGAGGCCCGCGCCGGCCTGCTCCAGCTCGGCGAGGTGGGCGTGCTCGGCGAGGGCTTCGACGACATGGCGGAGTCGCTCGTTCGGTCGCGCGCCGCCGTCGCCGAGCGCGAGGCGCTGCTGCGGCACACCCAACGCTTCGAGGTCATGGCCGGCGTCACCGCGGGCTTCGCCCACGAGGTGGCCAACCCCCTGTCGTGCGTGGCGAGCAACCTCGACGTGACCGCCGACGAGCTGGCGAGCGCCGTCGAGGCCCCCGGCGTGATCGCGGAGCCGCACCGCGGCCGCCTCGCGAGCTGCCTCGAGGGGCTCGCCGACGCCGCGCGCGCGTCCGAGCAGATGACGTTCCTCCTTCGCGACATGCGTGCCTTCGGTCGGCGCGACACCGGCGCGATGGCCAGCTGCGACATGGCAGGCCTCCTCGATGGCGCCCTGCGCATCGCCAGCGGCGACATCCGCCGACGTGGAACGGTGACGCGCGACTACCGGCCCTGCCCCACGGTACGGGGCTCCACGCACCAGCTCTCGCAGGTGCTCTTGAACCTGCTCCTCAACGCCACCAAGGCTCTGCCCGCGGGCGGCGCCGGCAAGGTGCACGTGGAGGTGCGCCCCGTGGGCAGCGACGTCGTGGTCTCGGTGTCAGACAACGGCCACGGCATCCCCGCGGGGCTGCGGCCGCGCGTCTTCGATGCGCTCTTCTCGGGCTGGCCGAGCGAGCCCGGGACCGGGTTGGGCCTTCATGTCAGCAAGGAGATCGTGACCGCTCACGGTGGCAGCATCACCTTCGAGAGCGCCGAGGGGACCGGCACGACGTTCCGCGTGACGCTCCCCGCCGAGGTGCCTGCCGCGTCGTCAGCGTGATCGCGCGTAGCCGAGCTTCTTGAGCCCGGCCTCGCTGGTGGTCCAGTCCGGCTCCACACGGGCGAACAGCTCGAGCATCACCTGGCAGCCGAGCAGCGTCTCGAGCTCGGCGCGCGCGCGCTGGCCGATGGCCTTGATGCGCTCGCCCTTCTTGCCCACCACCACGGCCTTCTGGCTGTCTTTCTCGACGTGGATGACCGCGGCGATGTGCACCAGCGGCTTCTTCTTGTCGTCGCGCCGCGCCTCATCGAACTGCTCGACGACCACGGCGGTGCGATAGGGGATCTCCTGGCGCAGCTCGAGCATGACCTTCTCGCGGATGAGCTCGGCGCAGATGTCGCGTTCGCTGGCGTCCGTGAGCGTATCGACGGGGAACATCGGCGGCGCCTCGGGGAGCTGGCGCGCCAGCTCGTCGAGCAGCGGCTCGAGCCCCTTCTTCTTCTGCGCCGACACGGGGACGAGGGCCGCGAACGCGACGCGCTCCGACCACGCCTTGAGGAGCGGCAGGAGCTGGCCCTTGTCTTTCAGGCGATCCACCTTGTTGATCACGAGGACGATTGGCCGCTCGGCCGCGCCCTCCTTCTCCAGTTGGCGCAGCACGGCCTCGTCGTCCTTGTGGACGCCAAGGCTCGAGGCCTCGGTGACGAGCGCGAGCACGTCGACGCCCTTGGCGGCGTCGAGCGCCTCGCGGTGCATGAAGGCGTGCAGGCCCTTCTGCGGTTTGTGCAGCCCGGGGGTGTCCACGAGCACCACTTGCGCGTCGCCGTGGTTGACGACCCCGCGCAGGACGCGCCGCGTGGTCTGCGGCTTGTGGGTGGTGGGGGCGAGCTTCTGGCCGAGCAGCGCGTTCAACAGCGTGCTCTTGCCGACGTTGGGCCGGCCCACGAGAGCGACGGTGCCGCAGCGAGTGGTGGTGTTCATCTCAGGTCACCGTTTCAGACGACGATGTTCACGAGCCGACCCTTGACCACGATTACTTTCTTGGCCGGCTTGCCCTCCATGAACTTCTGCACCGTGGCGGAGGCGAGCGCGGCGGCCTTGCAGCTCTCGTCGTCGGCGTTGGCCGCCACTGTGATCTCATCGCGCCGTTTGCCGTTCACTTGCACGCCGAGCGTGACGGTGTCGTCCACGCACAGCGCCTCGTCGTGGGCGGGCCAGGCCTGCTGGCAGGCGAGCCCCTGCCCACCCAAGCGCTGCCACAGCTCCTCCGCGAGGTGGGGCGCGTAGGGGCAGAGCGCCAGCGTGAACGTGCGCAGGAGGCCCTTTGGCAGCGCCTTGGCCTGCGTACACTCGTTCACGAAGGTCATCATCTGCGAGATGGCGGTGTTGAAGCGCAGCCCCTCGGTGTCTTCACCCACCTTCTTGAGGGTCTTGTGCAGGAGCTTCTCGAGCTCCGGCGCCGCGGCGTCGTCGCTGACGCGGGCCGCGAGGGCCCCCGTCTCCTCGTCCACCACCAGGCGCCAGGTGCGCGCCAGGAAGCGCGACACGCCCTCGACGCCCGCCATCTGCCAGGGCTTCACCTGCTCGAGCGGCCCCATGAACAGCTCGTAGAGCCGCAGGGCGTCGGCGCCATAGTCGCGGATGACGTCGTCGGGGTTGACCACGTTGTACTTGGACTTCGACATCTTCTCGATCTGGCTCTTGAGCTCCAGACCCGTGTCCTTGGCGAAGGCCTTGCCGTCTCGCTCCTCGACGTTTCCGTACTCGTAGTACTTCCCCTTCGCGTCCTGGAAGCTGTAGGCGAGGATCATCCCCTGGTTGAAGAGCTTGTGGAACGGCTCCTTCGTGGACACCAGGCCGCAGTCGAAGAGCACCTTGTGCCAGAAGCGCGCGTACAGCAGGTGCAGCACCGCATGCTCCACGCCGCCCACGTACAGGTCCACGGGCATCCAGTACTTCTCGAGCTCCGGATCCCAGGCCCGCTGTGTGTTCTGCGCGTCGAGGTAGCGCAGGTAGTACCAGCAGGAGCCGGCCCACTGGGGCATGGTGTTCAGCTCGCGCGTGGCCATGCGCCCGTCGGGCAGCTTGACGCGGCCCCAGTCGGGGCTGGCGCGCCCGAGCGGCGGCTTGCCGTCACCCGTGGGCTTGTACTCGTCGACGGCGGGCAAGGTGACCGGCAGCTGGTCCTCGGGCAGCGCCACGATCTCGCCGTCGTCGGTGTGCACGATGGGGAAGGGCTCGCCCCAGTAGCGCTGGCGGGAGAAGAGCCAGTCGCGCAGCTTGTACTGCACGCGGCGGCTGCCCCAGCCCACGTTCTCCACGTGGTCGATCATGCGCTTCTTCGCTTCGGCGGTTGTCAAAGCGTTCAGGAACCCGGAGTTGCAGGCGACCCCGTCGTCCACGAAGGCGGCCTCGTCGATGGGCCTCGGCAGCTCGCCGGCGGCGGGCCGCACCACCTGCGCGATGGGCAGCTTCATGGCGCGGGCGAATTCGTGGTCCCGCTCGTCGTGGCCGGGGACGGCCATGATGGCGCCGGTGCCGTACGTGGAGAGTACGTAGTCCGCCACCCAGATGGGGATCTTCTGCTCCGTGGCGGGGTTGATGGCGTACGCCCCGGTGAAGACGCCGGTCTTCTCCTTGGCGAGGTCGGTGCGCGCCAGGTCGGTCTTCTGCTTGGCGGCGGTGACGTAGGCGTCCACCGCGGCCCTGTGGGTGGGCGCGGTGATGACGTCGACGAGGGCGTGCTCGGGGGCGAGCACGCAGTAGGTGGCGCCAAAGAGCGTGTCGGGGCGCGTGGTGAAGACGCGGAACCGCGCGTCCGCGGCGGAGGGGTGCTTGACGTCGTGGGCCACCACCACGCGGAAGTCGAGCTCGGCGCCCTCGCTGCGGCCGATCCAGTTGCGCTGCATCTCTTTCACGCCCTCGGGCCAGTCGAGGCCGTCCAGGTCGTCGATGAGGCGCTGCGCGTACACCGGGATCTTGAGCATCCACTGCTTCATGGTCCGGCGCTCCACGGGGTCGCCGGTCTCCACGTACTTGCCGTCCTTCACCTCCTCATTGGCGAGGACGGTGCCGAGCGCGGGGCACCAATTGACCGGCACCTCGGCCAGATAGGCCAGGCCCTTGTCGTAGAGCTTGAGGAAGATCCACTGCGTGAAGCGGTAGTAGTCCGGGCTCGAGGTGTCGACCTCGCGCTCCCAGTCGTACGAGAAGCCGAGCCGCTTGATCTGCCGGCGGAAGTTGTCGACGTTGCGCTTGGTGATGATGGCCGGGTGAATGCCCTCGCGCATGGCGGCGCGCTCGGCGGGCAGGCCGAAGGCGTCCCAGCCCATGGGGTGCAGCACCCAGTGGCCCTTCATGCGCTTGAGCCGCGCGACGACGTCGGTGGCGGTGTAGCCCTCGGGGTGGCCCACGTGCAGCCCCGCGCCCGAGGGGTACGGGAACATGTCGAGCACGTAGAACTTGGGGCGGGTCTTCAGCGTGGCGAGGTCGGTGGGGGTCTTGAAGGCCTTGGCCTCGTCCCACGCGGCCTGCCACTTGGGCTCGATCGAGCTCGGGTCATAGCGCATGGGGCGCCGTTAGCAGGTTGTCTCTTATGGCGGCAGCCGGTCGAGCGCCTCTTCGACGGTGGTGGCGTCGTCCTCCCTGCCTTCGGCGCGCAGCCGCTCGGCGAGGCCCAGCAGGCGCACGGGCAAGGGCGGCGGCGGCGGCGCCGGCAGCGACGACGTCTCGGCGGCCGCGAACGCGCCGATCACGTCGACCCCTCCGGTGGCGACGTGATCGGCGCCCGGGCCGGAGCGCGTCGAGGGGAGCATGGCGTTGGGGCTCGTGACCGGCGGCTGTGGCCCGAGGTCGAGGCCGTCGAAGAGGTTGGCGATGGGCGACGTGGCCGCGTCGACGGCCGCCGAGGCAGGGAAGCTCCCCGACGCCATGAGCGAGAAGTCGAGCTCGGTCTCGAGGACCAGCTCCGGCGGTGCACCGCCCACGTGGTCGGGCAGCGGCGGTGGGCTGAACGCGGGCATCGACGATGACGGCGAACGGGCGAGCGCGGGTGGGGCCGGCACCGGCCCGGGCGTGGGCATGCGCAGCGGCGGGAACACGCCGGGGGTTGGCGCCCGCGAAGGAGGTGCTGCCGGCGTGGGTGCGCGCGCCAGCGGGGGCGCGGATGGGGGCGCCGGAT
>CAZONM010000239.1:0-9202 GCA_964580865.1 uncultured Myxococcales bacterium | reverse complement strand
GGCCGCCAGCGGCAGCGCCAGCGCCACGCCCAGGGCGGCGACGGCGCGCCGAAGGCGCGGCCTCACGGTACGACCTCGAAGGTGCCGCCGTCGGAGCGCCCCCACACCTCGGGCGCGTACATCTCCTCGGCGGTCGCCGGCCGCAGCACGAAGGCGCCCGGGGTGGCGGCGCGCGCCGCCACGGTGGC
This sequence comes from uncultured Myxococcales bacterium, assembly GCA_964580865.1. Taxonomy (GTDB): domain Bacteria; phylum Myxococcota; class UBA727; order UBA727; family VGSZ01; genus JACOUT01. Next base: position 9,014 of record CAZONM010000239.1, on the reverse strand, counting down.
GACGTGCACGCCCGGCGGGAGCGTGTCGGAGAACACGACCACGCGATCGTCGCGCAGCTCGGTGTGCGAGAACGGCGACCAGAACCAGCCCTCGTCATCGCCCGCGCCCGCGTGGTCGTCGTCGGAGCCGTCGCCGTCGTCGTCGTCCTTCGGGGCGGGCGGCAGGCGCGCGCTCGAGGCCAGGCTCGCGTCCACCGCCTCCAGGCCGCCGGGCAGCGGCACATCGACGACGACGAAGCGGCGCGTCTGCGCTGTGGCCACCCGCACGCGCAGCCGCACCAGGTCGCCGGCGTAGGCGGCGCGCACCTGGCCTTGACCGGTAGGCGCGCTCCACGGCTCGAACCAGCGCTGCACCGTGATGCCCGCCTCCTTGGCGTCGGTCGGCATGACCTTCGGCGCCGAGCGCAGCACGGCGGTGTAGCTGAGCACGCCGGGGCCGCTCTTCTCGAACACCAGCGGGCTCGCGGCGGCGCCCAGGGCCACCATGGGCACGCGCGCCGTGAGCGCGTTCAGGTTGCGCCCCTGGAAGTCCTCGGCCAGCAGCACCTTGCCGCCGAAGCTCACCGTGGCGTCGAAGCCTGGCGCCTCGCGCTCGCGCGCGCGCACCAGCTCGGTGATGGCCATGAGCGCGAACGCCGCGTCTTGCGTGGTGCGGTAGCGACCGCCCTTCTGCGCCACCTGCAGGTGGCGCGCGATCTTGTCCACGAACGGGTGCTCGGGCTCGCCGTCGACGAGGGTCATGAGCACGATGGCCGTGGTGCGCAGATCGCTCGACCAGGTGTGCGCCCACGCGTTGGTGCCCTCCTCGAAGTGCACCTCGCGCGCGGTCTCCTTGGCGCCGTTCATGACCTCCTGCAAGAGCTGACGCGCGCGCGGGAGATCCGCGGCGCGCTTCCCGAGGAACAGCAGGTCCGCGAGCATGGCGCGCGCGAACAGCGGCAGCGACGCGCGGCGCGCGTACAGCGCGTCGGCCTGCGCGGGGCGCCCCTTGCCCACGCGCGCCAGCGCCCACAGCGCGAACACTCGCTCCACGTCGCTGGCGCGGCGCGGGCCCAAGCCCCACCCGGTGCACGCGGGCAGCGCGTCGGGGGCCACGCGGTCGGTGAGGAAGCGGCGGGCCGACGCGAGCGCGCGGTCGTCGACGTCGAAGCCGAGCTCGTCGGCCCGGTGCAGCGCCAAGGTGGCATAGCTCGACGCCCACGCGTCCGAGCATGACGACGTCGACCAAGGGGCGAAGCCGCCGTCGTCCTGCTGGAGCGCCTGCAGCGACGAGATGGTCGCGGCGGTCACCCGGTCGGGGTCGGGGGTCTGATCCGCGGGGGTGCCGAGCCACGCCGCCCAACGCTCGCGCAGGGCGCCCTCCTTTGCCTCGTGCACCACGCCGAAGCCACCCTCGAGCTCGCGCAGCGCCAAGAACGGCACCAACCGCGACGCCTGCTGCTCGAGGCAGCCGTAGGGGTACTCGACCAGCTGCTTGAACGACTCCGCGAACCCCGCCAGCGCCGTCGACGCCAACGTGACCTCGAGCCCACCCACCTCGGGCCACACGGCTGCGCCGGGCGGCGCCAGCGCCTCCTCGCGCCGGCCGGTGGGCGCGCCGGTCACCTCGCCGCTCACGGCCGCGGTCTCCATGACCACCGGCAAGAGCACGGGCAGCTCGTGCGCCAGCTTGTCCTCCTCGCCGCCGCCTTTCACCGTGAAGCGCAAGGCGGCGGTGCCCGGGCGCTCGGCGGCGAGCGCGAAGCGCACCACGCGCGCCGCGTCGGCCGCCACCGTCACGCGCTGCTCGGGCTCGGCCACCGTCACGCCCGTGGCCTCGAGGCGCACCGTCACGTCGCCTGCCTGCTGCGCGTGCACCACCACGCCGGCCGAGAAGCGATCGCCCACGCGCACCACGCGCGGCAGCACCGGCTGCGCGAGCAGCGGCTTGGTGACGACGAGGTCCGTGGTGGCCACGCCGGCGCGATCGTCCTCGCCGATGGCGAGGGCCAGCACGCGGTAGGTCGTGAGGTCGTCGGGGAGCGTCACCTCCACCTGCGCGTGGCCCGAGGCGTCGGTGACCACGTCGGGCACGAAGAACGCGGTGGTCTTGAAGCTCGAGCGAAACCCGCCGCCGGCGTCGTCGCCGCCATCGCCGCCGGGGGGCCGCCCCTTGTCGCCGAACGGCACCTTGCGCACCAAGGTGGTGAGCGGTTCGGCCAGGAGCACCGACAGGTCGCGCGTCGGGTGCAGGATCTCGGTGGGGTCGGGGAGCCGGTAGTCGGTGAGGCGCAAGACGGCCTCGTCGACGGCCCACACGGCGACCTCGGCGGGCGTGCCCTTGCCGCGCGCGTCCTTGGTGGCGATGCGCAGCGTGACCTTGGCGCGCGGCCGATGCGGACCCGGGCCGGCGTCCACCTCGACGGAGAGGCGCTTGCCCCTCTTCTCGACGGGCAGGTTGACCCAGCCGGCGCGCGCTTGGGGCCGCCCGGGATCGAGCTCGCCGACCACCGCGTCGGCCTTGACGCGCCCGCGCACCAGGAGCGCGCTCACGTAGACGTTCGGCACCGCGGCGTCGTCGATGGGCACGTCGACGGCGGCGGCCGAGCCCTGCAGGCGCAGGCGCCGCACCGAGCTGACGCCCTCGCGCTCCACGGTGACGAGCGCCTCGGCCTCGGGCCAGGGGCTCTTGATGAGCACGCGCGCGGTGTCGCCGGGCGCGTAGCGCTTGCGATCGGCGACGAGCTCGATGGTGGCGCTGTCGCTGCGCTGCCAGCTGACCCAGCCGCCGCCCGCCACGTACGTCGAGCTGGTGGTGATTTGCCGACGACCCGCGCGATCGGTGGCGGCGGCCTCGATCAGGTAGAGCCCGGGCTCGTCGGGCACCACCTCGCAGCGCACGGCGGCGGCGGCGTCGCTCACCAGCGCGCACTCCTTCACCGGCGTCTCCACCGGCTCGCTCACCGTCGTGAAGCGGCCGCTGTCGGGGTCGCGGCGGCGGATGCTCTTCCACTGACGGCGCCGCACGGCCACGGCGAGCGGGGCGCCGCCCACGCGCTTGCCGTCGAGGTCGGCGGCGATGATCTCGACGGGCATGCCCTTGCCCACCTCGCCGAAGCCGCCGGGGACGCGCACGCCCGCGTACACGTCGGCGGGGTGCACCACCACCACCGCGCGGTTGGCCACGCGCTGCTTGCTCACGTCCTCCACCTCGGCCTCGAGGGTCACGCGCACGGTGCGCTCGCCCCAGGGCTCGGCGGCGCCGAGCGACAGCCGCGTGGTGCCGTCGGCGCCGATGCGGCCGCTGGTGCGCGCCAGGAAGTCGGAGGAGACGCCGGGCTCGGCGTCGTCGAAGCCCCACACCTGCGCGCCGAAGGCGAACTGCTCGTGGCCGGGGGGCGCGAAGTCGAAGGTCTCGCGGAACGCGTGGGCCTGCACCGGCACACCGGCCATGCCGCCGCCGAACAGGTAGCGCGCCGTCACGTCGAGCTCGAGGGCGTCGCCGGCCACCAGCGTGGCCTTGGGCGCGCTGGCGTCGACCTTGAACTTGGGCGCGCGGTACTCCTCGACGCGGAAGCCCGCGTCGAGGTCGACGCGCCGGCCCTCGATGGTCGAGCTGGCGACCACGCGATACCAGCCGAGCTTGCCGCCCTCGGGGATGCGGAACGTCGCCGTGAACGTGCCGAAGCGCGACAGCGGCACGCGCAGCTTCTGCAGGGGCTCCTCGCCCCACCCCGCCTGCAGCGCCACCTGCAGCTCCGAGTCGAGGGCGGGCGCCTTGAGCTCGCCGCGCCGGCGTACGCGCACGAGCCCCTTCACGTGCACCTCGTCGCCGGGGCGATAGATGCCACGCTCGCTCACCAACAGGCCGAAGGGCTGCGGCATGTCGCCCTCCCACGAGCCGCTGATGCCGGCGTCCCACGGCGCGAGCCCGTCCCGCCACCCCGAGGCCACCACGCCCACGTCGCCGTCCTTCTCGGCCGACGCCAGTACGAACGGCGCGCTCCAGCGCGTCTCGCCGCGCGCGGGCGGCAGCAGGTCCTCGATGCCCGGCAGGCGCGCCACGCCGTCGTCGTCGGTGACGGCCTTCGCGAGCTCACGTCCAGCCTTGTCCCACAGGCGCACGGTGGCGCCGGCCACGGGAGCGCCCCGCTGCACCGACGTCACCCACACCACGCTCGAGGTGACGCCGAGCTTGGCGTGGGCGGCGAGATCGGTGACCTGACCGATGACGCGCCACGGGTCCTCCTTCACCTCGGGCGCGCTCACGTTCACGCGGAACAGGCGCGGCGTGGCGGGCGGAAACACGTCCATGAGCGGCAGCGGGCGGCGCACGCCCGCGTTGCGCGCGCTCACGGTGTCGATGGTGCGCGCGACCACGTCGGCGGCGCCGGCCCACTGCGGGTCGGTGAGCGCGCGCGCGAACTGCGGGACGTCGAGCCGCTCGACGCTCGCGTTTACCGCGCGCACGTTGACCGCCTCCACCGGCAGGGCGGCCTCGGGCTCGAGCTCCACCAGCGCCTCGTGTTGCAGCACGCGGAGGCCCGGGTCGACGTCGGCCAGCTGCACGGCGCCGGTGAAGGCGGGCGCCGGCTGCCCGAGCGCGTCCACTACGCCAGCGTCGACGATCACCTGGTAGCGCGTGCCCGGGCGCAGCCGCGCGGAGAGCACCGCACGGCCGCCCTCGTCGACGCTCGTGCCGGTGGCGCAGTCGTCGGCGTCGAACACCACGGGCGGCTCCAGGCGCACGTGCTTGAGGAGCGACTCGAGCTCGGGCTCGTTGGTCGACGACAGCACGATGGGGCCGTAGGGGCATGGGCCGTCGTCGAACGAGCACGCGCGCACGCCCGTGAAGCGCATGGGACCCGCGACGGCGAACGCGGTCTGCCCGGGCGCGGCGGTGCGCGGCCCCTGCTCGCCGCGCAGGCCGTCTCGCACCTCCACCACCACCGACGCTCCCACGGGCAACGGGCGCGCGGGCGTGATGTCGTAGCGCGTGGGCCTCCCCCACGCCGACGGCGGCGGCGGCCGCTGCTTGCGCTTGGCGGCGCGCTCGGCCTCCACGTCGACGACGCCGACGACGCGGTAGGGCTCGTCGCGCTCTTGCACGCGCAGGCGCACGTGCCGCTCGAGGTCGCGCACGGGCTGGTTGAAGGTGAGGCCGATGGTGGGCTGCGCCGGCAGCCACCGCCAGCCGGCCTCGGGCGCGGTCGACGACAGGCGCGGCTCCAGCGTCTCGAAGCGGAAGGTGAACGGCGCCGTGAGCGCGCTGCCGTCGAGGGCGGCGAGCCCAGCGGGCACGGTCACCTCGAACACCGTGGCGAACGGCAGCAGCCCCTCGGGCACCAGCTCCACCGACGACGAGCCGATGAAGCGCCACTCGCCCTTGACCGCCGGCGTGATGGAGAAGCCCGCGGGCGCGCGGGCGTCGCCGAGCGCCGCGATGGGCTTGTTGAAGGTGATGGCGGGCCGCACGTCGACGCGGGCGTCGCCCTGCGGGCGCGCCACCACCACCGCGAGCGGGCCCTCGGGCATGCCGGGGAACGCCCCCGGCGCCATCGATAGCGATGGCGGCTGCGGCAGCGGCGAGACCTCGAGCGGCCGGCGCTCGATGGGCGCCTCGACCCTCGCGTCGCGTGGCGTCGGCGGCTTCGAGCCACAACCGTCGGGGCACCCGCACGACAGCGCCAGCGCGCTGAGCCCCACGAGCAACGATCGTTCGCGAACCATGGTTCACCCCCTTCGACGCCACAGCTCCCACAGCACCACCGACGACGCGCACGCGACGTTGAGGCTCTCGAGCGCGCCGCTACCCGGGATCTGCACGGCCACGTCGGCGCGCGCCATCAAGCGCTGCGACAGGCCCTCGCCCTCCGAGCCGAGCATCACCACCGCGCGCGGCGGCAGCCCGTCGGCCACCGACGCGTTGGTGTGGCTCGACGTGGCCACCGCCACGAACCCGAGGGCGCGCAAGGTCTCGAGGAGCTCGAGCCCGCTGCCGCACGGCACCAGCGCGCAATACTCGGCGCCGCCCTCGGCCGTGCGCATGGCGGCCGGCGACAGCGCAGCCGTCTCGCCCGCCGCCAAGACGAAGGGCACGCCGAAGTGCGCGCACACCCGGAGGATGGCGCCGAGGTTGTGCGGGTTCTTCACGCCCTCGAGCAACACCAGCGCCGCCGGTCCCTGCGTGCGCGACGCCCAGCCGATCACGTCGGCCGGGCGCTTGGGCATCAGCGCGCGCGCGAGGAACAGCACACCGTCGTGGTGCACGGTCTCGGCGATCTGGTCGAGGTCGGCGTCGGTCTTGACGTGGTACGCAACGCGGCGGCGCGCGCACTCCTTGAGCACGTCGCCGAAGAGGGCCACCTGGGCCTCGGTGACATAGACGCGCCGCACGTCGTCGGGGCGGGCGCGCCACAGCGCGCGGCACGCGTTCTTGCCCGCGACCTTGTGCTCGGGCGGGTTGCTGGCCTTCGGGTGCGGCGCGGGGCGCTTGGGCGGGCCGGGTGGTGGGCGACGGCGTGTTGGCGGTGGCACGGGCGCAGCCTACAGCGCGTCGGCGGCGCGGTGCGCGCGGGCGCGCGAAACAACGCACGAGACGTATCGCGTTTTTCGCGTGACCGCGCGCACGCGCCAACGACACCACGGCGCGCGCGCGCGTCCCCACGCGCCGCCGACCGGGCTCCTCCCGATGACGGACGTCGGGCGCCGGGTATCCGCCGTGGTTCTGATGTGGCCGACGGCGTATGCTCGCGGCCCTCCACAAATAGGGGTCTTCATGGCCGGCAACAACGTCAACAACCGTCCGACCACCGGCATCGCCCGTCGCTTGAACGACGAGCGCCTCGACGTGCGCAAGTCCGAGACCGCGCGCGAAGTCGCCGCGAACGGCCTCGAGAAGCTGGCGTCGTCGGGCGCCATGTCGGTGGAGGACGCGAACGCCGTCGCGACCGAGCTCGATCGGGCGCTCACCACCGCCGATCAAGCGGAGCAGACCGCCAAGAAGACCGCGAGCCCCGAGGCGCGTGCCCAGGCGCGGCAGATGGCGCAGAGCCGCGAGGCCGGCATGGTGGCTGCCATGAACGCGCGCCTGCCCGTGGAGCAACTGCAAGCCACGGAGCTCGGCAAGATGGACGCCGCGCGCGTCGGCTACGCGGCGGTCAAGGGCATGGACACCGTCGTCACCGAGATGGAGAACGTGGCCGCCGCGCGCGCCCGCGTGGGCGACGAGATCGCGGGCCTCGAGGGCAAAAAGGATCGCACGCCGGGCGAGGAGCTCCTGCTGCAGGCCAAGCAACAGCAAGCCGACGCTCTCGACGCCACGTCGACGGTGCTGCGTCAGCGCGTCGACACGCTGCGCGCCACCAAGGACGCGGCCATGAACACCGAGGACGACGGCGGCCTCGCGTTCACCGAGGAGGAGACCGAGCAGCTGCGCGCGGCCACCCACGCCACCGACATCGCCGCCGTGGCGGCCGCCACCCAGGGCCGCGGCGCCGACGCGGCCGTGGCCATGGCGCTCGAGGCCGTCGCGCAGGAGCAGGGCGCGGGCAACGCGAGCCGCACCGAGCTGTCGGCGAGCGCGACCAACGTGCCGGCGCCCGTCGACGGCGCGACCTTGCCCGCGGGCGACTCGGTGACGGTGAAGAAGGGCGACTGGCTGACCAAGATCGCGTCGGCCCACAAGAACAGCGACGGCTCGCCGGTGACGCTGGAGCAGCTCCTCGACACGCCCGGCAATGAGAAGTTCCGCGCCAAGCCCGACCTCATTCACCCGGGCGACATCGTCAAGCTGCCCGCGGGGGCCGTGCGTGCCGAGGACGACAAGCCGGCCGCCGCGGCCACCACGGCCAACGAGAACGCCATGGCCAACGCGAATGCGCCCGTGGCCACCGCCACCAAGAAGAACGCGGGCAAGCCCAAGCTCGGCCTGGCTCCGAGCGTCACGCCCAAGCCGCTCGACGCGAACGCGATCAACCAGAGCGTGGCACGCTCCAACGCCCAAACGCGCACGCTCAACGACGCGCGCCAGGGCGTCCTCGACGACGGCGTGGGCGGGCTCGGCGCCAAGGTCGATGCGAAGCGCATCAGCAAAGACGCGGACGCGGTCATCGGGCGCCACCAAGAGCGCCGGGAGGCAGTGCTGCGCGTCGGCACCGAGATCGACGCCGAGATCAAGGACCTGAGCGCGCGCCCCAACCGCAGCGCGGGCGAAGAGGCGCTCTTGCAGGCCAAGCGCTCCCAGCGCGGCGAGGTCGACGCGCTGGTGCGTACCCTCGACGGCAGCATCGCCTCGCTGCAGCAGCTCAAGGCCGACGCCAGTGACGGGCGCATCACCGACGCCGAGGCCACGGGCATCATGAACCGCTACAAGGCCAAGCAGCGCGGCGTGCAGGAGTCGGTGCAGGCGGGCATGACCGCGAGCGATCAGCTGGCCAGCGCCTACGATCGCCTGCGCGAGTGATCCTCGTCGTCGGTGGGGAACACCTCGTCGACGACGCCCTGCACGAACGCGCGGCGCAGGTAGAACCCGAGCGGCCGTGCCCAGTACTCGTCACCGTCGGCGGCGCGCACGCGGCGCCGTTGGCGGGCGTCGCGCGCCTTGGGACGCAGCTGCAACACGCGGCCGCGGCGCGCGCTGACGCTCGACGCGAGGCCCTGCGCCACCAGGTCCGCGAGGTCCTCCCAGTCGGCGCGCAAGAGCGCGTCGTCGTCTGCGCTCGGGCTCCACAAGAACGCAGTGCCCACGCGGCGCTCCGCAAGCCCGGCCGCGCTGACGTCCACGGGTACGAACAAGACGCGCGCGAGCTTGGCGCGCACCCGCGACGTCGCCCAGGTCTCGTGCGTGAGCGCTGCGGGCGCCGCGCTGCACACCCACGTCGACTCGACCAGATGCCCCGCCACCACCGGCAGCGTCTTCACCTCGATGCCGAGCGCGGGGACGTCGGGCTCCGGGCGCGACGACGGCGCGATGCCGAGCGCGCGCTCCACCAGCGCGCCGGCGGCGCCCTTGCCGCGCGCGCTCCCGGCGTCGG